>JBEKZQ010000043.1:0-19287 GCA_049509675.1 Thermoguttaceae bacterium | reverse complement strand
AAGGCCGTTCTTTTCCCTAAAATGGACGTTTGTGCGTTAACCCGTACTTGAATTTTTCCTGGGGGCAGGCGCAAAATCCTTGCATAGTTCGCAGAGTGACGGTAGAATAAAATCCAACTTCGACTCCTGCATCGCTGCTTATGGGAAAGGTGAACAGATGAACCAACTGCTCCGAAATTCACTATTGTCGCGGCTGGCAATGGCGGCGGGGGTGACGTTCGCACTGGCAACGGCTTCCTTCGCGAGCACGATTCTCGACAGCCAGGGTTTTGAAGCTTCCGCCGGATACAACCCCGGCGTGCTGCAAGGCCAGAACAATTGGCTGTGGCAAGGTGGTGCTAGTACCGCGATTGTAGAGAACTCGGTGTTCAAGTCCGGAAGCCAGGCCGTCCAAGTCAACCGGGCCGCGAACTCGGATGGTCGATGGGGTGTCTCGGAGGACGGCCATGGTTATCCGCAGTCGCCCAACAGCATCATCCAGATTGACTGGGATATGAACGTCTCGCAGACAACGGGGACACCGGGCGTTTTCGGGCCGTTTTTCGGAGTTGAAGCCTATGACGACGCCGTCAGCGGCGGCCCGGGCGAATTTGGCTCGTTCGGCGTCGATGCTACCACGCGCGATGTTCTTTATCAGGCGCAAGACACCGGACAGCCCACGCCAACGGGGCAAGGAGTCGGTACTGGCTGGAATCATTTTTCGATGGTCCTCAATTTCGCGACTGATCAGTACAGCGTGTATCTCAACAACAGCCCGACCCCGCTGGCGACCACGGGGTTCGTAGATCGCGGACTGGGATTGACTACTTTCACGGATGCGGATATTTCGGGCATCGCTATTGCGCCCGATTCTTCTTCGCAGGCGATGACTGGAACAGCCTACATCGACAACTTTAAGGTTCAACAAATAACGCCGGAGCCGGGCACGCTTGCGATGTGCGTGGTGGGGCTTCCCCTGGTGTTGGGGCTGGCGTGGCGTCGCCGTCGAAAGAATTTGGCTATCTGCTCCCGGTCGTCCTGACGCGGGGGGCCAGACGAGAAAGGACTTCGAGACTATGAAAACCAGTAGTGCATCTATCGTGTTTATCGCCGTTGCAGGCTTGCTCCTGGTATGCGGAGTCGGTCCCGCAACATCGACTGCGTCGCACTGGTTGAGCCCTACGATGGTTAGTGTTCAAAGCACTTCGGATGCCGGTTTTGATCCGTTTGATTTTGGCACGGCCGTTGCGCCGGTCGCAAAGCCCCGATCAGATGCCGGTCCGAAAACGGTGTTTGCGCGTGAACCGGCCGTGGTTCTCTCGAAGCCTGCCAAGAGCCCAAGAGCGCTTGTCAAGAGGGAGTCTGCCAAGAGGGAATCTGCCAAGAGCGGGACGCTCGCGGCTCCCGTTGGCGCCCCAAAACCGCTGTCAGCTCCGGAACCGCTTACTGTCCTGAGCCCGGCCGGAAGCCCGGCGTTGGGTGTCAGTGCGCAACCGGTGGCGACGAGCCCGTTGAGTGCCAGTTTGCAACCGGTGGCAACCAGCCCGTTGAGTGCCAGTTTGCAACCGGTGGCAACCAGCCCGTTGAGTGCCAGTTTGCAACCGGTAATAGCGAGCCCCTTGAGTGTCAGTGCGCAACCGGTGGCAAGCCCGACGTATGTTGCCATCCTGCAACCGACGGGAGGCCCGCAACCTGCTGATGGTTACCCGATTTATCGTCCACCGGTCCGAAGTGCATGGCGCCCGCCGGTGCGAGGTCCGTGGTTGCAGCCTTGACGGTTTCGGATCGCCACTCCGCAAAGCACGAAGCACCGATTGTCAGCGGCATCGGGCGGGCGTAGTTGCAGAACTGCGGCTAGAGCGGCTTCCGCTCGGTGTTCAGTTCCGGCCCCATCTTGCGGCGTCTGTAGGTCGCGCTGCAGCCGACGAAGAGCTTCTTCTTCTTGCCTTGTCCTGATGGTAGCGCCGTCAGTGCCGCTGTCTGCCGGTTAGCCCGGATTATTCATGAACTGTAGGGTGGCGTCGAGCAAACCGTGGTCTTGGTGGGTCTTCGGTCGCTTATCAACTTACCGCTTCATGACACAGCGCTGGACAACCGTTGATAGGTTTGCGAGACCCACCGTAGGTTTGCGCGACCTCGACCCTACATGAATAATCCGCGTTAGACGGTCGGCGGCCCAAGACGGTTCCAGCTTTACGACCGGCGAAACATCAAGCGGGGGACTGTCCCAATTTTCGTTCCACGAAAATGGGACTGTCCCCCTTGCGAGCGCGACAGTAATTCCCTTGCCGGTCCTTAATGGGCCATACAGCCCACTCCAGCCATTAGGTGAAGATATCGAAATCTTCGACCTTCAGCGTGGCGGACCCGACCTTATATGTTCCGTTCGCGGGGATCTTGGGCGTGGCGTTCAGCGTGTTGGTGCCGCCGCCGCCATCGAGTACCGCGCTGCCGGCGAAATCGGCGGCAACGGTAAGGCTATCGTTGCCGTCGCCCAGCGAGATCTCGAACTTGCCGATGACCTTGGCGTGGTCGATGACGGCCACGTCGTTGCCGTCGCCGGTGTGGACTTCGGCGCTGCCGGCCTCGACCGAGAAAGTCGGGTTGCCGGCCGCGTTGAAGAAGGCGGTGACGTCCGCCGCGCTGATCGAGCCGACGCCATTGGCCACGGAGAAGGCATTGGCGTCGGTGCGGAACAGGGTTTTGTTCGTCGTGGCCAGAAGGAGATCGTTGCCATCATTGGTTTCGATGTCCAACTTGCCACCCACGCTCAATCCCAGCAGGCCAATCCCATCGTTGCCGCGGCCCATCTCGACGGACGCGTCCTTGTTGACGGCTGTCGCCGCCAGGGCCAGTGCGCCAAGGGTCTTGGCATCGATTTCGACATTGAGTTCACCGCCGACCCTGGCGTGGTTGACAAGCACGTCGTCGGTCGCACCGCTGCCCGTCTCGACCCGCAGGTCGCCGCCGGTGGTCAATCCGCCAATTTGGAGCACGTTGTTGCCGTCGCCCATCTCGATCGAGACGCGACCGGAAAGGCTGACCTGGTTGAACGTCGCTTTGGTGAAGGTGCCGATCGTGAGGCTATCGTTGCCATCTTTGAGTTCGACGGAAAGATCGGTAATACCGGCGAACTTCTCCAGGGCCAGCCCGTCGATTTTTGTGCCGGCCAACCCCTTGACGGTGAGCGTCCCTGCGGCCTGGGTGATGGCGATGGAATTATTCAGCGCATCGCCTTTCAGTTCGAGCCGCCCATGGTCGATGTGGGAGGTGACGTTCCCATCGAGCATCACGCGGCTCTCAAGACCTTCGAACCGCAGCCTGCTTCCCGCCCGCCTCTTTTTCTGCAATGACATCAAACTTCTCCTTACCAAGAGTTGCAAAAAGACACCCCGTCCGAGACGGGCCAAGTTGATTGCTACACGATGAAACGAATGTCTCTCGCATAGACATTGTTCCTCCTATGATAACCTCGACCTATTCGTTTGACTAGTCCCTAAACTGCCTATTTTATCGGATGGCCCGACGAACACGGTATTCGAGCGATCCTGGTTCGTCAACCCCCCATGAGACGTAGGTGCCAGGGAAGTCAGACATGCCCGCGCATTCACGGAGACAGACTAGCGCGGTCGATCAGGCGACTCTGGAGCCGCTGGGCCAGGCGTTCCAGCCAGCCGGCGGAGGGCAGGCCGTACGGCCGGAACTTCTCCGCCCGTCCCTGCCCTTCGTCATAGAAGATGGCCCGATGTACGCCCAACCGGCCGGCATCGGGCATGTCCATCAGGCTGCTGGAATCGGTGGCGCTCATCTGGAACAGGATCCGCATTTCGAAGTCTCGCAGATTCTGGCGATCGAAGAGGCGGTTGACCGTGTTGTAGGTGTCGCACCAGGCCAAGGTGTGGATGCCCAGTCCGGGCCCCTCCCGCAGGATCGCGGTAAACTGTTTCGACGGGCTAAGCGGCTTGCCGTCGTCGCCGCCGAAACCGTAGTCGTCTTCTTTTCGCAGATCGCGGAAGCGGCCCAGATTATAGAATAGGACGTACAGCGGCGGCAGCAACGCCGGGGCGGTCTGCTGCCGGCGGCCCATTTCTTCCGCCAGTTCCGCCAGCAGTTCGGAGGCTGCGTGGGGGGCGGCCACCTTCACCGCGTGCGGCACCGCGCGCGACAGGCGCCCCAGAAAGCCCGCCTCGGGGGCGTCGGGTCGGGTGCCGTCGAACACGTAAAACCGGGTTCCCTGAGCGCCGCTCCCCTGCTGATCAGGACCGTGCTGCGCAGCCAGGCTGACCAGGCAGGTGGTCATGATCGCCATGGCCGCCTCCTCGCGGCGGCCGACCAGCAGCAAATTGCTCCCCGCTTGGCGTACGAACCGCGCGGCCGTCGGCTCCTTGATGGCGATCGCCGCACCCAGCCATGCCTGGGGCGTGGGACAGGTTGCGGGCCAGGCCGGCGCCGCCAGCAATTCCTCCAGGGCCGCGTTCTCGCCAACGTCGGCCCACGCACTGCCCTCGAAAACGATGGGCGGCGCCCCGCGGTAGCCCCGCCGGACGGCCAGGTCATGCACCTGTTCGAGATACCCGTCGCGCTCTTCGTCCGGCAACCACACCACTTGGAAGGGATGGTTGCCCTCGAACAAGCCGTTGGCATCGTTGTAGATCGCCTCGCCGGGACGGGTCAGCAGCCTGGCCGCCGTGTTGTCCTCGCTGAGGATCAGGTGGGCGTCGGCTTCGCTGCACTGCAGTGCGATCCGCACCGCCATCTGGCCGATGGTGCTGCGGGCCAGCGAATACGCTCCGCCCAGGGTCTGCGAGCCCAGCAGTACGTGGATGCCGAAGGCCCGGCCTTGTCGCACCAGGCGGTCCAGGAGCAAGGCCGCCTCCTGGGCAATGCGGTCGTCGTCGACAAACAATTCCTGGAACTCGTCGACGATCAACAGGATTCGCGGCAGGACGGCGTGCGGTTCCGCGGCGCGGAACCCCTTCAAGTCCTGCACTCCCATGCGTCGGAAGCGGTCGCCCCGGGTGCGCAGCTCGGCGTCCAGCCGCTGCAATACGCTCAGGCCGAATTCCCGCTCGCTCTCGACGGCGATCACCCGGGCGTGCGGCAACGCGTTCCGCGCGTAGGCCTTGAACTCCACGCCTTTCTTGAAGTCGACCAGGTACAGTTCGATTTCGTCCGGGCTGTAGCGGACGGCCAGATTGGTGATCAGCACGTGCAGCAGCGTGGACTTGCCGGAGCCCGTCTTGCCGGAGATCAGCACGTGTTGCGACGTGCCTTGGCCGAGGTCCAGGGACTGGGTTTTCATGGCCCCGGCCCGACCCAGGGGGACCTCGATGCCGTCGCGGCTGTCGGCCGACCACCACTGGTCCTGCGACGGCAGGATGCAGCGGAAGGGCACCTCGACCCGCCCGGCGTCCTGGGCCTCTTGACCTGCCTTGCGCACCAACTCGGTGAACTGCTCGGCCGGCGGCGGCTGCTCCAGGTCGATCGCCAGCGGACCATAGTCGGGGTGCTTCCACTGGAATCGCCCTTGCGACCAGGTGAGGACCAGGGCGTCGCTCTCCAGGTCGGCAATGCGGAAGTAGCGCGGCGGCGGCAACTTGTTGTCGACGCTCATGAGCACGAACACGCCGCAGCGGGCCCCGCTGGCCACAATGCTCTTGAGGCGGTGCGCGGCGATGTCCGAGAAACCGGCCGGAAAATTGGCCACCACCAGCACGCGATACGGCTCGGCCATCTCCCCCGCCGACGCATTGTATTCCAGGATCGATTGGAACTCGTTGCGCAGGTAAACCTGGATCACGTTCTCCATGTGCTGCGTCAAATCGGCCAGCCGCTGCTCGATATGGGCCGTCTCCGTCCAAATGCGGCTGGCCACCAACTGCTCGTCGTAGTCGGCCAGGTGCATGAAAGCCGAGAAGTTCTCGCCCAGGCCGACCGGATCGCAAATCGTGAAGCGGACTTTTCCCGGGGGCATGGCGGTCAACAGCCGCAGCATGACGGCCTGGATCGTCTCCACGGCCCGCGCACGCCCGTCCTCGCTGGCCTTGAACATCAACAGCGAATGACGCGGAAAGGGCAGCAACATGGGCAGATCGAACTCGCTCTGCGGCGGGCGGAGCCGCTCGTCTTGCGGCACCCCCCCTTGCAGATTCGCCAGCCGCACCTCGCCCCGGCCGAAGCGGATGGCCGGCGGAATCTCCCGCGGCGGCGACCAGTGCGACCACTCGGGCAGCTCCCACACCGGGAACAAACGGTCGCACGTGGCGCTGACCCCCGCTGCCGCCGTGGCGAACCGCTCCAGTCCGCCCAGCCAGCGATCCGCCATCTCGGCCCATTGCCGGGCGTACTGCGCGTCGCTCTCCCGCAATGTCTCCACGTACTGTTGTTGCTGCCGCTGGCCCTCGGCCTGAAACCGCTCCTCATGTTCCCGCAGCAGGCGGGGATACTTGTCGTCGACCGCGCGGATGGCCACTTCACGGCGCGCGGCGATCTCCGCCAGTCGCGGCGGATAGAACTGGTGCGCGGCCTGCAACTCGTGCTCTTTGCGGCCATCGAGTTCTGCCATGCCGGACCGCGCCTGCGCGCGGATGACCCTCATTTCCGCCTCGTGACGGATGTGGATGGCGGCGTGCAATTGCTGACAGTCGGCCTTGGCCGCTTCCACCGCGCCGGGACGGTCCATGCCGGCCTGCAACAACGTCTCGCGCAGGGCAAGATAGGCCGAGGTGCAGCGGCGGCAGGTGTTCCAGTACATCCAGCCGGATGCCCCGAACGTCAGGAGCAGGGCCGTCGTCCCGCTCGCGGCGACCCACGGCCAGTCCTTCCAGCCCAGCAATGCACCCGCCGGCACCGCGGCCACCGCCCACAACGACAAGAAGAACAACAGCGGCCACAGTCCCTGGAAGAACCGCGGCGCTTTCAGGGCGGTCAACACGCGGAGGCCGGTGCGGGCCTGTTCCAAGGCGTGCAGGAATCGCTGCCGCGGATCGCGCTCCAGCAACACGCTGATGGGCGGATCCGGCGTGGGGAAGTCTCGCCACTGGTCCCAGCGATCCAGCAATTCCACCGCCTGGCGGTGGATCGCTTCCAATTCCTGCCAGCGGGCGTCGAGCTGGGCGTGAATCTCCTTCAGTTCCACGTCCGCGCCGCCCTTGGCCGCCTCGTAGAGGGCCACGGCCTCGCGCTCGGCGTCGTCCAACGTCTGCTGCACCGTCCGCTGATCGGTGTCGAAGCGGTCCACGATGTCGGCCAGCACGTTCTCATAGGCCAACTGCGCGGCGCCGCCCTCCGTGTCGAACCGGGCCACCAATGCCCCGCGCTCGGCGGCGTATTGCGTTTCCAACGCTTTCCTCTGCGCGTCGTACTCCTCGCGGAGCCTCTTGCGGGCCGCCTGGTTGGCCGCCTCGGCGGCCGCATTGCGGGCCTCGAAGGCGGCCAGGATTTCCACCTCGGCCGGCACCCGCCGGGCCACCAGTTGGCATAGATCGCCCAACAGGCCTTGCGGCCCGTCCGGAGCAAACGGCTCGCCCATCGCGCCGCGCTGGTCAGTTGCAATCCCGGCTGGCATTGACTAATACCTCTTGGAGGCGCCCGAGCGCCTCCAGCAGGACCTTCAACTGCGGCTCCACGGGCCGCAGATAGTTGTCTTCGATGGCGCGGAAGGCAGGGTCGTCCCACGTCTCGGCGACCTCCGCGCTTGCCTCCTGGAGCGACTTCATCGCCATTTGCAGTTTAGCTGCGCCGCCCGTCAAGTCCCAGGTTCTCACGACGCATCCTCCTTGTGCATCTCCTGTTCCCCCGCTCCCCTGTTCACCTGCTCCGCTTCTCCCGCGTTCTCCTGTTCTCCTGTTCCCTTGCTCTCCTGTTCTCCTGCTCTCTCCGGTCCACCCCGCGACGCGCCGGCTGCTTGCGACGCCCGGCGCTCGACGGCGATCAGCTCTTCGGCCGAACGGCTGGCGTTGACGGTCGATTGCACGGCCAGGTAGGCCTCCAGAGCATCCATCATCCGTTTCAGAGCGGCGACGGCCCGGGGCTCCTCGGCCTCCAACCAGTTGGCCAACTGCGAACCCAAGGCGCGGTATTCGTTGACGGTGTGATCGATGAGGCGGGTATAGTGCCGCACCGCCTCGACCTTCCGCTGCGCAAGTTCCAACCGCCGTTGCGCCCGCTCCAGGGCCTTCTTCTCGTCCACCAGGGAAGGCTCGTGATCGGCGATGCGCCGCGACGTGCGGGCCTGTTGCAGGGCCAGCCGCGCTTCGGTGACGCGGTCCCAGCCCCGGCGGACTTCTTCCTCCCAGTATTGCTTGCGGTCGTGATGGATCCACTGCTCGGCCCGGCGAATCTCCATCCGCAGGTCGTCCAAAGCGGTGGCGCAATCGGCGCGGAACGCCTCCACGGCGTTGGCCAGCGTTTGGATCGTGTCGATCGATTTGACGTGGGCAGCCCGGGGCATGTGCCTTGTGCGGTCTTAGCCAGGAATGTTCGCCCCACTCACCGTTGCTGAAGGTATTCTTCGATGATTTCCGCCTTCCGCATCAGATAGGGGACATGGCGCTCGATGACGTCGACGAAGCGCGAGATCATCCTCATGTGCTGCTCGAACTCATCGGCGAACTTCTTGTTCTCCTGATCGCGCCACGTCTTGCCCAGGGCGATCAACTGACCGTTGAGCAAACCGACCCGCTCCTGCGTATCGGCGCTGAACTTCTTGAGGTTTTGCGCAAATCGCCTCAAATCTTCCGGATCGACGATGGCCTGCGGCATGGCGCAAAGTCCTCCCCTTGACGTATTCTACCGCGGCGTGCCCGCTGTCTCGGATTGTAGGAGTTTTGGGCGGTCGTGTCAAACGCACGCCAGAGCAGGGGATCAGGAGAACTGCGAAGATGCGATGCGAGACACTAGTGGTCTGTCCATTTCGACATTACCGGTCGGGTGCCACTGCTGGCTTGCCCAGCAGTGCTGGAAACACGGTTGGACAAGCCAACCGTGGCACCCGTAAACTCAAGTTGGACAGACCACTAGCGTGCGGAATGGACCTGACCCCTTCGCGTCAGACTTCGCAGTTGTCCCGGGAGAGCCGCAGGGCGCTTGCTACGACCTGCCGCGGGGGCTATGATTCCTATCATCCGCGCCGGGGAGCGAAAACCGCGCGCAAGTCATTTTGGGAGCAATGAATGTCGCCGCTCATGTTTGCCATCTGTTCGACCATCCTGTCTGCCGCTGTCGGTCAAGGGAAAACGGGCCCGATTCCGCACCTGGCTTTCGAGAAATATACCTTGCCCAACGGCCTGCAAGTGGTGCTGCACGAAGATCATGCCACGCCCATTGTGGGCGTGAACATCTGGTACCACGTGGGCTCGAAGAACGAGCGGCCGGGACGCACCGGGTTCGCCCACCTGTTCGAGCACATGATGTTCGAGGGCTCGGAGCATTACGACAAAGTCTACTTCGGCCCGCTGCAACAGGCCGGCGGACGACTGAACGGCTCGACCGCTTCCGACCGCACGAATTACTTCGAGACCGTGCCCTCGAACTTCCTGGAACTGGTCCTGTGGCTGGAATCCGACCGCATGGGTTTCTTGCTGCCGGCGATGAGCCAGGAGAAGCTCGACAACCAGCGGGCGGTGGTCAAGAATGAGCGCCGCCAGAGCTACGAGAACCGGCCCTACGGCCTGGTCGAGGAGACGATTCTGGCGGCCATGTACCCGCCGGAGCATCCGTATAGCTGGCCGCCCATCGGGTCCATGAAGGATATCGACGCGGCGTCGCGGGCCGATATCGCCGACTTCTTCCGCCATTACTACCATCCCGGCAACGCCAGCCTGTGCATCGCGGGCGACTTCCAGCCGCGCGAGGCGAAACGCCTGGTGGCCAAGTACTTTGCACCGCTGCCCGCCGGGCCGAAGGTCCAGCGGCCCATGCCCGCCATGCCCACGCTATCGGCCGAGAAACGCATCCACGTGACCGACCACGTGGGCCTGGCGCGGATCTATTTTGCCTGGCCGACCGTGGCCGACTTCACCCCGGACGACGCCGATCTGAGCATCCTGGCACACGTGCTGGCCGGCGGCAAGACCTCCCGGCTGTATCGGGCCCTGGTGCGCCAGCAGCAAATCGCCCAGGACGTGCAGGCCTATCAGGACTCGATGGAAGTGGGCGGCAAGTTCCAATTGACGATTACGGCCCGCGCCGGCCATACGCTCGCCGAGTTGGAAGCGGCCGCCGCGGCCGAGATCGCCCGTATCCGCAGCGAGCCGCCCACGACCGAGGAAATGGCCCGGGCCGTCAATGCCTTCGAGGCCCAGTTCGTGCGCTCGATGGAATCGGTAGGCGGCTTCGGCGGCCGCGGCGACCAGTTGAACCGCTACAACGTTTTGCGGGGCGATCCGGGCTACATGGCCCGGGATTTCGCGCGGCTGGCGGCCGTCGCGCCGCGGGGTGTGACCGCGGCGGCCCAAAAATACCTGGGCCCCGGCCGGGTCGTGGTCGAGGTCGTGCCCGGTCGGGAACTATCGATCGAGCCCGATCCGCGCCTGCCGGCCGCCCGGGCCCGCGAAGAAATGGCCCGGCATATCACGGAGAAACCGCTGCCTGGCGGGGAAACCGGCACTGGTCCCACTTCCGGCCCGGTGAAGGATGCCTTCGATCGCCGGCAGATGCCCGCCCTGGGCCCGGAGCCGGCATTCCATCTGCCGCCGATCCGGCGCGGCCGGCTTTCCAACGGCATGGAACTGTTGGTGGTGGAGAATCACGGCCTGCCGTTGCTGGGCCTGCACGCGCTGTGTCCCTTCGGCCGCGCCGCGGACCCGGCCGGTACGCCGGGCATGGCCTCGCTGATGGCCGCGATGTGGGACGAGGGCACCGAGCGCCGCTCGGCGGAACAGATCGCCGACGAGTTGGGCGGCATCGGCGCCACCTTGTCGATCGAGGCCGGCGCCGACACCACCAGCGCCCGGCTGTTCACCCTCAAACGCCATCTCGACAAGGCCCTGGATGTCTTTGCCGACGTGCTCCGCAACCCGGCCTTTCCGGCCGCCGAGTTGGAGCGCCAGCGGGCCGGCGCCCTGGGACGCTTGACCCAGGTCCGCAACGAGCCGCTGCAACTGGCCGGCATCGCCCTGCGCGAGATTCTCTACGGCCCCGACCATCCCTACGGCCAGCCGCAGTACGGGACCGCGGCCGCGCTGAAGAGCATCAGCCGCGCGGACCTGGAGCGGTTCTATCGGGGCCAGGTCCGGCCGGAGCACTTCAGCTTGATCGCCGTGGGCGACACGACCTTGCAGGAGATGACGGACGTGTTGGAGCGGGCGTTGGGCGATTGGAAGTCGGCGGCCGCGCCGGCGGCGGTGCGGCAGTTTCCGCCCGTGCCGCCGCCCAAGCCGATCTGCATGGCGGTGATCGACAAGCCGGGCGCGGCCCAATCGGTCATTGCCCTGTCGCTGGTGGGCGCGGTGCGGAAATCGCCCGACTATTTCCCGCTCACCGTAATGAACATCGCGCTGGGCGGCCAGTTCTCCAGCCGCCTGAACATGAACCTGCGGCAGGACAAGGGGTACACCTACGGCGCCCATAGCTCTTTCGATTGGCGCGTGCGCGAACCGGGGCCGTTCGTCGCCCTGGCCAGCGTGCAAACCGCCGTGACGGCGCCGGCCCTGACCGAATTCCTCAAGGAGTTCCGCGAGATCGTGGGCAGCCGGCCCGTCGAGGGCGAGGAGTTGGCCCTCTCGCAGAAATATGTGGCCCGCGGCTATGCGGGCGGCTTTGAAACGGCCAGCCAATTTGCCGCGCAGTTGGAAACGCTCGTGGCCTTCCGCTTGCCCAACGACTACTTCAACACGGTCGTGCCCAATATCAATGCGGTAACGGCGGGCGACGTGCGCCGCGTGGCGGAAAAGTATCTGGCGCTAAACAATCTGAACATCGTCATCGTGGGCGATTGGCGGGCGATCCAGGACGAGGTGCGCAAGCTGCCGGTGGCCCGCCGCCTGGGCGTCTTTCGCTTCGACGAGAATTTTCGCCTGCTGCCGGAGAAATGAGCGGCAACCATGCTCTACGCCTTCTCCGACGTCGTCGCGCAGTTATACCACAGTTATACCAACAGATGATTTCAGTTAGCAGTTAAAGTCTGACCCTGCTGTTTCCCTACGACTCTTTCATTCGCTACTCCATGCCGGTTTTGACCGGCGCTTTCTCTGACCCGTTTTCCGGTCCGTTTTCCGGTCTCAATTTCAAGGGCAGAACGCTGCTTTCCGGGGACTATCCTGGTTCCCGGAACGCATCGCCATTGTAACAATGAAACCCGACCCCTTAACGCTTCCTTGGCCAACTGGAGTAATTGACCACGGATAACACGGATTTCACCGATGAAATTTTACGCAGATTCTCCGAAATATGCGAACGTCGCCTTTTTTGCCAGAAACAGCTATTCCTCGTCCACTGCGGAGGCGTCTGTCCCCCCCGCGACCGACTCGACGGTACGCTTGATGAAATCATAATCCTCGTCGGGCATGCTCATACTTTCCCGGTACTGGAGCGCCTCCGGCTCAGCTCGATAGTCCACGTCTCCGCGCATCGACTCCACGACCGCTCGAATCGCGTCGAGATCCACGCGGAAGAACTCTTTCCGAAAGTTGACCTTATTCACGCGTTGCCTGTGCAACTCCCGATGCAGCGCGTTTTCTAGGCCGGGCGCATCGTCGCACGAAACCAGCATGTGGACGTCGTAGGGAAATGGCACCGACGCATTGCTGAGCTCACCGACCCGCTCCAGAGGTTCTAGCCTTCTCGTCATGCCGATTTTGTAGACGCCATCGCCGAAGGAACCAATGTTGGAGAGCACATACACGTGCCCCGCCCTCGTCAGTTGCGCCTGCGAAATGGCACGTTGCCTCTCCTCTGCTTCCTTTAGCCGGGTCTTCAGGAGCTCGACCTCGGCGCTATGTTCGTCCTGGGTCTCCTTGAGGGCTTTTTCAAGGGCGGCTTGAATAGCCGCAGCCTCGCGATCCGCATCCTTCTTCTGCTTCTCGATTTCTCGCGACAGCTTCTCCTCCTCGCGAATCTGCGCCTTGATCCGCGCCTGCTCCTGTCGAGCGAATTCGTCCCTTACCGCTTGCTCGAAACGCTCTTGTAGGTCTTGGACGAGTTCCCGCTCTTGTTCCTCGGGGACACGGAAGCCGATCGACCGGCATACTCCGACCACGTTCAATAGTCGCTGCTTGCAACTCGAAAAATTATTTGCATTGAGACGTTCGCCGATCCACGAGACGCTTTCTTTCAGATAACGCGCGGATAAATCGTTTGCTTTCGCGTCAATTTCGTCCTGCCGTTGCACGAGGGCGGCATGGTCGCGTTCCATCTTCCTCAACTGAACGGAAAGGTTGAAGCAGTCCTGTTTCAGGCCCGCACTTTCCCGCGCAAGGGCATCGTAGTTAATTCTTTTCGCCTCGAACGCCACATTCATTTCTTTCAAGTGCTTGTGGCGGTTCTCGATATCGCGAGCCTGGGCCTCATAGGCTTCCTTCGCCGCGATCTCTCTTTCCAAGAGCGAGTTAGTCTGCTGTGCTAGCCGGACGCCCCAGGCCACGGCCCTACGGCGTTGTGCTCGCACAATAGCAACGTACCCATAATAAGCAATCAGAAGCGGGGCAGCAGCGGCGGCTGCACCGGCCAAGAACACGACGATGTATTCCATTAGCGCCCTCACTAAATCAATTACCGTTGGCCGTCGTACTCGAGGTGATAATGGCCGTCAGTACCACACTTCTTGCACACTATTGAGCGAAAGAATAGCTCCTTACGTCCCGTGCCACGCACGCCGCAGTTCGGGCAGAGCCCCGCCACCTCTGTATCCAGTCGCGTTCGAAAGTAGAGCCGGTAACTTCTGTCCTCCGGCATTCGATCTACCACGCCCAACTTGTCCCAAACCTCGATGATTCCTTCCGCGTGCTCCGGAGCCACTCCAAGCTCGCCGCGAATGTCACGTTGGAACATTCCGGGGTGGCGTTCAAGGTGATTCCAAAGCCTTCGGGCGAGTTGCACACGCTTTCGAGCAGTCTCGACCGAATCCAAGAAGCTCTTCTCGGACTGTGTTAGAAGCCGCGAGGAATTGACGAATTCAAATAGCGATTCAATCGCAGCGTGTTCAAACAGGGGCGGGGCATACTTGCAGATTGTCGTGAACGCCGACGGATCGGGAATTTCTGGCGTAACGCCTTTTTTCTTCCGATAGTTCATCGCCGGGACAATGTGCTGAAACGACGCCGTGCAAACGGAGAAAACGCCCGGAAACTCGCCGTTCTTCACCATCGCGCGAATGGTCCGCTCAGAGACAGCGTACGCATCGTGATGGGCCTCAAGTTCCGCGATTTTCATGGCGGACCACCTCGATTCCGGCTATGTCACCGCGATTCACATTCAGATGCCGAACCCGTCGCGATAATGCTTGCGAATGATGGCGTCGGCTTCGGGCGCATTGACCGCCCGCATGGCGACGCCGTCCCACTCGATGCGTTTTTGCAGCCGCGCGGCCAGGTTGCCGACCAGAAGGGCCTCGGTGAACGGGCCGGAATAGGCGAAACCGGCCTTGGCGTCGTCGGGCTTCCCCTGCTTGCAGGCCGCGATCCATTCGGCGCGATGGCCGATGGAACGCGGAATCGTCTTGGGCGGCCGGTGAAAATCCTTCATCTTGCTCTCGGGGACCAGGCGCGGCGGGCCCGACCAGCCGCCGCAGAGGATCGTGCCCCGATCGCCCACGAAGTAAATGCCGTTGTCCTCCAGTCGGCGGCTGGGTTCGAGCCCGGCGGGGCGGGGCGGCATCTTGCCGCCGTCGTACCAGGTCAACTTCACCGCGGCACGATCCCCGTTGGCGGCGAACTCGTAGGTCAGGATCTGCCAGGCCGGATACGATTCTTTTTTCAGCGGGCTGGTCCGCGGCTCGACCGCCGTCGGCGCGCCCAGATCCAGCGCGTAGAAGGCGGGGTCCATGTTGTGAATGGCCATGTCGCCCAGCGCCCCGGTGCCGAAATCGAACCAGCCCCGCCACGCCACGGGACAATATATCGGGTGATACGGCCGCTCGGGAGCGGCGCCGAGCCAAAGGTTCCAGTCCAACTGGGCGGGCACGGGCGGACGGTCGCCGGGCCGGTCGCGATCCTGCGTCCAGAAGTGGCCCGGCCGGTCGCTCCAGCAGTGGATCTCGCGGACCGGGCCGATGGCCCCGGCCTGGATCCACTCGCGGGTCAAGCGCAGGCCCTCGCCGCCGTGGCCGTTGTTGCCCATCTGCGTGACCAGGCCGGTCTCCTTGGCCAGGCGCGTCATGGTGCGGGCCTCCTCGATCGTATGGGCCATGGGCTTCTCGACGTAGACGTGCTTGCCCGCCCGAAGCGCCGCCACCGTGATCGGCGCGTGCATGTGGTCGGGCGTGGCGATCATCACCGCGTCAATGTCCTTGCGCTTCTCCAGCAGCACGCGGTAGTCCTTGAAGACTTCCGCCTTGGGATAGGTGTTGAAGGTGTGGGCGGCATACTTGCCATCGACGTCGCACAGGGCGACGATGTTCTCGCCCGCCATCTCGCGCAAATCGCCCGCCCCTTGGCCGCCCACGCCGATGCCCGCCAGGTTCAGTTTTTCGCTCGGCGCCTTTTGGCCCGGCCCGCCCAGGACGCAGCGGGGCACCAGATGGAAGCTGAAGGCTGCCGCAGCAGTCGTGGCGAGGAAACGACGACGGTGAATCATGGGCGATGGCTCCATAAACTCGATATTTGGGGCAGGGTTCGCATCGATCGTAACATGGTGCAATCTGGGAATCAAGCAAGACAGTAGCCCGACGCGCCAGCGAGGGATTTGCGGCGATCCTCCCTTGCTGGTGCCACGGGCTTGCCCGTGCCCTTTCGGAGGGCTCTTGCGGCGAGAAGTTGCCAAAGCAGTGGCGTGTGAGAGAGGTCAAGACTCCGCGGCTGTTCCGCGCCCGGCGGAAGCGTTCGATGCTCGCCGACGAACCGCGCGAAGAGGTTTTCGGCGATTGGGGCGCGGCAAGAACCGACACAGAAGAGCACTGGCAAGCCAGTGGCACCCTACGCCGGAAACGTCCGTGAACGAACGGTCCAAACACCTTGGCAGAGAATTTGGCTGCACACCCGGGGGTGTAAATTTGCGTACGAGCGGACTACAATGGGAACTTGATCCTTCCCCCGAACTACTGAAGACGATTGAGGAATCCACCATGGCCAACGAGTGTCGATGCTGCGGCGGACGTTGCGGCGAAGTCGAATCTTCCGAATTGAATCGTCGCGATTTCTTGGAAAAGCTGGCCGTCGGCGCGGCGGCCCTTACCGTGACCGGCCAGATGGCCTGGGCCGACGAGGGCGACAAGCTTTTGGCCCCGGCGACGCCGCCGTCTCGATGGCTGAGCCGCTATCCGCTCACGCCGCGGCGCGTCTATCGAGGCAAGCACCTCGAGGCGGTCGGCATGCCCTTGGGCGGCATCGGTACGGGCAGCATTTGGCTCAACGGCCAGGGGCAATTGGGCGTTTGGCAGATATTCAACAACCTGAGCGAGCCGCGCGTGCCGGACAGTTTCCTGGCCGTTCGCGCCAAGGCGGCGACAGGCCCGGCAGTCACGCGCGTGCTCCAGACGCAAGGGGAAGGCAGCCTGCGGCCGGTCCAGTCGCTGGACTACGAAGGCGGCTACCCCATCGCCCGGCTGACGTTTCACGATGCGGCGCTGCCGGTCGAGGTCGTGTTGGAGGCCACCAATCCGATGATCCCCCTGGACACGGCCAACTCGTCGATCCCCTGCGCGCTGCTGCGCCTGACGGCCAAGAACCCGGGCAACGCGCCGGTCGAGGTCGCCTTCTCGGCAACGCTGCAAAATGCGGTCGGAAACGGCGGGGCCGCCGGACTCCAGGGCGTGCGACTGGGCGGCTACGGCGGAAATCGCAATCGCGTGGTTCGCGGCGACGCCATGACCGTGGTGGCCATGGACAAGACGGCCGACCCCGTCGCTTCCGGTCCCGTCAAAATCCGCACCGCGGCAGGCAAGGAAGTACACGGACCCGAGTTGTTCTGGCTCTCCGGGCTGTCGGACTTGACGGCCGTTGCGGTCGAGCCGTTGGCGCGAATCGCCGCCGAGGGCGGCGTGGTGCTGGCCGACGGGGTGTCGCCGCAGTTCTTCCACACGCTCGCCAAGCTTCGCGGCAGCCACGCCAACTTCGACGCCGTGGCCGAGGTCTTCGACGATTTCGAGGGAAAGACCTACGAAGGCTGGACCATCGTTGGCGACGCCTTCGGCAAGGGGCCTTCCCACGGCACCGAGCCCGGGCAGCAAACGGTGAGCGGTTTTTCCGGCCACGGCCTGGTCAACACGTTTGTGGGCGGCGACGGCCCGCAGGGCACGGCCACTTCCCGGTCGTTTCGCATCCAGCGGCCGTACATCGGATTTCTCATCGGCGGCGGCGGCCACGTGGGCAAGACGTGCATCAATCTGCGCGTCGACGGCAAGGTGGTTCGCACGGCCACCGGCAAGAACCGCGAGACCCTGGAGCCCGCCAGTTGGGACGTCGCCGACTTGAAGGGCCGCGAGGCCGTGCTGGAGATCGTCGATCACAGTTCCGAGGGCTGGGGCCACATCAACATCGACCGGATCATCTTTTCTGACATCCCGCCGGAGCCGCTGCTGAGCCAAGGCACGACGCTGGAAACGGTCGTCAAGGCCCTGCCGGTGGGTTTTACTGCGGCGGAAGAAGCGACGCTGCCGACGGGCGGCCCGATCGGCCCCGCAAACGACGCCGGCTTTTCCATACACGGAATTGAGAACCTCCCGTTTCCTCCTCCATCGACCCCCCGCAGTTTCCAGTGGAAGCTGTCGCGCTATACGCGGCTGAGCGGTTTCCACTCGGGCGAGCATGGTTATCGGGCACTGGCTACCCTGCCGGACGGTGCTCCGCTGGTGATTGAAGGCCCGCTGGGCAAAGGAAAGATCATTCTCGCGTTGGCCCCGGGGTTGCCTTGGGACCTGGGCAGTGAACTGCTGGCCTCGCGGCGCGGCGAACCGTTAAGATCCGGCGAGCGGCTTGTGCCCGGCAGCCCGAACTGGGGCAGCATGGCGCTGACGGCCTTCGACGCCCGGGCCGTCGCGCTCTGCGGCTGGGCCAGCGCCGAGGAGATCGCGGCGTTCATCTCTGACCCCCAGGCGAAAGCGGCCGCGAGCGAGGCGGTGAGCAAGCCGGGCGAAACGGTCAACGCGGCGCTGGCGGTCCCCTTCACCCTGTCGCCGGGCGAGTCGCGCAGCGCAGAGTTCGCCATTACCTGGCACTTCCCCAACGTCGAGCGGTTCCGGCACTCGGGCAATCTCTACAGCCGGCGTTGGCCCGACGCCGCGGCCGTGGCCGGTTATCTGGCCAAGAACCTCGCCGCGCTTTGGCAGCGAACGCAGCTTTACCACGCCACGCTCTACCAGTCGAACCTGCCCGAGGAGTTCCTCGACGCGATGGCCTCGCAGAGCGTCATTCTGCGCGGTCCGACCTGTTTCTGGTCGGAAGACGGCTATTTCGGCGGGTTCGAGGGGAGTTACGGCTGCTGCCCCTTGAACTGCACGCACGTGTGGAACTATGCCCAGGCGCACGCGCGGCTGTTTCCCGACGTCGGCCGTAACATGCGGATCTCCAACTTCATCACCTATCTGCACCCCGACGGCGAGACCTCGCATCGCGAGCACGACCCGAACGGCGCGTTCATCGACGGGCACTGCGCGTGCATCGAGGCGGCCTACCGCGAATACCAACTCAGCCCGGATCGCCGGCTGTTGGAAAGGATTTGGCCCGGCGTGAAGAAGTCGGTCGACTGGCTCATCCAGACCATCGATCGCCAGGGCGAAGGCGTGCCGCACGGGCATCAGGCCAACACGTATGACACGTCGGTTTCCGGCGCCAATACGTTCATCGGCTCGCAGTATCTTGCCGCGCTGGCAGCCGCCGAGCGGATGGCCTTGGTGATGAACGATCCGCAAAGCGCCCGGCGCTGGCGGACGGTTCGCCTCGCGGGCATGAAGAACCAGGACCAAAAACTCTGGAACGGCGAGTATTACATTCAGATTCCCGAACCCCAACCGGCGCGGGACTACAACACGGGCTGCCATGCCGACCAACTGCTGGGCCAGTGGTGGGCGCACATGCTCAACCTCGGCTACCTCTATCCGGCCGCTCGGGTCAAAGGCGCGCTGGAGATGGTCATGAAGCACAACTTCCGCGAGAAGTTCGCCGGGTTCAAGCAGGCGCCGCGGCGCTACATCCCGGACGACGAGGGCGGATTGAT
>JBEKZQ010000429.1:0-7666 GCA_049509675.1 Thermoguttaceae bacterium | reverse complement strand
GCTGTGATTCAGACGTAAGCGGTGGCTGCGCGGCGGCCGCGTAGGAAGCCACGAGGTGCGTCCGCGGGCTCAGGGGCGACTCAAGGCCCATTTTGCCGCTGTTTGCGACGGCGCGGCCCGTGCCGGCCTTTGGCGTCGTGCCGGCTCTCTCTTTTCCACCTTCGTCGCCCCTTTTCGCGATTTTTGCCCCGGCTGGAATTTTTTTGGCGAAGGCCTTGATGTCTGTGTGTTAATATATATAATGATACACAGACAGCAGCCGTTCCCTCGTGTTCTCGCAGCCCACGCCATGTCCCTCAACCTCAGTTCCTTGCGTCAGCAACTCCACGAACTCCAGCAAAAACTCCCGGCCCTCTTGGAGACATTCCTCGGGCGGGAGCCGCTTCTGCCCGGCTCTGTGTACACTCTCCGCCGCCGCTGTGGAAAGCCTACCTGCCACTGCGCCCGGGGCGAACCCCACGCCAGCACCGTGCTGAGCTACCGCGGCCAAGGCCGGCCCCAAAACATCACGCCGTCGCCGGAGCAGGTTCAAACTCACCGACGACTACCGGCAGTTTCGCCAGGCGCGGACTCAACTCTTGCGGTTGGAGCGTCAGATCCTGAATCTCATCGATAGCATCGAAGTCGCGCGGGTCCAGGAGGGCGAACGCCGTTTCCAAAAGCTTCGTTCTTCCTTTCCTTCTCATCCCCGGAGGTAAGCCATGGACCTGGTGGTGTTCGAGAACAACAAGCCTTTCGTCATCGACGAGTTTCGCGAAGGCCGCTTCGATTACGTGGAGTTGGCGTCCGACGTGGCGGAGACCAAGTTCTTCCAGTTTCTCTTCAGTCAGGATGTCGTGGACAAGTTGGCGGCCCACTATCCTTCGCCGCGCGAGCGACATCACGTGCCGATGTGGTTTTATCTTTCCAGCCAACTTTCCCTGCGGCTGCACGGCATGCACAGTTTTCACTCCTATCCGTGGATCATCCGCTCAGGCGGATTGATCGACGCTTTGGGGCCAGAGGTCGCGCAACGTCGCGTCGATCCCGAGAGCGGGAACGTGGAACTGAATTGCCCGGGCTTCAATGAGCGCAACCTCTATCCACGCCAGACGCCGTGCGACCAGGACTACCTCCGCAAGCTGGCCCGCGACACGGGACCACAGGAGTTGGAGGACTGGTACAATCGCCACGTGGCGGCGTTGTACGGCGAACTAGAAGCCTACGACGAGGAGGGGATTTTCATCGCCGACGGCTCGTACCTGTTCGTGCCGGACAACGGGAACTACGAGGATTCGGTGCGGCTGTTGTTCGACGAGCACAACCATCCGGTGAGCAAGCAGCAGGAGCAGGAGATGACCAAGGCGCAGCGGGACCGTTGCCGCTGGCGGCGCTGCTATAAGGCCGTATTCCTGCTGCATTGCGACGAGGCGGGGGAACGTTTCGTGGTAGCCGGCGTGCGGGTGCTGCGGGGCAACGAGTCGGAAGCCACGGCGTTGTGGCCGCTGGTGGACACCTTCGTGGAGATTGCCGGTCGGGGTGTGATGAAGGTCCTCTTGCTGGACCGCGGCTTTATCAACGGCCCGCAGATCGGCCGCTTGAAATCGGAGTATGGCATCGACACCGTGATTCCCATCCGCTCCGACATGAACATCCTCGAGGACGTGCGCGGCCTCACGCAACTGGCCACCGTTTGGGAGCCGTACACCACGGAACACCGTCCGCCGTTGGCCAGCTTGCGGCCATCGCATCCGCCTCATCCCACGGCGCAAAAGCGGGAACGGAAACGGCAGAAGACGTTGGCCCGCCACCGGGCGGAGCAAGAGGCTCAAGACCCGCCCGACCCGAGCAAGGTGCGCGAGCAGACCCTGATCGCGCGCTTTCCCGGGTTGACCAGTTGGTCGGATTGTCCGGTTCCCGTGACGGGCGTGCTCTCCCGGGACATTTATGCCGATGGCCACGAGGAAAGCTGGTTGGTGGTGACCACCGGGGCGGAATCGCTCGGACATTGAAGAGCGGCATCGGCAGGTGAAATGCTTCTGGGATCTGACGCGGTTCCACTCCACAGCCTGGAACCCGATCGTCAGCCAGACGGTGTTCGTGTGCCTGACCTACAGCCTGCTGCAAATCCATTTGGTCCGGCAGGGGCATGAGGAGTTGAACCGGCGTACTTGGCCCACGACCCGCCGGCTGTTGCCCGATGGGGATCGGGTGATCGTCTATCGGCAGCAATACTTCGGTTTCTTCAGCTTGTTGGAGCACATGGAGTTGACCTTAAGTCTGCAAGGCAAGGCGCGGGCCAAGGCCTTGGCGAAGACGCGGCGGCTACAACAAGAATCGTCGTGTCTCGTTTCCGATCGCCCCGCCGCACCTTGAGCTACCGCTCGCCACTCACTTGCTCTCCCTCTCCCGCGGTCGCCTGCCGCCGCTTCGGCCGTGGCCGCCGAAGTCGGCGGCCCGGCCGGCCATGGCCGCCGCCGGGTCCGCTTACGTCTGAATCACAGATGGGGGGGATTGCGAGACGCACATTTGCGCCTTACCATTAAATTGGGCGATCCAGGTGTGTTCTCGCCCGACCGCCTCATAGCGTGAACGGTTCGTAATGATACGATCCGTTCCCTGTTGCTGCGGGTGGGATCATTTCAGACCGCGCAAAGTATAAGAGGTTCTCGCTGTCGTCCTCCTGCTGAGATTGGCATGGGCCATCCTTCCGCCGAACAAGCTGCCCAACGGGCCTTCGACCTCGAACTGCTCAATGAGCGGCAGTTGCGCGAGGTTTGGGCCAGTCTGGGAACGCGCAACGTACCGCTGAACGACTTCCTCCAGGTGCTCGTTCGCCGCGAGTTCATGACGAACTACCAGGTCGATCGCCTGGTCAAAGGCGAGCGGTCGGGCTTCTTCTATGGTCCCTACAAGGTGCTGTACTTGATGGGCACCGGCACGTTCGCCCGGGTCTTTCGCGCGGTCCATCGCCAGACCGGGGCCGTCGTGGCGCTGAAGGTGTTGCGGCGAAAATTCAGCGAGAACCCCGTGCATTACACCCAGTTCATTCGGGAAGGCAAGTTGGGCTGCACGCTGCGGCATCCCAATATCGTGCCCATCTACGAGGTCGTCTCCCACGACAAGATGCACTACCTGGTGATGGAATTCGTGGAAGGCTGGAATCTCCAGAACATCGTCAAGATCCGCAAAAAAGTCGATCCCCTCCAGGCCACGCAGATCATGATCGGCATGACCGACGGCCTGAGCTACGCCTTCGAGCACGGACTGACCCATCGCGACTTGAAGCTCAATAACGTCTTGGTGACCAGCTCGGGCCAGGCCAAACTGGTGGACTTCGGACTGGCCTCGATGGACGAGACCCTGGCGGACGACATGCTCGACGACGCGCCAAACGCCCGCACCGTCGATTACGCCGCCTTGGAGCGGGTCACCGGCGTACGCAAGGACGATACGCGCAGCGACATCTATTTCCTCGGCTGCATCTTTTACCACATGCTCACGGGCCAGGCGCCGCTTTCGGAGACCAAGGACCGCTTGCAACGCTTGAGCAAGACCCGCTTTTTGGAAGTCGTGCCCATCCAGCAGCTCGGCCCGAACCTTCCACACTGGGTGACGCTGGTCGTCAACAAGGCGATGTCGCTGGATCCCAGTCGCCGCTACCAGGCGCCGGCCGCCATGTTGGCCGACCTGCACATCGCGCTGAAGCAACTGGGCGAGGCGAAGTCGGAGACCGCTGACGGACCCCCGGCCGGCGCGACAACCGAAAAATCCTCCACCGTGATGGTCGTCGAGGCCAATCAGGACATGCAGGAGGTCTTCCGCAAAGGCTTCAAGCGGGCGAACCTTCGCATGTTGCTGACGGAAGACCCGGCCCGCGCCTTCGCCCGTTTCCGCCAGGACGGTACGGTCGCCGAGTGCGTGATCTTCAATGCCCAGGGCATCGGCCGTGCGGCCCTGGAAATGTTCAACACCTTCGGCTCAGACAACCACACGCATTTTGTGCGGGCGATCCTGCTGTTGGACGAAACCCAGCGGGCGTGGCGCGTGGAAGCGGTCACGGCCGATCATCGCCTGGTGCTCTGCTTGCCGTTGACGATGAAACAACTCTGCGCCGAGTTGACCAGGCTGCTGGAGATTCAGGTGAAGCATTGATTCGCGGGGGGATGACTCCCCCCACCAACACCCCACGACCGGCGGTGGAGAAGCAGCGGGCTGTTTGCGGCATGGCTTGAATCTGCCACAGCCGCCGGTTCGTTTGCAATAGTTGGGCCTTTCCTCCTTTTCCCTCCCGGCACGTCACGGTTATGGGGCCGCTACTTCTTTCTTGCTTTGGCGGATTCATCAAGGTAGTGCCCCAGAATGCTCCTTAGGCGTTTGCTGGTCACCGCCTTTATCGTTTTCTTGGTTACCTGTCCCTGACCAAGAATCTCGTACAACGTGCCGCGCTGCGCGTCGGTCAGCCGCGAGAAGAGGCCCTCCCAATCGAAAGCTCCATTGCCCTCGTGAGAACGTCTCTGGATAATGTAGTGCTCAGGCATCGAAGCTATTCGGACGAATTCCGAGTAGTCGCGGCCAAAGGCGGCTTCAAAGAACTCCTTCCTGGGGCTGACTACACCGTGGGTGGAAAGCAGGATGCATTGAATGCCTCTCAAAAAACGACGGTTCCAGTGCGGCCCAACATGGCGCCGATCTTTGTCTGTCAGCGGTATGTAACGCATGGGGAAGGAAGTGATCTTCGCGCCAAGGGACTCATTAAGTACCGTGCTCAAGCGGAGCCGCTCATAGAAACTCTTGGGGGTATCTCGATAGTTGAACAAAACATACGTGCCAATCTCGGGAACCCCGTGGTCGCAGGCGAGCTTCACTGTGGCAATGTAGGTCTTGACCATGCCGGAGTTGTCCAAAGCCAGGCGAAGCGGCCTGACGGCCGTTCGCGCCAAGAGCTTCATCTTCTCGGCATTCAACTTTCGGGCGTCTAGCCCCTGATTGAAGTCCACAGCGCGGAGTTGGTTGTCATGTTTGGCGCC
The DNA here is from genome assembly GCA_049509675.1 of Thermoguttaceae bacterium. GTDB lineage: Bacteria > Planctomycetota > Planctomycetia > Pirellulales > Thermoguttaceae > JBEKZQ01. Next base: position 2,657 of record JBEKZQ010000429.1, on the reverse strand, counting down.
CTTGTGAAAGCCAAGGTCAAGGATATCGTGAATGATGCGTTTGAACTCCTTCGACGCCAACACATTATTATCCAAAAGCAGGAGGTCTCGTTGTGTTCCGTACATCTCCTCGATACCCCGCACCTGCCGGGCGAGCGGCGTATAGTGCTGGAAACAGGGTTCAATGGTCGGCACCGCGCAGAACGGGCAACGATTGGGACAGCCCCTGGTCGTATAGCCAAAGTAGGCGTTTCGAGCCGGGTACTTGTATTCGATCTCCTCAAGGATGCTGTAGTCGGGGATGAGATGATCGACTATTTGCCGGCTGTTACTGTCCAACATGCCGCCGCGGTCGAGCAGGCCAGCGACGAAAGTCGCCCCGGTTTGCGACTTGATCTCGTCGCCCATAAGGGTCGCCAAGACGCCGCCGACCCAGATATCGCCGACGCTTTCGACCGCCGGTGCGTAGTACTGGATCGTTTTGAGCGTAATGCTCCAATAGAAGCTGAAGAGCGTGGCGACATAGATTCGATCCCACTTGTAACCCCGGTGAACCTGGGAACGCCCCTTAACGAACTCGACGTGATCCCCCCGCATCTTGTGGTAGGCCGATATTTTCATCAGGCCCAGCGGTGGGTACTTATTGCGGTACTCAGGTTCAACCAGCAGGATTCGGCGCATCCCCGTTCATCATCCGTTAGACGCCGTTTCAAAGACGTAGTGCATTACGCGACGGGGAAGATCCCTGACCACCGTCTTGTCCACCGCATAGTCCCCGTCCTTCTCGACCAAGAAGCCATTCAGCACATTCTCGATGAGGTACAGCATCCCTCCGTGCGCGTACTCTTCAATCTTCTCAATCACCGCTTTCTCATCCTGAATGGCGTTGAAATCCATGTCGTTGCAACTCAGAATCATCGCCCTGTAGGCGCTCCACTCGTCCCGCGTGATGGTATCTGACCAGAATCGCTCTTCAGCCATCCTGCCCAGCGGGGCGGGACACTGGTTCCGGAAACCAACACAGGCAGACAAGAAAAAGAGTTCATGGAACTCCTGAACGAGAGTGCCTTTCAATTCCCTATACAATTCACCGTGGCGTTTGCTGGTTCGAATGCGCCGTCGCTCGTCCATTTTCATGTTGACCTCTCCTCTTCTTCCCGAAGGCCTAATAGGGCATCATCGACGGATTGTTCCTTGACGGTTGTTTCTCCCAGGCTATTCGCCGCAAGCCGGTAGAACTTTCCCCATTTCTTCGAGTCCCGAAGATGCAGCGCCTCCGGCCGACGCAACTCGGTGTCCGTCGCCAGGAGGATCCATTGGGCGCAAAGGCCGGGAATGTTGTCTATCAGGCTGAGGCGGTGCCCAAGCGACAGCCGGCCGAACGGCGTGTCCATGAAGAGTGGCATCTCCAATAAGCGGCCGTCGGCGGCAGTTTTGGCCAAGGCAGCGATGAATGCAATGGACATAAGTTGTCGCTGGCCCGCGGAGATATTGGCCAGCGTGGGGTTGCCATGTTGGTCGAGAATTTGCAGGGAGTAGTCATCATTTACGACAATTGCCTGGAACAGGTCACGGCTTTCCTCATCCAGAAACGTCTGCAAGAACGCCGTGGCTTCCGAAGCAATCGTTTGGCGGGCCTCGCGTGTGAAATCCGTGGCCACTGAGTCCAAGGCGGAGAGGGCGCCTTGGACGATACTATGCCGCCTGCTCAGCTCATTTTGCAGTCCGCGCTCCTTGTCCAGCTTGGCCTTCTGAGCGTCAAGCTGTTCGATCTCGACGGCGAGTTCTTGTCGGCGTTCCTCTTGGCATTGCTTCTGCACGTTGCGGTCGACAATGTCTGATTCAACCTTCTTACGTTGCTTCTCCAAGTGCATTGCATCGTCCCGGGCGTCTTCGCCGATACGGTCGCTCACTTGCTGGAGATGTCGTCGGGCTTTCTCCAAATCATTGTTCTTGCGGCCAAAGGTCTGCACCGCGGTTTCCACACTGCGGCGCAGATTCGCTTCCTGCTGGATGATGCCCGACAACTCACTCCACAGATCCCAAGCGGATTCGCCAAGGTTCGGATCGGCGACTTTGCGAAGCCATTCTTGTAGCTTGCCATGCTCTACGGTGCCCTTGCAGATGCCGCGTCCGCAGATACAGACCGCGTCGGCCAGGAGCTTCTCGATAAGCTCGCGACGAATCTCCGGGGGTATCTCGCCCTTCTTCTTGCGCTTGTCAATGTGGGCAAAGACAGTATGGATCTCTGGAAAACAGAGCAGCATCGCGCTACGCCCGAGACGCTCCCGGAGCTCCGCGCGCATGCCTTCCATCTCCGATTCCAACTGCTTGATTTGGCCATCGAGCATTTCGCGTCTCTCGACCAGTTCGCTAATACCACGGTACTTCCTAAGCTTCTTGTCGAGGTCCTCCTTCTCTTGCTCGGCATTTTCGATCTCGATGTCAAGATGTCCGATCTGGTCTTCCAGGCTGTCGCGCTCGGTTGTGGCCTCGTTCAAGCGCTTCATCACGCGGCCCAATTCCCCCGTAGCAGTGCGCTCCAGTTCCTTGCCGAGGTCCTTGCCTAGTCGGCGAAGGGCGCGGAGGGCCATCTCGATCGCGTCGATGTTGAGGAGGTTGCGTACACCGCGAGACACCTCCTTCTTCTGGTGCTGGCTGGGTGCTCGCATAGGATG
>JBEKZQ010000428.1:0-5310 GCA_049509675.1 Thermoguttaceae bacterium | reverse complement strand
GTAATGCTGCGCGCGGCGGCGGTAAGGATCTCCGAGTGTGGACATTGACCGTTGGGAAGGAAATAGAGGTAATGGACCGCTTCGCCTGACAGGTGCATCGGGCGAACATCCTTTTCTGTGCGGAAGTCGCCGATGTCCGCGTCTCGTCCTTTCGACCACGACGCAGCCATCCTATCCGCCACGTTGTCAGGAACGTACAGTCGGTAAGGTCGCTCGGAACGCGCTGCCTGGGCGGCCACGATCTTGGGGGGCGTTTGGGCTTGGAGCCAGTTCAGCGCGGAAGCGGCACTCGTCAGCTTGGTTCTTTCGTTCCAGCGTCCGGCTGACGATGCCACTATCGCCTGGAACAAACGCAGGGGCGATGGCGGCCACTCCGGATCGTCCCCGTCGCCCCGTCCGTGGCTATACGGCTGGAGGAAGCGAACGGTGAAGCAAAGGAAGGTTGGCATCAGTCAACCCCCGTCTTGTCTGTCGCTACGTTGCTCTTGTTGCCGCGCGTCGTCTTGGCTTTCTTATCACCATCGGCTTTCACGTCGCGCTTGGCGCGCTCCTTCTCAAACGTCACGAAGCGGCTCTCCCCGACGCCAAATTCCCTCGCCGCATCGGTGGCATACGCCAGCGCCGCATCGTGGGTAATCTCGCAAGGGAGGCGTTTGCCATCCGCGCAGACCTCGACAGACTCGCGGGGCTGATCGGGATTGAGCACGAGCGTGCAACCTTGGCGAAGGTAGCTTTCGATCTGGGCGGTGAACGCGACGAGCGACAGGCCGAGGATATACCGACGGAGAGCCAGCGTCTTGGCCGCATCGTCGCCGGCGCGCAGATGGCGAACCGCCACCAGTCCAAGCGTCGCGTCGCGACGGATGCCGCCGTCGGCGATCACCCCGCCGTGCGTGTTGGATGCCAACGCATTGACGAAACCTCGCTTAGACAGCGGGTTCTTCGGATCGCCCTCTGCCTTCTGCTTGTCCTCCTCGCTGAAGACATCCAACAGCGAGTAATCGACCGGTGCCGAATACACCGCCGAACGAGAGAGTTCGCGTACATTGAAAGCACGAATCACCGATGCGATCAGGCGCGGCCGCTTGTCCTGATTCCCTTTTTGGCCCCGAGAGTTCCACACCCCAAACACCAATGAAGTCGGGGCGATCTTTGCTAGCGGTGATGCGTCACCTTTGATTGACGCCTGAAAGACAGCCTCAATCTCATCTTGAAGCGAAGAACAACGAACAAGCGCATCGCCGGCGCGATGCCCGGCTTCAAGTATGTTCACTTCGTGCTCGCCAGCCTTGATCACGATCTGCGGGACGAGGTGCCGGTACTTCTCACGCATGAACAGCGGCTCAATCCGGTTCGCCTGCGACCCGACGCTGTCAATCAGGCAGACGTTCTTGCCGTCCTTCCCTTCACCGAAGCGGTCGATGTTGTACCCGCCGGGGAATCCGTCGCCTGCGGCGAATGTGGCGGGAAACAACACGCCATCGGTACCTTCCACCGGCATCAGGTGCTCACGGATGACGAGGGCAGCGGGCCCAGCGTCGGTCAGGTAGCGATCAAACTTGTTCAGGTCAGCCATCGGTTGGACTCCTTTGGTAGGGTTGGGCGGGCAGGAACGCCTTCATGTATTTAGTGCGGTGGAACAACTCAAAACAGTATTGAGTACTGCGTGTCAGCTCAAGGTTTCCCGATGCGGCGGCTCCCGCAACCGATACAGGCAGCGGAATGGTCCAGACGCAATAGGTGAACTCCTCTTGCATTTCTGCGGCTTGAGGACGGAAACGTTGCAGACCAAAAAAAGCCAGAAGTTCAAGTAGTGGGCGATATTCGGATTTGAGGTTCAGTGTGTCGGCACTAAAGCCCGCGTCCCGGGCGTTCCCAGTTCTGCAAAGATCGGAATCGAAGTTAAATGGAAGAGAGTCATCTTGCACGGAATGGAACAGTTTCCCGTCTACTTTGGGGTTTTCCGCAAGATCACGTTGAACCGCAACCATCATCGCGGACGTCATCTCGAATACCATTTGCTTTGCTGCCCAGGTCTTGAGGTCCGTTCGATTCCCTCGGTCGTCTCGCCACCAGTCGAGCCGGAGGTTAAACGGAGGTAACACCCACAACCGCTCAATTCGCCACGCTGCCTGAAGTCGTCTTTTCTCTTCGATGTCCTCGGTTGTCAGACTGGTCTTTGCGACACTGAGTAATGTGGCCAGTCGTTTTTGTTCGTCCGGTGTAAGCGAACTGGAAATCGTCACCTTCTTGAACGCATTTATCAACTCGTCAAGCGTTCCGTTACGCGCGATGTGAAACTCGCTTCCGTCGGCGTTGAACCAGCCCTCCGCCCCGGGCCACAGCCGATCTGCCAGTTCCAACATTCCGCAGCAGGCGAAGAATTGGCCGGGGTTGGTTACGTCGACGTTCACGGTGATCGATGGCTGGGGGTTATGGTTCATTGCGATGCCTCTTTGGTCTCGGTCACAAACTCGGACGGCTCGGCGCTGGCGGCCCAGTCCGCGGCGCGAAGCAGGGACTCGACGTACGCCAAGCCCCATCGACCGTAACGGCGCTGGAGCCGGGCGAAGCGGCGAGCCACTTCAGAAGCGAGCTCGGCGTCGGCCTGTATTCTGCCGGGGGCAAGGTCGAATGCCTCGTCGATAGGGAAGTGCGGCCGGGCGCGTCCGTGGTGCGCCGCCACGAGATGCAGTACCACGTCTTGCATCTCAGGTGACAGTTGTCGAAACTCCGCGTCCTCCATAGCGTCACCCAGCGAGCCGAACTCGTGCCGATACGTTTCCGGCAGCTTCGCCCCGCTGCGACCTGACTTGGCCCACACCAATTCCGGATACGCTCGATTGCCCAGCATGAACTGGAACTGCGAACGCCGCTTGCCGTGATCGTGCAACTTCGCCGCCAGCCGGACCGCCTGGGTGATCTCGTCGGGCAACGAAAGTCCCGCCAGGATGCCATCGATGTGACGCACCACGTCCCCGACATGGATGTCCCACCGCACCGGCCTTTGCGCGGTGCGCGTCCCCTCCAGCGGTTTTTGCTTGTACCAGTCCCACGTCCGTCGCTCGCCGTCGTCATGCTCATCGTCGTGGTTCGGATCGATACTTCGCACCAAGCGCATCCCGGCGGCTTTCTTGTCGTACTCACGATTGTCAGACCAGAGCCGGATACGCCGCTCCGTCGCGGGAGCATCAATGTCAGCCACGTCGTCGGCGTGGTCGGATGCCCCGTCGAGCATGCCGCGGCTCAGTCCGCCCACGATTGGCGGCAACAAGACTGTGCATCTCGCAATGCGGGCTATGAGCGGGTTCCTGGCTGCCGTTTTGGTGGCGGAGGGGTCAGCGAACTTGGTGAGCGGCCAACTGGTCACTCGTCCTTGTTCGTCCACTATCCAGGTCGGCGCGTTTGGATGTCTGCCAGCAAGCACTTGAAGTTTATCGAATACGCGGTCGCTGCGATCGCGCAGTAGTTCGTGCGGTTTGAGCGGATAGTCTTCAAGCAAATCCTCAGGCTCGTAGTAATCGAGTACGTCGCCGGTGACGACTCTGACCTCCTCGCGCCACGCCACGTCGGTCTCCGGCGGCTCCCATTCCGCGATACCGTGCAGATATGCGGCGACCGGCGGTCGGCCGGGCATCGGCTCGCGGATGGTCGTCAGCGCCCAGGCGTCGAATAGAATGTCTGTGGCGGGCAGAACCGCCGGCTCGGCGGCGAACGCTTCACGACGAGCGGCGGGGTCGAGTCGGCCGAGCGCAAGCGGGCTCGCGTCGCCGTCCAATTGATGTAGCAACTCCAGTGTGGCCTGCCGCGCTGGCGCCAGTTTATCCTTCTCGTCGAACTTCTCCGGATACACCACGTCGATCCGCGCCTCGCCGTCTCCAAAACGGTTGACCCGGCCGAAACGCTGGGCCATGCTCTCGAACGTGGACAGGTCGCAAACCATGTGGTCGGCCGAGAGATTGACCCCCACTTCGCCGGCGCTGGTGCAGACCAGATAGACGGTCCCTTCCCTTGGCGTCACCCCCTTGGAGCGACCCGACGGCGGCATGAAACGCGCGAACACGCGGTCGGACTTGACCAGTTGATCGCGCTCATAACCGCGCATCGTGCCGGTGAGTTGCTGGACGCGATCGGCTGCTACCCCGGCCTTCTTGTCTGTGAGCTTCGCGCATACCCTCAATACATCGTCAATGGTGCGGACATAGACCAATACGGCAGCGTCGGAATTCTCGTTCTCCAACGCGAGTTCCGCAATCTGTTCAGCCGCCTTGTCGCCAGCGACTTGGTGGAGCCGAAGTGATTTTGTCGCCTTCAGCCGTCGCCAGACATAGTGGATCGGCTCTGTCGGCGGATCGGGAATCACATCCGCTGGCTGCTTTTCTTGATCCGTCAGCTCAAATGCCTTGCATTCTTCCACCTGTGCATCCCCGTCGCCGCCCCTCGCTGTTGCAGACAATGCCAGCACGCACAACTTTGGCCAGGGCAGTTCGCCCGTTCGTTCGCCTTGGTGCTGCTCCCGCTCGATGGCTTCGGCGAGCTTCTGAAACGCTGGTTCCAGGTGGGCCTCATCATGCACGAGCAAAGCGTCCTGCCCGAGGAAGCCCGCGTGAAGGGGTTTCGTCTTGAAGCCAAGACCGTAACCGCTGAACAGCAGGCGGCTACCGATCATGTCCACCGTACCCACGATGATCGCTGGTCGCGCCGGGTCGGCCGCCCATTCACCGTTGTCTGCAAATTGGCCGCGAAGCGTGCTGATCGCAAGCGGTCCAGCCGTCGGATTGGCGGCAAGCGCGGCCAATCGGTTCGCCAATTGCTCAACCAGACTTGACCGATCAGTTGACGTCAGTTGATCACGAATCTTGCCGGCTTCCACCGTAGATTGATCCACCACCGTCCGGCGATTCACGACGTATGTGAGTCGGCGGGGCACCTTGCCCGGGGCATTGCCGAGCGCGATCAGCCAAATCGCAATGATAGCGGTCTTCCCCAGTCCGGTCGGCAGGTTGCATGACGGGGGGATATCGCCATTCTTGAATCGGTCATACAGTTCTTCTTGCCAGGGAAATGGAGGATTCCCTGTCAACTCCTGAAAGAGAGAGGCAAATGGTAATTCGCTATCATTCATCGAGGTACGCTCCTCTCTTGTCCGTCCAAAAAACTCGCCTGATTGGAGAAGTCGTGGCTATCATAAGGCCGCGCTCAACAATAAGTTACCGAAAGTAGTTATTCCCTGTTAGGTAGGATCTGATAGTTCCACTCGCCATGAAATGTGTCGCGGCGAATGCGGACTTCGGATAGTTGATTGTCAGA
>JBEKZQ010000427.1:0-6087 GCA_049509675.1 Thermoguttaceae bacterium | reverse complement strand
AACCGCTTTATCGAAAGCTGCTGGAAACCCGCGCGCCCAAGGAACTGCGAACTTACGGCCTCCTACCCCAAGCCACTATGAGCCACGCCGCCTAAACGTACGCACCACGGAGATTATACTCTCATAATGTGCTACGCGGATGGCTATTCTGCGCGGCGAAGTCGCCACAGAGGACGGTCGTCAGCCAGTTGGAGCAACTCTCCCAGATCGTCGCCACGCGAGTCTACGTTGCTGACGTGCTGATTGGCGAGGGCGAGGGCTGCCGAGGTGCCTGGCTCATCAAAGGCGATGCCCTGATCGCGGTGAATCCCGGGCAGGCGACGATTGCCGAGAAGGATGAGAAGGCCAGGCGGGCCACGATCCGCCTGGACAACTATCCGAGGTTTTGGATCTCCGTTTCCAAGCGTCGCAGATCCGCCAAGATCTGGTCAACGTTGGGTGGCTCCGCGAGCAACGGCCCAGCCGGCCTGAAATCCGCGGTCATCCGCGTTTATCAGCGGTTGGCGCAATCGCCCTGAGGTCGACCTTTATGGAGTTCTAGCCACGCGAAATCCGTAGTTGTCGAGCCGTGCATTCGGAGTGTGGGGATAACGGAAGGCGCAGCGGAAGATACGTGGATCGTCGAGGGACCATGATCCACCGCGCAACCCGTGAGAACTACCCGAGCTTGGACCCTTGGGGTCCTCCCCAGGCGACTTGCGGTAGTAATCCTCGGACCACCGATCCGCAAACCACTCAAAGACGTTCCCGTGCATGTCGTACAATCCCCAGGCGTTGGGTTTCTTCTGGCCAACGGGGTGAGTGTGGTTCGCCGCGTTCATTCCCCACCACGCGTAGTCGTCCAGCTTGTCGGCGTAGGGATCGTCGCCGAAACTGTAGCGGGTCATCGTCCCGGCGCGGCAGGCGTACTCCCACTGGGCTTCGGTTGGCAAACTGAATTTCGCGCCGTCAGCCGCAAGCTTCGCATTCAATCGCGCCAGGAAATCCTGGCAGGCCTCCCAGCTCACGGAATCGACTGGGTTCTTCGGCCCCTGGAAGTGGCTCGGATTGTTGCCCATGACGGCCTTCCACTGCTCCTGGGTGACCTCGTATTTGCCCAGGTAGAAGGGCGCGGTGATGGTTACTTTGTGAGCCGGCTTCTCCCAGCCCCATCCCTGCTCGTCGCCCATTTTGAACTCTCCTGCAGGAATCAAGATCAACTCCAGCTTCACCCCACCGCCCAAGTCCACCGTGAGTTCCTTAAACTGCCGCTTGGGCTTGTTGGCAGCTTCAGGTTCCTGCGTTGCCTTCACGTCCTGCGAGGGCTTGGAATCCTTGCCGCTATTCGGCTCCGCCGAACTCAGCGTCTCCAGGGCCTTGGTTTCGACCAGCCAGATGTCCCGATCGCGCTGGGTGCGAACATCGAAGACCATTTTCGAGCCGTCCGGCGACCATGCCGGCATTGTGCCCCTGATGTTAGGGAAAAGCACAGTGCGGCCGGCTGCGATGTCGACGATGGAAAACGGCACAGGATCCCCACCGCCCCACCCGCCGTAGCCGATCTGTTTCCCGTCGGGTGACCATCCGGCGGCGAAGCCCCGCCCGCCGTCGATTGGAAACGTTTTTGCTGCCTTGCCGGTCTTCAGATCAGCAATGATCAATTGGTTCCCGCTTCGATAGGCCACCTGCCGGCCATCGGGCGAGACGGACGGGTACAAGAACGCCATGTCCATGACGTCCGTCGCATTTGCCCCCTTGGCACCTAGGGCTATTACCTGGAGCCTGTGCTGCTTGCGCGACTGGAAGTAGATGCTCTTGGCGTCTGGCGACCAACTGGGGAACCCGCCGTGCGCGAGTTTGCGGGGGTTCGCGCCGCTGGCCTCAACGATCCAGACTTCGTCCCCTTCGTCCCCGCGATGCTCGAAGGCGATGAGCCGGCCGTCGCCGGGCGACCACGCCGGGTCCTTGCCGTAAGGAAGCAGGTCGCTGTTCGTACCGGTCGTCAAATCGACGATCCTCAGCCCGCTGTCCTCCGGCATCTTGCCAACAACGATTCGATTGCCATCCGGAGAGAAACTGGCCTTCCAGCACCCTTCGGCCAGCATCCTTGCACCGGGAAGCCTCTGCAGCGGCCCGGCTTCCGCCTCGGCAGGCTTCCCTTGAGCGCGCAGTAACGATGCACCCTTAAGCTTTTCGAACTTCTGCCGTTGGTCGTCGCTTAGGATTTTCATAATCTTCTCTGGGCACGCCTTGTACAAAGCGTCGGAGCTAGGTCCGGTATAGTCGCCGGTCGACTTTTCTCCGGATTCAAGATGCTCCGCGTGTGAAACCTCCCAATGTAATTGATAGATTTGAGAGCGCTGCGCATCGGTCAGCCCGATTGCTTTCGCGACACCCGGGTCACTTAGTGCATCGGTGAAGCGTCGCTGCCTCTGGATGTGGATCTGATATAGTCTCTCTTGCTGTTGTGGTGTGAGGAGTTGATTGAGCTCCTTCATATGACGCTTTCGAACTGTGTGCTCGTCATACGGCTGCTTATCAGGCGGCGGCTTGTTCGGATCGTCTTTAGGTGGCCTGTGGCGTTCTTCGTTGACTTCCATTCGAATCTGGTTGTGCAGTCGTAGAAGTTCGTGAGCGACGTCCGCACTTAGCCCCAGGTCTTCGACGACGTTCGGATCAAGGATGAATTCGCCCGTAACCCGGCCGTAGCGGTCAGCAGGGAAGAAGCGGCAAGCAAATAGGACTTCGAGTGGAAGGCTTCGTCGCCAGCCAAAGTCGCCCGGAATCAGGTAGGTGCCCTCGGCGCGGATTTCGGTCGACAAGGCTAAAACGAATACTGCGCACGCAAACGCGAATCTAAGGAGGGGCTGGTCTTTCATGGTCTTGTCATACTCCCTGTTTAGGCCGTCGTTTCTCGGCCGAAGGCTGAAGTTGTGTAGTAGCCGTTCAACCGCCTCATCTCGAAACTGTTCCTGCGTGGCATTTTGCGCCCCGTGGTGCTGGTGGAGAGGCCGTTGGCGGAGATCCTGAAGGAGTAAGAACGCGGCGGTCAATCTTCCCACGACTCTTCCCTATGGATTACCGCGGTGATACCTCTCTGCGCGGTAATAGATAGTTTTCCCGTCGGGGCTGAAGCCTATGGCTTGTACGCTCCCCGTGCGCCTTCCAGTCATTCCCTCAACCCGGTCTCCCGTCGCAGCATCCCAGACGTCGATGAAGCCCCGGTTGACGTCGTCAAGAGGGTCGTCCCGGTTATGCCACACGTACCCGGAACCGGTCACCACGTACTTGCCGTCCGGGCTGAACGAATGACAGTTGAAGGTCTGCCGTCAATTAAGCTCTTTGCCGATCTGTTTACCCGTGGCCACGTCGATGAGCTGCGCCTTTTTACCTTGGAGGACCAACCGCGTCTTGCCATCGGGGCCGGTGGGCAAACTGGCCGGTACAGGACCTCCCACGTAGGAGAACAACGGCGGTGTTTTGATTTCGGCAATCGCCTTTTCCTGCTCGCCGGCCTTGGCCGGTTCGGGATTCGGCTTCGTCTGTGCCGGTTGTTGGATGGTCTGTTCGGGCTTCTGGCTGGCGGCCCAGCGGCAAGGAACAAGGGCCAGCAGCAGGACCAACACCATCATCGGTAGTACAATTCGGCTCATGGGAGTGCCCTTCAGGTTGGTGGGGTCATATAGGCCATTATAACGCGATGGGACGCCAAGAGAGGAGCCACGCGGGATCAGGGGATCGACGCCATAGGGGCCCTCTACAGGTAACTCAGCCAAGCTTCCCGGCGTCGCCGCTTCACGTCCGCAAACCAGCGGCGGGCCGGGTAAAGTATCAACAGCACGGCCAGCCAGGCCAGGTACACGACGGGCAACGGGGAACCAGACTGCCCAGATTCTACGCCGGCGGTATCCAATTCGCAACCAGCCGCTCTGAATACACGCAGCGCGCGCCGGGTGCCACTGCCGGCTTGCCCGGCAGTGCCCCTCTCGTACATAATGGAGACCTTCCGTCCCCAGCAGATGGGCAAGAGTGGTTGGTCTGGTCCAAGCCTTGGTTCACGCCTCGCCTCTTCGGCATGGCCGAAGAGGCGAGGCCGACTCGACCGATGACTTGAAGGACCGGTTGCCTGCTACTTCACAAACCTGCCCATCGCCAGCGTATCCACGTATTGCCCCGGCCCCCGCTTGATGTCTTTGAGCCGCAATCCTTCCTCGACGAAGCCCAGCTTCGTGTAGAGCCGGATCGCCGTCTTGTTCGTGGCGAAAACCTCCAGGCAAATCTTCTCGATCAACGGATTGGCCGTTGCCCATTCCAGCAAGCTCTCCAGCAATGCCGTGCCTACGCGTTGTCCCCGCCGCTCCTTGACCACGGCGATCCCAAGGCTTCCCCGGTGGGCAATTCGCCGGTGCGGCCCATTCTCGAAGCTGACGTTGCCGATGATCGACCCGGTGGCCTCGGCCAAAAGCACGATCTGACCGGGATGATCGAGGTGATCCTGAATCCAATTCCGCTCCCGCGCCTTGGTCTCAGGGAATTCGTCGGGCTGAAGGACAAAGAACTCGGTCTCCCCGGCCACCGCACGGATGTAGGCCAACATCGCCGCCGCATCCTCGGGTTGGGCCGTGCGGATCGTGAACGGCTGGCCGGTTCGGGCGGTGAGGGTCTTGGGCTGGATGGAGGACATGGGCTGCACGAATCCCGTTTTGGAAGACGATCAAAACCCGTATAATACCACATTCCGCATCGACAACTACAGGAGCATCGAGTATGAGCTTGCAAGGAAAAATCGCCGTCGTCACCGGGGCCAGCCGAGGAATCGGTCGGGCCATCGCCCTTCGGCTAGCCAAGGATGGAGCGTCGGTCGTCGTCAATTATCAGAAGAACGCCGAGGCCGCAGCAGCCGTGGTTCGGGAAATCGAGTCAATGCACGAGGATGGCTTCGCCGTGCAGGGCGATGTCGGCTCCGTGGCCGGGATTCGTCAGTTCTTCCATGCCATCGACGCCGAATTGACCAAACGGCATGGCAGTCCGCAGTTCGACATCCTGGTCAACAACGCCGGGATCGGCAGGGGAGGCACGATTGAGACCACATCCGAGGAAATCTTCGACGAACTTATGGCGGTGAACGTCAAAGGCTCATTCTTCGTCACCCAAGAGGCAATCTCCCGCTTGCGAAACAGTGGCCGGATCATCAATCTTTCTTCGGCCCTGTCGAAATACCCATACCCGAGAATGACCGCCTACTCAATGGGGAAGGCGGCAATCAACCACTTTACGTTGATCCTCGCCGCCGATCTGGGCAAGCGTGGCATCACGGTGAATGCCATCGCCAAGACCCGAACGTGGTCAAAAGCGTCTCGGCCCATACTGCACTCGGTCGCCTCGGCGAGGCCGAGGACATTGCAGGTGTGGCCGCATGGCTGGCCTCGGACGATGCCCGGTGGGTGACGGGGCAGTATATTGAAGCCAGCGGTGGCTCGGGGCTAGCCTCGTCGTCGTGACGGGCGAGAGAAGGGAACCGACGATGTTAATAACGCTTGCGTCCATCGATGATTCGGCGGCGGTCCTTGACCTCCAGAAGCTGGCTTACCAGAGCGAGGCTTCGATCTACAACGATTTCGGCTTGCCGCCGCTGACTGAAACACTCGAAGATTTTCGGTCGCAATTCAGCAGCAGGGTGGTTCTCAAAGCCGTCGATCAGGGCAGGATCATCGGTTCGGTGCGAGCTTACGAGGATGAAAAGACCTGCTATATCGGTCGTCTCATCGTTCATCCCGATTATCAGCGTCAGGGAATTGGCACGCAACTGATGAACCAGATCGAGGCTTCGTTCGGAGCCGCCGAGCGTTTTGAGTTGTTTACGGGCCACAGAAGTGCAAACGCCATTCGACTGTATGAACGCTTGGGCTACAAGGTCTTCAGTCAGGAACCCGTCCATGATCGACTCACCCTGGTTTTTCTGGAGAAGAGAAGGCGGGGTGAAGGCCCAGTGCTGTAAACGTCTTCGCTCAAGGGGCTCTGGCTGTTGAGTGTGATTTTCGGCGGCAATGATCTTGAAGAATGCGGTAGACCGAGTGGTGGGTGCGGGTGCGTTTTCGGGGAGTCTTG
>JBEKZQ010000426.1:0-5373 GCA_049509675.1 Thermoguttaceae bacterium | reverse complement strand
GCTAATCCGTCGCCGAACCGTGGACGGATTAACAGTCCGTCCTACGGGATTCCGCCAAGCTGTTCTTCGCCAAATCCTAAGTTGCTACTGCGAATCCTCCGCGCAACACCCTGCACAGCAGCCGGCGGGATGCACCATCCGGCAACAAGCTACGCCCATCGCGGACCCGAGCAGGGGGGCCGCCAGATAAATCCACAGGTCGGCCAGGCTTCCAGACACTACCGCGGGAGCAAGAGAGCGGGCCGGGTTCATCGATGCGCCGCAGATCGGGCCTGCAAACAGCGCCTCCAGTGCGATCACCCCGCCCACCGCGATCCCGGCCATCAACCCCTTCTCTTTCGCTCCGCTGGACACCGCCAGGATCACGAACATCAGCATCGCCGTCAGAACCACCTCCAGTACGAACGACTGCCATGCCGATCCGGCGGGCCTGGTTGCTCCGAGCGTGGCGTGCGTCAGGAAGATCGCCCGCAATAGTCCACTTGCCAGGAAGGCCCCCAGGACCTGGCTTGCGACATAAGGGATGACTGCTCGACCGGGGAATTGCCGGGAGAACCAGAAACCCAGCGTGACGGCCGGATTCAGGTGCGCGCCTGAGACATCACCAATGGCGTAGATCATCGCCATGACCACGAGGCCGAACGTCAGGGCCACGCCCGCGTGCGTGACCGTGCCGCCCGACACGTCGTTGACGACAATCGCCCCCGTGCCCGAGAACACGAGGCAGAACGTGCCGAGAGCTTCGGCACTGTACTTCTTCCATCGCTGCGGATCCTGGTCGGTCATGGCGTTGTCCCTCGACTGTCCAGAATTGAGCGGCATCAGCCGCCCTTCTTCGCCGCATTTCGCGCGGTCTTCAGGAGCGACGTAATCCTGTTGCGGTACTCCTCCAACGTCTGCACCCAACGACCCAAGCATTGTTGGCCCTCGCGCGTGATCTGGTAGATCCGCTTGGCGGGACCGGCTGCCGACGTGTTCCACGAGAAGGTCACGATTCCTCGGCTTTCCATGGCCTTGAGATGGCGATAGATTCCCGACGTATCGGGTTCTTGTCCGGCAAAACCGGGCATCGCCCCGAGACGTTCCGCCAACCGGTAGCCGTGGGTGGGCCCTTCGGCAAGCACCGCCAGGATGGCCGGCTGCAACAGCCTATCCAGGGTGCCCCCCACACAAGGGCACGCCCTCACGTTTTCCTCGTCGTATATCGGTAGTTTAGCAGCGGACATATTCCATTAGCCTTCCGTATAAGCCTGTCCGGCCGCCCAAAGGACCGGATTCGGTTTCGGCGGCCCGCACGGTTGATATATCTTCCACAGAATACGATCCGAAGTCAACCGACCCGCGTTGGGCGAGACAGCGTCCATGGAATGCCTGAATCACGGCTGTCGCAGCGCGGCGACCCTTTCGCATTGCCACTTACGGCCGGTGTCGACCGACATGGCTATTCAGCCTTGCCGCAGGCATGCGTGAACCCTATGGGGGTGTCGCTGCCAGGTGCCGGATAGACGGCGCATAGCACTGGCAGGGACGGGACGAGTCCGAGAGGTCTGCCAGGTGATTCCAGACGTCGCGGCAAATGCACACGTTCAATCCGTTGCTTCCCGGCGGGACAACCCCATGGGTCTCGTAAACCCGGGCGAGCCCTTCCTTGATCTTCCGATAATAATCCAAGCCGGGCGTCTGCATCCTCGCCTGTACCGGCCGGCCGAACGGCATCCAGATCGAAGCAATCGGAACGATGCCTTCGGAGGCGAGGGTATTGGCGGCCTCCAGGTACGTCTCGACCGGTTCCAGGCCAACCACGAACGAGCTGCATGCACGATTAGGGCCGTACCGTTTGGCGATGTACTTCAGGCAATTCAAGAAGCGTTGCCGGCCGGCGAATTTCCATTTGCCCGGCGTGATAACCCGCGCCAACTGCTCATCCCACACCTCCAAGCTGCACACGACCCGGTCAGCGCCGGCCGAGAACAACTGGTCGACCTCGGCAGGGTCGCTTGGCGGTGTCGTGTAGATCAGGATTTCGCCGGGAATGTTCTTGAGGCCGACAAGCTGGTCAATCTCGTTCAGGTATTCCTTGATGACGGCGCACTCTGCTTGGGTGTTCATCGTGGAGCCGCCGGTCAGTTGGATGTGCTTGGCGGTGCCTTCGACCATAAAGGCGTAGTGGGCAATCTCGGCCACATCGCGTGGCGTGGGCGTGGGCGGCAAGGGCTTGCCTTTCCTCGAGAGCCGCTCGAACAGCCCGCCGGAATAGCAGAATTGGCAGGCCTGCCCCGCCTGTGCGTACTGGCATGGCCAGAGGCACTGAAACGACAGGAAATCGAGCCCTTGCAGCACGGCGTTGCCGAGGAACGGCAGCCCGCCGGAAGTCCTCTGCTGGTAGAACCGCGAGGCCGGCGGGAACATCACGCGTGTGACCTCCTCGTCTTTCCACAACAGCACGGGGTGGCCGGAGTCGGCCACGTCCAAAGAGAACGGCGTCTGCAACTGAAATGCGTACCTCAAATTGCGCAGCATGTCCCACGACAATGCTTTCTTGATGTAGCCCATATGCATGGCTAGATCGACCAGATGCACCACGGTGCCGTCGGGCAGCAGCAGGCAGTTGCATGTCTCCGGGTCCGGGTGGAGGCGATGCGTTCTGCCGAACGCCTTGTAGACCTGGGCGCTGACTTTGACCCCTTTGGTCACCAGCAAGACTTTCAGGTCCAGCGAATCCAGGCTTTCGCCGTTGATCCGATAATGTTCAAGCATGGCGATACTCCTCCCCGGTGGTTTCAGTGCGGCCCGTCGGCTTTCTCGATAGCCCCGAGAATCCTGTCGAAGGCGTTGGTCAACGACTGGTAGTCGTCCAGGTTGACCGTGAAACGGCCGTCCGCGTTGGAAAGAGACTCTGCGTGGCCGTCCGAAAAGAGCACGTTCGTCAAATCCATCTGGTGATGCGTGCGCGGCGTGATGCCGAACTGCGCGAAGTCCGGGGAAACCACGAACTGGGTGTCCATGACCAGGGCGCGAATCGGCAGTCCGTTGCGATTGGGTCCAAGATTGTCCAGTTCGATATGATCCGGGTGGAGGACGTCCATCCCCGGCGGATCATACTTCCGCGCTACGGACGCGTGCCGGTAGTAGTAGCTGCTCTGTGCCTGGCCCACGCCGACCAGGCCCAGGTCCGACTCGGCGTCGGTCGGCTTCTGGTCGCTATCGGGACAGAAAAAGACGCCCGCTTGCCCCCCCAGCTCATTCTTCAGCAGCAGGCCGAGGCCGACCGGCGTCCCGTCCATCAGCGACACCAGCGACGTGGGGGCGCCGGTGGATGGATAGAAGTCCATGGCGGTCATCATCGGCGGCGCCTTGGGACCGAAGGGGATGCGTCCGTAAGACCGATTCGAGTAGCTGTTGATCGCCAGCCCGATGTCGTGCAGATTGTTGAGGCACGCGATCCGGCGAAAGCTTGCTCGGGCATTTACCACAGCCACCATCAAGAGCGCCGCCAGGACGCCGATGACGGCAATCACCACGAGCATTTCGACCAGCGTGAAGGCGCGACCGCCGGGCGCGGCCGCCGCGATCGCAGTCTCCCTGCCGTCCGTCCGCGCGCACCTTTGCCGATCCATCGCCTCACCTCGTTCGCGTGCGCCACCGATAGCCCAGGAAGATGCCCATCGCGACCGCCAGCAGCGCAAGCGAACCCGGTTCCGGAGTGCTGGACAGGCGGACGTTGCCGACGCCCCAAAAGCCGGTGGCGCCGGTGCCCGTGGCCGTCTGCAGCAGCGCAATACCGATGTTCTGGCCTGCCCAGGGAACCACAACAACTTGCGGGTGGCGATACGCATTCTCCTTCAGTCCAGCGGATCAATCGGTGCAGTGCAACTATAGATGCTAGTCCAATAGTGGAAGTGGTTCTATTGTGGCGAGGGGCAATGAAGCTGTCAAGCAATTGTTCCCCGCGGATTCTGACCCGTGCATGGCACGCATGATGCACATGTCGGGGGGCGGCGATCCAGAGAACGATCGTCGTCCCTGGCTACCGGTGCCCCTGCAGGCATGCCGTCTTTCTTGCTTTCGATCAACCCCGCCTCCGCCGCAGCCAAACCACAAGGCCGGCCAGCAGCCCGGCGCCCAAGAGCCCCAAGGTGCCAGGCTCCGGCACGCTGGGCACCGTCAGGGCGGGAGCCGCCCCGGCGAAGCCGGCAAGGGCCGGCTCGATGGCGATGGATTGGCTCAGGCCCGTAGCCACGCTGCCTGAGCCGACAAGTCCGCTGAAGTCCAATATCAGGCTGCCGCCGGCAAAGATGACGCTGCCGCTGTCCACGGCCAGCGGATCGGTGTACTCCAGCGCGCCGCTGAAGAGCGTCGTGCCGCCGGTGAAGCCGGTGGTCGAGTTGGCCGGATTGGTCAACGTCAACGTGCCGGTGCCGGTCTTCGCCAGACCGCCCAGGCCCGTCAGCAAGCTGTCGATCTCGGTGTTGGCATTGTCGGTCTGGATCGTGCTGCAGGTTGCGTTCAAGGTCACAGTGCGTCCGGCGTGCAAAATCAGGTCGGCGGTCGTTCGCAACGCGCCGCCGTTGAGGGCGACATTGCCGCCGCCCAAGTTCCCCACGGAGGAGATCGACAGCGTGCCGCCGCTGACCGTCGTACCGCCCAAGTAGGTGTTAGAGCCCGAAAGGATGAGGCTGCCGGCACCGAGTTTCGTGAGCGACAATCCGCTGATGGCCCCGGCAATCGTCATGCTGCCGCTGCCCGTATCCAACGTGCCGCCGCCCGCAACCACTTGCATGTCAAGGCCGATCGTCTGGTTGATGTTGCTCTGATTGGCGACGGGGCCCGAAAGTTGGATCGCGTTGCCCTGCAGATTGTAGGCCGGGGATCCGGCCGCAAAGGTGATAGCGGCAAAGGGGGTTCCGGCCGGGAAGTCGTTCGTGTTCTCGGCATGGCCGCTCCCGGGGTTCACAAACGTAAGCGAAGCCCCCGACGCCGACAGTACGCCACTCCAGTTCCCCGAGCAACTCCAGTTCGTGTTGCCTGCTGCCGCGCCCGTCCAGACGGCCGTGGGAGTGGGACTCGTGGTCGCCACCAACCGCACATTGTCGATGTCCCAGTAGCCCCCTTCATTCGCAGGGGTTGCAGTCTGGAGCAACGCGACGCCGATGTTCTGGCCTGCCCAGGGGGCGCTGGCAGCGACGGCCGGGATGGTCAACTGGCGGTCCGGCAAATGGATGATATCGCCCGTGGGCGAGGAATTGTCATTCAGGACCGTGGTCGTACCCACCATGACCTGATTTCCATTTGCATCCAGATAGTACGGCCCGATCTCCATCGGGCACCCAAGCACCATGCCGTAGCCGCCGCAATCGATACCCACGGTGAGTT
>JBEKZQ010000425.1:0-6770 GCA_049509675.1 Thermoguttaceae bacterium | reverse complement strand
AGCGTCTTTGCCAACCCGACGTGAACGTCGGGCCTATCGACCGCCTACGGCGGGAAGGGTCGTGAACGACCCTGGAAACGCGGTATCCGCGCGACCACTACACCCGCCTCCCCTGCCATTCGGCTGCCGATTCAGGCCGGCCGCTCGGCCGGATCGCACTCCATCAAGTCCAGCAGCCACTGCGGTGGACGGATCGGACGACCGGCAAGATCGGTGATCGCATGGATCGTGTAGCCGCGGCAGACGGGCCGCGCGGAAGAAGCATGTTGCACCTCGACGTCAAAACGCATCCGAGCCCGGCCCGCCATGGCGGCCCTGGTCGTCAGACGCAACTGGTCGTCGTACTGCGCCCGGCCCTGGTACTCGACGTGGGCCTCGACGATCGGCAGGGCCACGCCGTCCTGTTCCCATTGCCGATAAGGCTTCCCCAGCCCGCGACACAATTCGGTCCGCCCCCGCTCGAACCACTCCAACGCGCGGGAGTTGTAGTACGTTCCCATGGCGTCGGTATCGCTGTAGGGAATGCGAAACAAGTAGACGTGTTCGAGGCGAGACATAGGGAATAGGAGTTAACTCCTTGCTCTTCGCACTCCCAGGGCGAAGATGATCCGCAGGGCTGCCAGCCCCTCTTTGTAGTTGATCTTCGACTTCCCCCGCGTGCGGTCGAGGAACACGATGGGCGTTTCGCCAAACCGGGCTCCCACCCGCTGAAGATGCCACAAGATCTCCTCCTGAAAGGAATAGCCGCGGCTGCGGATGCTGTCCAGATTCAGCTTCTTGAGCGTCTCGGTGCGGTAGCAGCGATAGCCGCCGCTGCAATCATGGGCGGTGAGTCCCAGCAGCCAGCGGGCGTAGCAGTTCACGCCGCGACTCATCAGGTGACGCCGCAACGGCCAGCCCTCCACCCCGCCGCCGGGGATGTATCGCGAACCGATCATCACGTCCCGCGGCGGTCCTTGCGCCGGCTCCATCCCCGCGAGCATCTCGGGCAAATACTTGGGCTGATGGCTGAAATCGGCGTCCATGTTCAGAACGTACCGGTAGCCGCCATCGATGGCGAAGCGAAAACCGGCCAGGATGGCGCTTCCCAGACCCAGCTTGCCCGCACGATGGCAGCAGTGGACGCGCGGGTCCTGGCCCGCCTTCTCATCGCACCATCGGCCCGTGCCGTCGGGCGAGTTGTCGTCGATCACCAGCAGATCGACCTGCGGGGCGAAGCGAAAAATCTCCTCCGCCAGGCGCGGAAGATTCTCGATCTCGTTGTAGGTGGCCACGGTCACCAGGGTCTTGCCAGGGTTGGACATGGCGTGGGATTGTAGCAAATCCGCGCCCCTAAGTGAAGGCGTAATCGTTCTCCGTTTCGACATTACCGGTTGGGTGCCACGACCAACCTCCGGTCGGTGCCCGGCTTGCCCAGCAGTGCTGGAAACACGGTTGGACAAGCCAACCGTGGCACCCGTAAACTCAAGTTGGACAGACCTCTAATCCCTCACCTTCAGCTTGATTTCGTCCGAGTTGGCCTTCAACTCCGGCGCGTACATGGCCGAGGCCCGGGTGGGCAGGGCGCTGAACTGCCCCGGCGTTTCCGCCCGCATGCGATAGGCCACGCTATGCTTGCCGCGGGCCAGGGTGCGGGCGAAGAACACCACGCGGTTGTCGCGGTACTCGACGTAGGCCCCCAGATCGTTGCCCGTATAGCCGCTCTGCTGATCGACCGGCTCGAACCCGGCCGGCTTCATGTCCTCGAAGACCAGGTACTCGTAATCATTCTTACTATCGATCTCCAGTTCGATTTCCACCAGGTCGCCGCTCTTGAGGCTCGATAGATTTTCAAGTTCCTGCCGCTGGTACTTCAACACCTTCTGGTCGACCAGTTGCCCGCGCGAGCCGGCGGCCTGAATCGTCTTGTCGACCTTGTCGAGCTTGTAGTACTTGCGGTTGACCTTGATCTCCAGCCCCGCCTTGGCGATGAAATCCTCCAGGGTGAAATTGGTCAGGTATCCGTTGTAATACAACGGGCCCGCGCCTTTCTTGGTAAGTTGCACCACGTGCGCACCCGACGGGATCGCCGCGCCCTGGAGCACGAACTTGTTGTCGAAGGCAAAGAGCGTCTTGGGCGTGATCTCCACGGCCTTCTGAAGCTTGCCGTCCCAGTAGACCTCGACGGTCATGTTGGGCTGGGTCTCGCCGCTGGCCCGCAGGAACTCGGCCATCGCCTCGACGCAAACGGCCGTATCGCGGGTCGAGTTCCAATAGGTGGCGTTCTTGCGGTTATTGAGCAAGTACTTGACCAGCCGCGGGGCCAGCTCGCCCTTGGGATCGGTGCGGCACAGCAACTTGAGGTAATAGGCCTGGGCCTCGTACTCGCTGCCGTACCAATACCACCAGCCGTTGCCGGGCAGATTGAGCCAGGCGGTCTGGTTCTCGTCGTCCTGCTGGATGTACTGGCCGATATTGCGCACGACCATCTGGAGTTTGTCCTTCTGTCCCTGCTTTTCCAGGGCGATGCCATACATCGACAAGGCGTAGACGGCCAGCTTCGTGCGGTCGCGATAAAGGAAATCTTGCATCTGGTCGCTTTGCATCCCTGCATCGGCCAGGACCATGTAGACGAACGCATCGAGCTCGTCGGCGCGGTCTTTCCACGGCCAGACCTTGGGCTCCTTCATGCCGCGGAGGATCCATTGGATCTGCTCGTCCTGGTAGCTCTTGAGCCACTGGACGCCGCGCTCCATCATGCCCGGCACCAGGGCCACGTCGTTGCGTTTGGCCAGTTGCAGGCCGTGGACGACCAGGGCCGTGGTATGCGGCGCCGAATGCTCGCCCCAGCCGGAGAACCAGCCCCAGCCGCCATCGGAAAGCTGCATTTCGGTCAGGCGATTCACGCCGTCCTTGACCATCTTGCGGACTTCCTCTTCGTCGAACACCGGATTGCGGTCGTAGCGTTTCCACTGCGCGGCCCGCTGGGTGTCTTCGCCGATCTCCTGGGCGTTGAGGTTGGTGCGCTTCTTGCGAATCTCCTCCAGGTTCAGCTTCATGTCCAAGAGGATCTTTTGCGTAATGACCGTGGGCAGGAAGCGATTGAGCGTCTGCTCGGTGCAGCCATAGGGATAATCGACCAGGTAGGGCAGGGCGTCGACCATCGCGCCGGCCAGGGTGGGCGAATAGCGGACCTCGATCCGCGATTGCTCGGGCCGCCGCTGCTGGGGCACCTTCAGGGTGAACTTGCCCTCGGTTTCCTTGGGGCGAATGGCCCCCGACCAGGCCTCCATCTTGAGCATGCCGTGGATGTAGCAGGGGAAACGCATCTCCATGGCGTCCGATTCTTCGTCGGTCAGGGCCTTCATGCGGACGACCGCCTGGCCCTCGTCCAGAACCTTGACGCGCCAATCGACGCGGGCCTCGCCCTGCGGCTCGACCGTCACCGACTGCGTCAGTTCATCCAACGGCTGGAGCGTCTTGCCGGCCACTTCCAGCGAGACCTGGACCGTTTTTTTGCTCTTCAAGTAGTTGTGAACGTTGGCCGAGAGCACGACCTCGTCGGTTTGCACGAAGAACCGCGGGCTTTGCAGGCGGATAATGAGGTCCTTGCGGGTGACCACGTCGGCCTGCCCCTGGCCGACCTTGGTGCCGTGGCCCATGCCCCAGACCTTGATGCGCCAGGTGGTGAGGTTTTCGGGCATGTCCAGGGCGACCTCGGCGGTGCCGTTGGCGGCGGTGCTGAGCGTGCCGACCCACAAGGCCGTATCGGCGAACTTGGTGCGCAGGGTGGGCTGGACCAGCGGCCCGGCCGCTCCGCCGCTGCCCGGCTTGTCAGCTTCGCGTTTGCTGAGTGCGCGAAGCTCGGCGCGATTGGCGAGCATGCCGTTGGCGGCTTGTTCCATCGGCGGGGCGCCGGGCATGGCGTCCATCGCGGCCATGGGCGCCGAGGCGGCCTTGGCCATGCCCCCGTAAGCACCCAGCGCCATCCGACGCGAGCCCCGGGCGGCAAAATCATGGACCCCGCTAAGCACGAATTCGCCCTCGCGAACCTCGCCCTCTCCGTCCATTTCCTCGGCCACGGTGGCGCCGAAGATGCCCAAGTCGCCCATGCCCCGCGCGCTGGGCAGTGTGCAATTGTGAAAGGCCAGGCCCAGGTTCGACTCGCCTTGCGGAGAATGATGACGCTGCCATTTCCAGAAGAAGTCCTTGATTTCCGGCACGTTGGAACCGCCGGAAATGTACTCGATCGACTTGTCGTAAATGGCCACCACCGTGGTGCCCGCAAACGGCTTGCCGAAATAATCGGTCAGCTTGATCCGGACCTTGGCCTTCTGCCCCGGCCGGTAGGAAGCGGCGGAAGGCAGCACGTCGACGCTAAGCACCCGCTTCTCCGGCGGCACGGCAATCTGCTTGGTTTCGGTATACAGCTTGCCGTCGGCGATGGTCACCGCCTCGACGAAGAAGTTGGGCATGTCGCGCTTGACCACCTCGATCTCGTCCACGGTGCTCTTGCCGCCCAGGCGCAACACCTTCGGCTGCAGATACACGCCGTTGGCCGGGCGCAAGAATAACAGCACCGTGCCGCCCGCGCGATCGGTATTGACTTGCAACTTGACCTTCTCACCCGGGGCGTAGTCGGCCTTGTCCGGGACCAACTCCAGGTGATTGAAGCGGAACTGCGCGCCGTCGAACCCTTCGCCGATAATGGTGAAGACATAGCCGCCTTCGATCGCGTGCCCGTTGGCGTCGCTGAGCTTGTAGGCAAGACGGTACTGGCCGGCCTGGCTGGCGGTGATCTGCTGCCGGGCCTGGCCCTCGTTGTCGGTGTCGAGCTTCCAGCTTTGCACGGGCGTTTCCAGCGGCTTTTGCTGGCGATTGGGATAACTGACCTTCAGCAGCGTAAGCTGGCCCTTGCCCTGGACGGCTTTGCCGTCGAGCCGATGGGCGTTGAAACTGGCCGCGATCGTGTCGCCGATGCGGTAATAACCGCGATCGACCCAGGCAAAGACCTTGAACGGCTGCCGGGCCACCAGCACCGAGCCGCTGCCCACGATCGTCCGCCGCGATTGGTCGACCACCTCCGCCGTGATCGAGTAGCTGTGGTCTTGATCGGGATGAATCGCCTTGGCCACGGCCGTATCCAACTCGACCTTCACCGTGCCGTCGGGCCCGATCTCGACCTCGCGATCCACGACCAGTTCGGGCGGCTGCTGCGCGTGCGGCCACCAGACCGGGATCGGCCGCCAGCAACCCCAGTGCCGCCAGCCCGGATACCAGGTGTAATCGTAGGCGTACCACCAGTAGCCCGGGCCGAAAAGCCAGTCCCAAGGTCCCATGGGATACCACTGCTCGCTGTAGCTGGTGCGCTGGACCTTGTATTTCACCTTGGCCTTGCTGACCGGGGCGCCGAAATAGTACTTGGCCGAGATCGTGGCGGTCACGTGCTCGCCCAGCATGACCGGCTCCTTGGGGGCGTCGACCGTCACCTCGAACTCGGGCTTCTTGTACTCCTCGACGCGGAAATTGCCCCCGCCATACGGCCGGACGCCCTGGCGGACCACCATGCCGAAGACGCCCAGCGTGGCGTCGGCCGGTATCTTGTACTCGCCGTCCAGCCCGCCGTAGTCGTCGGCCTGCTTGTCGATGCTGAGCACCTTCTCGCCCTTGGGATTATGAATCTCGATCGTGAAGCGCTGCCCGGCGAAGTCCGACGTGTCGGCCTGGTCGTACTGCGCATGGCGGACCCAGAACTTGTACTTCACCGTCTGCTCGGGCCGATAGACCGGCCGGTCGGTGATTGGGAAGACCTTGGTCTGGTTGTACTCGGCGTCGTAGACCCGGCCGTACCAGACGTTGGTGAATCCCAGATAGGCGAAGCGGCCGCCCTCGGTCCGGGCCGTGATGAGCCAGGTGTAATCGTTCGGCTGGTTCGACCCATCGGTCAGCAATTGGCCGTCGGCATCGGCGAATTCGGCGAACTGCTTGGTGAAGATCTCCATGTGGTTGGGCGCCTGCCATTGCTGCTTCCAGCCGAAGAATTCCAGGTTCGCCTTGGCCACCGGTGCGCCGCTTTCGGCGTCGGCCACGTAGTAATAGGTCTTGCCGTCCAGCGGCTTCTTGACGATCGACGTGTCGTTGAGCCAGAGGATGATGTAGTTGGTGTTGCCGCCGGCCATGGTGGCCTTCAGCAGATAGGCGCCCGCCTTCTCCAGCGGAGTGCTGACCGTGATCCGCTTGTCGAAATGCCCGGGCCGGGGCTTGATCTCCATCTTCCACGCGGCCACCTGCCGGCCCACGTACTGCTGCTGGTTCAGGGTGACCAGCCGGTAGCCCAGGTCGCCGATGTTGGCCTGCTGCCAATCGAGTTGATTGGGCCGCGACTTGATGTACGCCTTGACGTCGTCGAGGAGTTTCTGGACCTTGATTTCCTGGGCCGTGAACTCGACCGCCGTGCCGTTGCGGAAACGGTACTCGACCGTGGCCCCGCGGCCGGCCGGCTGCGTGGTTATCGGCTCGAAACGGCCCCAGTTGCCCACGATCTGGTCGAGTTGGGCCTGCCAGTTCTGAGCCCGCGGGTCCTGCGGATATTCCTTGATCGCCCGCCGCCAATAGTCGGCCGAGCGGGCATATTGCCGCCGGTTCTCGAAGATCTGCGCCAGCCGCTCCAGCGCATCGGCGCCATGGCCGGTCTTCGGTTCCTCGGCCACCGCCTGATAGATCTTGATATAGTTCATCTCGTCGGGAAGCTTGAAGCGCTTGATGCCCGTGGCCAGCCGGGCGATCGTTTC
>JBEKZQ010000424.1:5429-7799 GCA_049509675.1 Thermoguttaceae bacterium | reverse complement strand
TTGGGTGCCACGACCAACCTCCGGTCGGTGCCCGGCTTGCCCAGCAGTGCTGGAAACACGGTTGGACAAGCCAACCGTTGCACCCGTAAACTCAAGTTGGACAGACCACTAGCCCGAAGCGCCGGGTGCCACTGGCTCCGCCAGTGCTTTTGCAGCGTTGGCTTGGCAGCGAGAAGCTGCCCGTTGACTGAACACGGAAAAACACCGGCAAAGCCAGTGGCACCCAGCGGTCGGAAAACCCCTCACCCTAACCCTCTCCCGCAAGGGGAGAGGGAACTGATATAGGAGCCGATCTTCATGCGAATGACTACGACTTGCGCCGGTGTTCTTCTTGCTGTTAGCGGACTTGCCGCACCGGCAAAGGCGGCGCACTCGCAGGTGTCGACGTCGGATACCTCGGTCCGCATCGAGGCAGCCGACAACAGCTTGTCGGTCGTCTCCCTGCGGTGTCTGCCGACCGGCTCGGAGTGGGTCGCCGACTCCGCAGAAAAGACGGCAATTCCGCTGGTGTCGTCGGTCGAGGTCGGGGGACATGCCGTGCCCGTACGCTGGCACCTTCGAGAAGAAAGGAAGGAGCCGGCACGCTCGGAGACACTACTGTGCTTTGCCTGCGACGAGCCGGCCCTGGAACTAAAGTCGATCTGGCGAGGCCAGGCCGGCCCGGGGCCGGTGGAACACAGCATTCAGATATTGAACCGCTCGGCGCACGCGCTGCTGTTGCCGTTGCAGCCAACCTTGGCCATCTTGACGCGGCGAACGCCTGAGCTGGAGCAATGGTGGGTCGAGCGGGGAGCAAGCCGTCCCTCCGAGGTCGGCACGCACCGGGAGCGCATTTCAGCGGGGTTCAACAGTTCGCTGGTATCGACGCCTTACGGAGGACCGATTCCTTGGTCGAGCGTGCAAGACGCGGAAAAACGCGAGGGATGGTATGCGGGCATCGAATTCTCCGGCTTCGTGAGGACCGTGTTGCAGGCCGATGGGCCGGCAGCCCGGGGACTGTCCCAATTTTCGTTTGACGAAAATGGGACTGTCCCCTTGGCGAGTGCCACACGTGCGCCTTCGCCGGTTCTCAAGGCCGTATGGGGATTGGGCAAGAGCGACGCGGAAGACGCCGCGTATCGGACCCGGCTGGCCGCCGGCGAATCCTTTCAGACGCCCACCGTGTTCATCGGCTGCTATGCGGGCGACGTGGACGACGGCGCCAACCGCCTGCACCGCTGGGTCCAGTCCGCGCTGCGTCCGCCCTCGGCGGCGAACCTGCCGCTTCTGGTCAACAACAGTTGGGGCAACGGCATGGCCATCGACGAGCGACTGGCCCGACGCATGATCGACGCCACCGCCGCACTGGGCATGGAAATGTTTCACGTCGATGCCGGATGGTATCGGCACGTCGGCGATTGGCGGGCCGATGCGGGCAAGTTTCCCGCCGGCCTTGCCGCGCTGGCCGACGATGCACACCGCAAAGGGCTCCTCTTCGGCCTGTGGATCGCCTGGACGCAAGGCGGCGACCAGATCGACGCGTCGCGGCCGGGCAGCATCCTCTCCGTGCGCGATCGGACCATGCGGTCCTGGTTCCCCAACGACTACCCCGAGAGCTGGAAAAACTCGGACTTCACCGGCGCGACGGTTTGCCTGGGTGAGCCCAAGGCCGTCGCGTGGTGCCTGCGCGACATGCGCCGGGCGGTGCAGGAGTTCAAACCCGACCTCTTGGAGCACGACCAACCACTGATCGTGGAAAGCTGCGGCCGCCAAGACCACCGCCATACGTCTTCCCCGATCGACGCGGCTTATCACGCGGCGCTGGGCTACTATCGCGTCCAGGACGGGCTGCACGCCAGTTTTCCGGAGATGCTCTTCGAGAACTGCTGCAACGGCGGGAACATGGTCGATTACGGCGTGCTTCGCCGCACGCATTACGTGAGCATTACCGACAGCTACGATCCGCTCTCGAATCGTCGCGCCTTCTACGACTCGTCGTATGCCCTGCCGCCCTCGATGTGCGAATGCTATGTCGAGAACAGGCCGGGAAGAACGCCGGCAAACTTCCTCTATATGTTGCGGAGCGGCCTGATGGGCTGGTGTACCATCATGACCGACGTCAGCCGCTGGTCGCCTCCGCAGCAGGCCGCCGCGAAGCGGCAGTTCCAGATCTATAAGCAGGTTTTGCGGCCGTTGGTGCAACAGGGCGACCTTTACCACGTCTCCGAGCGGCCCGACGGACTGCGATGGGACGGCATCGAGTACTACGATCCGCGCAGCGGGCGGGGGGTGCTGTTCGCTTTTCGGGGCACGGCCGCCGGCAGTCGCCATCTGTTCCCGCTCAAAGGCCTCGATCCCGGCGCCCGATACCGGCTGGTGTGCGAGGACTCG
>JBEKZQ010000424.1:0-5422 GCA_049509675.1 Thermoguttaceae bacterium | reverse complement strand
AGCCCGCCCACGGTCTTGATCGGCCGGGAGTTGAGCCAGACCGGCGCTACAGTGGTACTCCAGGAGCCCGAGAGTTCGGAGTTGGTGTATCTGACTCGCCAATCTTTGTAGCAGCCCACACGCCATGTGCCGTCCGAAAAGTTACGGCACACGGAGTATGGCCTGTTACATTCTTCGATCGCTGGCCGTTTCCACCAGTGCTTCCAGCCGCGTGCGCAGGGCCGGTTCCAGGGAATCGGTAATCGGCGGCACCTCCAGGTCGAGCGCGGGCAGACCGCACTCCAGGCGGAGCACGTCGGCGATAAGCGCGGTTTCCTGGGCGCAGTGGCTTGCGCCGGGAATGCGCGAAATCACCACCGCTTCGGCGCCAAAGCGGCGGGCGTCGGCGGCAATCCGCAGGGCGCGGTCCACGGCCGAGCCCACCATCGGATCGCCCAGCGCGATCCGCGCAAGGGCCTCCAGGGGCGGCAGATCCTCGGGAATCGGCTCGATCGCGTGGCAAAACATATAGTCCGTTCCGCACACCCGCCCGCCCGCGTCTTCCAAGAGGTTCATCACTTTCAAATCGGCCACCGGGTTGACCCAGAAGACGCGCACCGCGTCGGCCGAGAGCAGGCCCTCGCCGGCGGCGTCGCGGCGCTCGACTTCCGCGAGCAGTTCTTCCAAAACGGCCGCCGCCTCGTTCTGGTCCGAACAGAAATGGATCGCCAGCATCTCGGCAATCAGCATTTCCAGGGCGGGCATGGGGCAGCGCCTGGCGCCGTAACTTTTCCGCCGCAGCTTGTCCAGCAGGCGGCGCACGCGATTGGCCCGGCGGATGCCGGCCGCAAGCGCGGCATCGCCGAGTGGCCGGCCCGCGCATGCCTGGAGCGCCTCGCGGACCCGCTCGAGCTCGCCGCGCACAAAAGCGACCTGGCTTTCCGGGGCGGAGAAGCCGCCGGGCAGTTCCACGGCGGTTTCGCCGCGCTGGGCTTTGCGCCGGTGCGGAATCTCCCACCAAACGACGGGAAAGCCCAAGGCAGCCACCCGCTGGGCGATCGCCGAGAGGTCGTCGCAGGTCGCTCCCACACTGCAGGTGAACAGATCGGGAATGGGGAAGCGGTCCTTGGTCAGCAGCGCGCCCAGCATGGCCCGCACCGGGCAAAACGAGTCGTCGATGCCCAGCGAGTCGGCGATCTGGAGCAGCCGCGTGTTCTGCTCCATGACGCAGGGGATCCACCAGGCGCCGTCCGGATAGAAAGCCACGACGTTGTCCAGCGCGTAGGCCATGACCGGAACGGTGCCGAGATCCTTCATCGCGCCGACGAGCTTCTTGCCCTCCGCGCGGGCCTGCGCCAGCCGCTCTTCTTCCGTCAACAGGAAGTTCCACAGCCGCAGCGCGGCGGCGGAGTTGTCCATGCGGAGCTTCAGCAGCCGCGTGTCGCCGGCCTCGGCATGGCGGCGCAACGGCCCGCCATAGTCGGGCTCGCGCAGTCCCGCGGCCGCCAACTCGGCGTACCGCCGGTCCCACTGGGCCAAGGTAATGCGCGCGGGGGCGCGGCTCATCGCAGCACCTCCAGGAAAGCTTCAATTCGCCCAATCACCCGGGCCGGCGACGCGGCGTCGCCATCGTTGATCTCCAGCACCGGCAGGCGGCTCCATTGACGAAGCCTGTGCAGCTCGGCATGCCAAAGGTCGCACCAGACGTAGCGCCAGAAGAGGATTCCACGAACTTCCTGCGCGGCCAGCTCGCGGTCAAGCCATTGGTAAAGCCCGTCATTGGGCCGCCGGAAGGCGTCGGGGATCGTGTCGAAATAGGCCGCGACCAGCGATTCCAGGGGATCCTGGGCGGTCCGCGTGCGATCCAGGGCGGCGGGCAGGCTGCGCCGGCCGCCCTCCGTAGCGTCGAGCACCACCCGGCCGCCCGCCCGGTGGACCATCTCGAAGATCGCCTCGTCGCCCTGCAGGAGCGGGCCGCCGACAAGCGCCAAGCGAACGCCTTGTGGTGCGGGCGTCCCGCCTGGAACGGGAAAAGGGGACAGGCACCTTTTGTGCGAAGCACCCGCAGGGCCGTTCCGGCAAAAGGTGCCTGTCCCCTTTTCCCCTGGCAAGCGGGGCCCTTCCAGGCGCAACGCCGCCCGATCCTCGTCGCAGCGGAGCATCACCGCCGCCAACTCGGCGGGCGTGGGCGACCTGCCGCCCAACTCGACCAGGAACCGGCCGAGCCGCCGGATCTCGTCACGATAGAGCGTGCGGGCTGCCGGGCTTTGCCAGGTGGCGGGCACATTCATGAGAAACAACGGCCGATCGCTGTGTCGCTCGACCAGGGCCGCCGCGTGCCGCATCTGGTCGCAGGTCGTGGTCATCACCACGCCGCCAACCTCCGCACCATCCAACGCCGCCTGCACAAAAGCCCGCGCGTACGGACACACCCCCCGGACCGCGCCCGTCCCCCGCTCTCCCGCCAGCGTCGCCCGGCAGGCCCGCAAGCCGTGGGCCTCGATCCATTCGACAGGCACGAACGGGCTGACGTAGGAGATCGTTTTCATGTGCCGCGGCGGGCCACGAACAGTCCCTGGGCTATCTTGCCGGCATGGGCGAGATCCTGGATGAACTGCATCTCGGCCGCCAGGCCTGCCATCAGCCCGGCATCGAAACCGATGATCCGCAGCGCGTCGTAAGTCAACTGCACGTCCAGCATCTTCAGGTAGAGATCGATGCAGGGGGCAAAGCGTCCGGTGTCTTCCGCGACGAGCATCTTGCAGCCGCGCTCGCGCAATAAGTCCACGTAGCCGTCCATGTCCTGAATGTTGGCGAACTTCATGAACTTCAGGAATCGTTGGGCCTCCTGGTCGCTCAAGCCTGCCGGACCTTCGATCCAGTCGGTGAAGGCGACGATGCCGCCGGGCCGGACCAGTCGGGCGGCTTCCGCGATCAACCGATCCTTGGCCGTCACGTAGCACCAGGCATCTTCGCCCCAGACGAAATCAAAGCTTCCGCCGGGCAGTCCGGAATCCAGCACGTCGGCCACCGTAAAGGCGATCCGGTCGGCCAATCCTTCGGCCGCCGTGCGGCAACGACCGCGCTGGACCACCGTCTCCGTGGCATCGACGCCCTGCATTCGGGCGACGTTGCGGAAGCGGACCAGGAACCGCATGCCGGCGCCGTTGCAGCAGCACAGATCGACGCCGGACATGCCCGACCCGATGCCGGCCTTCTCGGCAAGGTCCATCGACGAGCGGAAACCGCCCACGTGGATCTGCTGGCCCATGATGAGTTCCCACAGGTCGCCCTCCGGCCCGCCGTAGACCGCCTGCACGTCGCTCAGTCCGATGTTTGCAATGCTTTTCATGTTCATACTCGTGGGTGGTGGCGTTAGGAACCGCAAGAGAATAAGTCATTGTAGGACGGATTGGCAATCCGTCCTACGGGCGCCCGGCGTCATCGCTGGTACTTGTAGGCAGGCTCGCCCATCCGGGAAATGTAGAAGATGTTGGCGATCGGGTCCCAGCCGAGGTTGATGAACCAACCGGGCATTCCCACGCCGAAGCCTGCCGGCAGCGGGGCCGCCGCGGCCCAACTCGCGCCGCCGTCGCTCGTCTCGAAAAAGCCCTTCTTGCCCGCGACGACCACGTGCCGCGCGTCCTTGCCGAAGTAGGGGCCGAAGGAACACTCGACCGCCGCACCCTGGACGGCCCAGGTCTTGCCGGCGTCGCGGCTCACCAGCAGTCCCTCGGAACTGGTCCAGTAGGCAACTCCGTCGAGGATGCGGATGTCACGTCCGGCGGGCAGCAGCGCGGAGACTTTCTGCCAGCTTCCGCCGCCGTCGGTGCTGCGGAAGATGCCCTTTTCCTTCTCCTTCGCGGCGACCAGCGTGGCGGCGTCGAAGATGCCCGCCGCCGCGAATGCATTGCCCTTGAGCTTCCAACTCTTGCCCAGGTCGGCGCTGGTGTAAATCTCTCCGCCGCACTCGTGCCGCAGGGCGAAGATGTTGACGGGCTTCTTGGCCGACCAGTCGACCGAACCGGCGTCCCAACCCCGGCCGTTGCCCAGCATCGGTTCCCAGGTCTTGCCGCCGTCGAGGGTGCAGGCGCTGGGGCCGTCGAGCATGAAACACGCCAGGCGCTTGCCCTTCGGATCGATGTTCAGGGCGAAGCCGGTCTCGCACCTTCCGCCGATCTTCCCGCCGTCGACTCGGGCGAACGACTCGCCGTGATCGCTGCTCCGCCAGATTCCCTGGTCGGCAATGACCATGAACACGTCGCCCGTGGTGCGATCCACGGCGATGCCTGCGCTCTTGCCGGGCCACCCGGGTTTCTTGCCCTCGGCCGCAAGGCCCTTGATGACCTTCGCAGAGATATCGATCCATCCGCCTTGGGCGGCAGCGGCCGATGCGTTCTCGAAAAAGCCCGCGCCCGAAGCGGCCAGAATCGCCGCGCACAGAAGCCACGCCAAACGTTTCATGCTATTGCCTTTCTGGTGGAGTAAAGCCCGGGGTGCGTTGAGGGGCGGCATGGTCTTGGTGATCGGGAGCCTGAAAGGCTCCAAGTCGTTAGCCCAGGGCAACGCCCTGGGACGGCGGAAAACACAAGAACTCCAAGCCCCGCAGGGGCGCCACCGGCGGTGTGCCGGGAGCATGTCTCGCCCCTACAGGGCGAACGAAATCATGGTGAAATCCGTTGTCCCGGGGCGTTGCCCCGGGCTATCGAGTGAAAGCCCTACGGGCTTTGCGGCGACCGCTGATTGATTTTACTCGACAATGGTCCCTGCTGAAAGACACGGGATAAAATGACGACGACCATGATCGGTAGTACTTCAAGACATCCGTGTCATCCGTGAAATCCGTGGTTTTCTGCACACGGGCAGGCCGCAATTACGGGTCCTTCACGGCCGCCGGCGTCGCCGGCAAACCAGCAGGCCGGCCAGCAGCGCGGCGGCCAGCAGCCCCAGCGTGCCCGGTTCAGGCGTGTTGGCCGCCGTCTCGGCGGGAGTCGCTGCGGATGGCACGGCGTCGGCACTGGTCGCGACGTTGCCGCCGCCGGCCCCAAAATTCAACAGCAGGTTGCCGCCGGCAAGAACGATGCTGCCGGGGTCCACCGCCGACGAACTGTTGTACTGCAGCGTGCCGCCGGCGAGCGTCGTCCCGCCCGTAAAGCCGCCGGCAGAATTGCCCGTATTGGTCAACGTCAACGTGCCGCTGCCGATCTTGGTCAGCCCGCCGCTGCCGCTGACCAGGCCGGCCAACGTCAGGCTGTCGTTGTTGGGGTCATCCTGCTCGAGCGTGGACGCCGGATCGCCCAGCGTCACGGCGGCATCGAGCGTGATCGTGCCGGTGGTCTTCAACGTACCGGCATTGATCGTTATCCCGGAGGTCCCCAAGTTGCTCGGGTCGCTGATTTCCAAGGTGCCGCCGTTGACCGTGGTGCCGCCCGTGTAGTTGTTG
>JBEKZQ010000423.1:0-6844 GCA_049509675.1 Thermoguttaceae bacterium | reverse complement strand
ACGATCCGTGCCGAGCGCGCCGCCGGACGCAAGGTTGCGGTCCTGGTCAGCGGCGATCCGGGCCTGTTCAGCCTGGCGCAGATCGTGCTAAAAAGCTTTGGCAGGGATCAATGCGAGATCATCCCGGGGATCAGTTCGGTACAGGTCGCGCTGGCCCGATTGGGCCTGGAGTGGGCCGATGCCTGCATCCTCAGCGCCCACGGTCGGACGCCCGCGATTGCGGCCGGGGAACTGTGCCGGCTTGACAAGCTGGCCATCCTGGCGGGGACCCGCGAGGCCTTGCAATGGTCGGCGCAGGCGCTGCGTTGGCTGGGCAACAGTCACGCCTGTTTCCTCTGTGAGAACCTGACGCTGCCGGAGGAGCGGATCCGCCGGCTTACCGCCGACGAATTGGCCGAGGTGGATGCCGTCTCGCTGGCCATCGTCATTCTCGTACGGAGGTCGCTGCTCGCATGAGAACGGGAACCTTGTACGGCATCGGCGTCGGGCCCGGCGATCCCGACTGGATCACGGTCAAGGGGGCGAAGATCCTGGCCGCCTGCCGGCACGTCTGTGCGCCGAAGTCGCGACTGGCCGCCGACAGCGTGGCGCTGGAAATTGCCCGGCCGCACTTGCGCGCCGACGCCGTTATCCACGAGATGGAGTTTCCGATGAGCGCCGACGAGGCGGTGCTCGAAGCGAGTTGGCGGCGGGCTGCCGGCGAAGTGCATGACCTGCTGGCCGCCGGCGAGGATTGCTGCTTCCTCACGCTCGGCGATGCACTGTTGTATTCGACCTATATCTTCCTGGTTCGCGAGCTTCGCCGGATCGCGCCGCAAATCGACATTGTGACCGTGCCGGGGGTGACGGCCTTCGCCGCCGCCGCGGCCCTGACCGGCTTCGCCATCGGCGAGAAGAAACAATTGGTGACGATCGTGCCCGCCTCCGACGACATGGCCCAGTTCACGCGGGCACTGGACGGCGGCGGAACCGTGGTCCTTATGAAGGTCGGCCGGCGGCTCCCGCAGGTACTTGCGGAGCTGGATCGCCGGCGCCTGCTCGACCGGGCCGTCTTCGTTTCCCATGCGGGCCTGCCGCAGCAGCGCGTGGAAACCGACCTGGGCCGACTCCGCGACGAGCCCGAGGAAACCGGCTATCTCTCCATCCTCCTGATCCACGCCGGGGAGTGCAACCCATGAAGGTCTATTTCGTCGGCGCCGGACCGGGCGACCCCGACCTGCTGACGGTCAAAGCCCAGCGGCTGCTCGGCTCGGCCGCATGTTGCGTGTACGCCGGCTCACTGGTCAATCCCGAGTTGTTGCGACTGCTGCCCGCCGGCGCGGAACGCCACGATTCCGCGGGCCTGAATCTCGCGGAAATCGTGGCCGTCTATCAAGCGGCCCACGAGCGGAACGTCGACGTCGTCCGCCTGCACCGGGGATCAGTTCAGGCCAGGCCGCCGCGGCGGCGGTGCGGGGCGAGTTGACCGTGCCGGAAGTGGCGCAGTCGATCATCCTGACGCGTGCCCCGGGACGCACGCCGATGCCGGCCGCCGAGGATCTGTCGAACCTGGCCCGATCGCAGGCCACGTTGTGCGTCTTCCTTTCGACCGACAAGATCGCCGAACTGCTCGCCCCGTTGGTGGAACATTACGGCCACGATTGCCCGGCGGCCGTGGTCTATCACGCTTCCTGGCCGGACGAGCGCCTGCTGCGCGGCACGCTGGCCGACATCGCCCGGCAAGTCCGCGACGCGGGGATCGCCAAGACGGCCATCTTCCTGGTCGGCCGGGCACTCACGCGGCCGGTGCCGCACGCATCGCGGCTTTACGACAAGAGCTTCGGCCACGGCTACCGACAGGGGAGCGAACCATGAAGCTGGCCGTCATCAGTCTGAGCGACGCCGGGGCCCGGCTCGCCGCACGGCTCGCCGCCGCGCTGGACGGCAGCGAGTTGTTTCTGCACGCCGACGTGGGGGAAATGCCGCAGGCCCGGCGATTCCACCGCATTCTGGACCTGACGCGCGAGCTGTTCGCCCGCTGCGAGGGTCTGGTCTATATTGCCCCGGCCGGAGTCGTTGTGCGGGCCGTCGCGCCCGTGATCGAGCACAAGACGCGCGACCCGGCGGTGGTGGTGGTCGACGTGCTCGGGCGTTGGGCCGTGAGCCTGCTGGGCGGCCACGAGGCCGGCGCCAATCGCCTGGCCTTCGACGTGGCAAACGTTTTGGGCGCGGAGCCGGTGATCTCGACCACCACCGAAGCGGTCAAGGACTTGATCGTCGGCGTCGGCTGCCGCTGCGGCACGCCGCCGGAGGCGATTCTGGCCGCCGTGCGGGACGCGCTTGCCGCGGCGGGCGGCACGTTGGACAGCGTCCGCCTGCTCGCCTCGGCCGACCTCAAAGCGGAAGAGCCCGGACTGTTGGAAGCAGCCCGGCAACTGGGCCTGCCCCTGCGGCTGATTCCTTCCCAAGAGATCCGCGAAACGATCCTGGCCTTCGAGCGTTCCGAGTTTGTCGACGAGAAAGTACACCTGCCCGCCGTGGCGGAACCCGCCGCGCTGCTGGCCGGAAGGAGGACGCGATTAATACTACCCAAGCAGATCCTGCACGGCGTCACGGTGGCGATTGCCCGGGAAAGCTCTACCTGATCGGCATCGGCCCCGGCGGCCGGCAACACCGCACCTTCCGGGCCGTCCAGGCGATCGGCGAAAGCCAGGTGGTGGTGGGCTATAGCCGCTATGTGCAGATGATCGGCGATCTCCTCGACGGCAAGGAGGTGTTGGCCTCGGGAATGACCGCGGAGGTCGAGCGCTGCCGCAGCGCGCTGGGGCGGGCTGTCTCCGGTCAGACCGTGGCCTTGATTTCCTCCGGCGACGCGGGCATTTACGGCATGGCCGGCCTGGCCATGGAACTGGCCCACGCCCAAGGTCTATGTGTGCCGATGGAGGTCGTGCCGGGCGTGACGGCCGCCAGCGCCGCCGCGGCCGCCCTCGGCGCGCCGCTGATGCTCGACTTCGCCGCGATCAGCCTGAGCGATCTCTTGGTGCCCTGGGAAACGATCCGCACGCGGCTCCAGGCCGTCGCCCGGGCGGACCTCGTTGTGGCACTCTATAACCCGCGCAGCAAGACCCGCGTTCGCCAATTGGAAGAGGCCGTCGAGATCCTGCGCGCCGCGCGGCCCGGGCTAACGCCGGTCGGCGTCGTCACGGCCGCAGGGCACGACGGCCAAAGCCGGTTCGTCACCGATCTGGCTCATGTGCTGGAAGCCCGCATCGGCATGCGCAGCATCGTGATCGTCGGCAACAGCACGACGCGGCTGCTGGATGGCTGGATGGTGACGGAGCGCGGCTATCGCAAATGAGTGTTCAGTGTTCAGTGTTCAGTGTTCAGTGTTCAGTTTGCGATTTGAGATTTGAGATTTGAGATATGAGAGTTCCCATGCTGATCCTGCTCCTGGGCGGGACCGGCAGCACGGCGCGCATCGCGCTGGGGCTGGCCCGCATGGGACACCGCGTGCTGGTCTCGCGGGCGACCGCCGTTGAGTTGGACGTGGGCGTACATGCGGCGATCGAAAGCCGCTCGGGCCCGCTGGACGAGCGCAGCCTGTCGGAGTTGATCCAACAGCGCGGGATCGGCGTAATTGTCGACGCCACGCATCCCTACGCGACGGTAATCCGCGCCACGGCCGCGCGGGTCGCGGGGCGTTTGGGAATCCCTTATCTGAGTTTCCTGCGTCCAGGCGTTGTCGGCGCGCACGAGGCGGACGTGGAACTGGCGCCCGACCATGCGGCGGCGGCCGCAGCGGCCTTTGCCCACGGCCGGCCCGTGCTGCTGACCACGGGCGCCAACCACCTTGCCCCCTATGCCCGCGAGTCGCAGCGGACCGGAGTGCCGCTGGTGGTGCGCGTGCTCCGGCGCGCCGAGTCGCTGGCGGCCTGCCGCACGGCCGGCATTCCCAGTGGGCGGACCATCGCCGCGCGCGGGCCGTTCTCCGTGGCCGAGAACCGCCGGCAGATCCGCCAGTTCCACATCGGCGTCGTGGTGACCAAGGACAGCGGCGCGGCCGGCGGCACCCCGGAAAAACTCCAGGCAGCCCGCGAAGAGGGTTGCCGCTTGATTGTCGTCCAGCGACCGGCCGTCTCGGAGGAGGCGGTCTTCAGCGACGTGGCCGACCTGCTGCGAGCCGTGGAAGGAATCCATCGCGGCTGAGGACGGCATCCAGACCGCCCGCCTGTGGCTGCACGTCTTGCGACGGCGCAGTCAGAAGGGGCGAAAGTGGACCCGGGAGCATCAGGCAATTCCCTGCACTTGCAGTCGGCCGTCGTCCAGTTCCAGGCGTCGGCCCATCATCGCCGCCAGGCGCGAACTGTGCGTCACCACGATCAACATCATCTGCTCTTGTTGCTGAAGTTCCAGGAGCAGCCGCCCGATCCGCTCGGCATTGCTGCGATCGAGGTTGCCGGTGGGCTCGTCGGCCAAGAGCAGATCGGGGCCGTTGACGAGGGCGCGGGCAAGGGCCGTGCGCTGCC
Organism: Thermoguttaceae bacterium; assembly: GCA_049509675.1. Taxonomy (GTDB): domain Bacteria; phylum Planctomycetota; class Planctomycetia; order Pirellulales; family Thermoguttaceae; genus JBEKZQ01. Next base: position 2,339 of record JBEKZQ010000423.1, on the reverse strand, counting down.
GTTCGCCGCCGGAGAGTTCGGCGGGGCGGTGATCGAGCCGCCCCTGGAGGCCCACGCGGTCCAGGAGCATCCGTGCCCGATCGGCCGCCTCGGGTCGCATGGTGCCGCTGGCCGCGGCGGGCAGCAACACGTTTTCCAGGACCGAGCATTGCGGCAACAGGTAATGGTCTTGAAACACGAAGCCGATCCGCCGGTTGCGGAAATCGGCCAGGGCGGGCTCGCCCAGCGCGCCGGTCTCCTGGCCATCCAGGATAACGCGGCCCGCGCTGGGCGGCTCCAAAGTGCCGATGATGCTCAGCAGCGTACTCTTGCCCGAGCCGCTGGGGCCGACGATCGCCAGGTTCTCCCCGCGCTCCAGCGCGAGATTGACGTCGCGCAGCACCACCAGCGGCTCGCCGCGCGTGGCATACTGCTTGGAAACGTTTTGGACCAGGAGTTTTGTCATTGCGGTTCCGTCCTGAGCACGTTTTCGTACAACTCCATCATGCGGCGGGCCATCAGTTCCGCATGGTATCGCTGGCGGACCGCCTGCTGAGCGCGGCAGCCGCATTGGGCGGCCAACTGGCGATCGGCCATGAATTGGGCCAGGGCCGCGGCCAGGGCGCTGGGCCGGCGCGGCTCGCACAACAGGCCGCCGCCGGTGTCGGCGACCATTTCCGGAAACGCCCCATGCGCCGGCAGCACCACCGGCACGCCGTTGGCCCAGGCCTCGAGCACCGAAAGACCCTTGCTCTCCGCATACACGGTGGGCACGCTCATCACATCGAGCGACTGCAAGAAGGCAATCTTGGCCGCGCGGTCCAACTCGCCCACGTACTGGAATCGGTCGCTGAGCCCCCAATCGCGGAGCGATTGCAGAATTCCGTCCAGGTAAGGCCGGTCCGCACGGTCCAGGTATCCGGCCACGCGGAGCCGCGCCGGCGGCAACTCCGGCCGCCCGCTGAGCAAGCGAAAGGCCTCCACCAATTGGTGCAGCCCCTTGTCGAAGCAGATTCGGGCCAGGTAGCCGATCGTGAACGGGGTCGAGCGCGACGGACCGTCGGCGGCCGGCGGGCGAACACCGTGGCCGGCCAGGTTCAGTCCCGGCGCGATCACGTGGACCCGATCGCCGGGCACGTCCAGGTACTCGGTCATGAAATCGGCATAGTAGCGGTTCATGGCCACCAGCGCGGCAAGCTGGCTGGCCTGGCGCCGCAACTCTGCGCGGGCCTCGCCGTAATGCGGCGCAAGCAACTTCTCCAGAAAGACGTCTTCGCCCGAGAGGGTGCTGATCACCGGCACTCCCAGGCGTTCGCCCAGCGGGCCTGCCAGGCCGCTGAGCATCACGTTCGATAGATGCACCAGGTCCGGCCGCAACTCGTCTTGCAGCCAGCGGACCAGCTTCTCCAGTTCCTTGCGCAAACGGCCCTCCTGGCCGCGGAGCATGGCGACGGTCAGGGCGCCGAGATGTTCCGGCCGGGTGCGGGCGCCGCGGCGGGCCGCCCAGCGCACAAGCGCCGGGTGGTCCAGCAGTCGATCGACGAACCACGGCGTGTGGCGAAACACCACGGAGCGCTGTTGCAAATAGGCATTGATCCCGCCGTAGGCCAGGTGAGCGATGCTGACGTCGTCTTCATCGGTCCGCAGGGGCGTATAGACGGGCACCAGCACGACGTCGGCGCCCAACTTGCCGAGGGCCGCGGCCAGCGTATTGCCGTACATGCAGCTTCCGCAATACATCGGGCCGGCGCCGGCGGTCAGGTGGACGATTCTCATGGTGCTAAATGGAACGATTTGTTCGATTACCGCAGGACGGATTGTCAATCCGTCTGGTTTCCAGGGACGGATTAGCAATCCGTCCTACATCCTCATGCACGAATTCTCTCTTGACGGCCAAGCCGTTAGAATGGCCCCTCTTGCACGATCTTACAGGAGGCGCCAAAGGTCCGCAATCGGCGCGTTTTCGCAGACCGGAAAATGTGGTCGCGTTCTCGGAAAATCGAGGCTCGCGAACTGCTTTTTCAGGCCGCCGCGCGCCACGCGTGTGTTATGTTCTTCTAGTGGTTGACGACAACTGCTCCCATACTCGCAGACGGAGGGCAAGACCATGCAAGATCCCCCGGCCATTGTGCGGTGAGGGGCAGCCCACTGGCGGCCGCCCCTCGTCGGCAACCGTCGCTCGGGACCACCATCAGACACACCTTCTAATCGCAGCGAGAACCCCGCCTTCCCAGACGGGGTTCTTCGTTTCTTGCCTGTGCCGGGTTAGGTTCAATATGTGGGAATAAAGTATGTAAGAAAATGGGTGCCACTGCTGGCTTGTCCAGCAGTGCCTACTCCGCACTGCTGGACAAGCCAGC
>JBEKZQ010000422.1:0-5447 GCA_049509675.1 Thermoguttaceae bacterium | reverse complement strand
CCCCGTGAGGAGACTATCATGAAACGTTGTCCAGTGATCGTTGCTTTCGCCTGCGTGTTGTGCGCGGGCGCGGTGGCCGCCGCCGAGCCGGGCCTCGATGTGCCGGCGGCAAGCATCCCGGGCGACAAGTCGGGCACGATGATGCACGGCTATTGGCTCCGCCAGGCCGAGCAGGCCGCCAAGCACTGGCAGGAGGAGTACGAAGCCCGCAAGACCCCGGCGCAAATCGCCTCCTACCAGGCGCGGCTGCGGGAGAAGTTCTTGGAGGCGATCGGGGGATTGCCGGAGCGGACCCCGCTGAACGCCAAGGTCACGGGCACCATCCAACGCGACGGCTACCGCGTGGAAAAGGTGATCTTCGAGAGCCAGGCCAAGCACTTCGTGACCGCCCTGCTCTTCCTGCCCGGCAGCGCGGGAAAGACGCCGCGGGGCCCGGGCGTGCTGGTGCCCTGCGGACATTCCAAGGACGGCAAGGGGAGCGAGGCCTACCAGACGATGGGCGCGCTGTTGGCCCTCAACGGGATGACGGCCCTGGTGGTCGATCCGATCGACCAGGGCGAGCGCGGCCAGTACCTCGGCCCGGGCGGTTGGCCCGATTTCTGGGGCACCGACGCCCACAGCCTGCTGGGCATCGGCAGCACCCTGCTGGGCCGCAACACCGCGCGGTTCGAGATCTGGGACGACATGCGGGCGATCGACTACCTCCAGTCGCGGCCGGAGGTCGATCGGGAGCGGATCGGCTGCACCGGCAATAGCGGCGGGGGCACGCAGACCAGCTACATGATGGCCCTGGACGAGCGCATCCGGGCCGCCGCGCCAAGCTGCTATCTGTGCGGCTTTCCCGCACTGCTGAGCACCATCGGCCCGCAAGACGCCGAGCAGAATATCTTTGGCCAACTGGCCTTCGGCATGGACCACGCCGACTACATCACGATGCGCGCCCCCCGGCCGGTGTTGATGTGTACGGCCACCAAGGATTTTTTCGATATCCACGGGGCCTGGGACACCTTCCGCTGTGCCAAACGCCTCTACACTCGCATGGGGCTGCCGGAGCGCGTGGACATTCTTGAGAACGACGCCGGGCACAACTACGGCAAGGTGCAACGCGAGGGCGTCGTCCGCTGGATGGCGCGATGGCTGCTGGGCAAAGACCAGCCGATCACCGAGCCGGCCGTCAAGCTGCTGGTGGGCAACGAACTGCAATGTACGCCGCAGGGCCAGGTCATGCTCCTTGCCGGGGCCCGCTCGACCTATGACCTGAACGAGGACTACGAGAAGCAGTTGGCCCCGCGCCGCGCCGAACTGTGGAAGACGGGCGAGCGGACGCAACTCCTGGGCAAGGTGCGGCAGCTTGCCGGCATCCGCCGCCTGGCGGAACTGCCCAAGCCGCACGACGAGGAATTCGGCAGCATCCAACGGACCGGCTACCGTATCGAGAAACTGCTGCTGAAGCCTGAAGAGGAGATTGTCCTGCCGGCCCTGGAGTTCATCCCGGAGAAGCCCAAGGCCGGCCAGGCGGCGCTTTACTTGCACGAGGAGGGCAAAGCGGCGGACGCCGCCCCCGGCGGCGCCATCGAGCGGTTGGTCCGCGAGGGGACCACCGTGCTGGCCGTCGATCTGCCCGGCACGGGCCAGACGAAAGCGGCCTCGGAGACCGGCGACGGCTACACGGCCTACCTCTTGGGCCGCTCGTGCGTGGGCCGGCGCGCGGAGAACGTGTTGATCGCGGCCCGCTGGCTGAAGGAGCAGACGCCGGGGCAGCCGGCCGCGGTCGGCCTGGTCGCGGTCGGCCTGGCCGGCATCCCGGCGCTCCATGCCGCCGCGCTGGAGTCCGATCTGTTCCAGTCCGTCGAGCTTTCCCGCGCGCCGCACTCGTGGTCGGCGGTGGTCCACGCGCGGCTGGCAAAGCTTCCCATCTCGCAAGTCGTCCAGGGGGCGCTGTTGACGTACGACCTGCCCGATCTGGCAGCAACGCTGGGGGCCAAACTCACGCAGGAGTAAGGATCGGCGAATCAATAACTGTCGTAACGATAAGTAGGGTGGGTCGAGCGCAGCGAGCCCCACCAATTCTTCTATTTTTCTTCCGGCTGCGGCAGGTTCTCGCGCCATGGTTTTTTGGCGCGGTAGCTTTCCAATTCCTTCTTGAGGGTTTCGACCTGATCTTTGCTGCCCAGGCGCACGGCCTCGGCAGACCATTTGATGGCGGATTCGAAGTCGCCCGTCTCGGCACAACCGGCGGCCAGCGTGCTGAGAATGTAGGCCTGTTTGTAGTCGGTGAGGCGGCAGGCCTGGGTGGCCAGGACCACGGCCCGCTTGCCGTCGCGAACCTGCTCTGCGGGGGCTGTGCCCAGGACCCAGGCGAGATTATTGAGGATGCCGATGTCGCGGGGCCGCAGCACCATGCCCTGGTCGTAGTCGGCCACCGCCTCGGCCCAGCGGCCCAGGCTCAGCAGTGCATCGCCCCGGCCGCGGTAGGCCATCCATTTGCGCTTGTTGCCGGCCAGCACGGCAGTGAAGGCGCCCACGGCCTGCTGATACTTCTTCTGCGAATTGTAGAGCAGGCCGAGTTGCAAGAGGGTCAGCGCATCCTTGGGCTGGGCCTTGCGGAGCTTTTCCAGTTCGGCGATGGCGGCGTCCACCTTCCCGAAATCAACCAGCAGGCTGGCCCGATCGCGCATGGCCTGCGGCAGTCCGGGGCGGAGTTCGAGGACCTTTTCCACGTCCTCCAGGGCCTTGGCCTTATCGCCCAGTTCCTGCTGTACCGCGGCGCGGAGCAGGAACACCATGAGGTTCTTCGGATCGATTGTTGCGGCCTGATTCAGTTCCTTCAAGGCCGATTTCACATCGGTCTGCAAGATGTAGATCCGCGCCTTTTGCACGGGGAGATCGACCGACTTGGGAAGCAATTTCGCCCCCCGATCCAAGACGCTTTGGGCCTCGGTGAACTTCTTGTCCCGGGCCAGGAGCATGGCCTTGATCACGTAGGCGGCGGCGTTTTGCGGGTCCAAGGCAATCGCTTTGTTGAAATCGTCCAGGGCGGCCTGGTCCTTGCCCAGATCGGCCAAGGCGGCGCCGCGCGCCCGCCACACGCCGGCGTCGACGGGCAGGACGCGCACCGCACGGTCCAGATCGGCCAATCGCCTGTTGACGTCCGTCTGGGTTTCGCCGCGCAGCAACAACGCTTGTGCCAACAGCGGCGGCTCGTCGGCGGCCTGCTCGATCGCCTCGTCCAGGGCCGCGCGCCCGCGCTTCGCGTCGCCGTCGGGAAGCGCCAGGTTGAGCCGGGCCACCCAGTACAAAGTCTGCCCCTGCCTGGGGTTCTGCTTCAGCGCCCGTTCCAGGTCGGCCAGCGCCGTCTTGCGCTGCTCCGGCCAGTCGGGCGGCAGCGGCGTCTCCAAGAGTTTCGCGGCAATAGCCGTGCCGCGCTGGGCCAGGCTGGCGGAGAGCATGCCCTCGGCAAACTGGCGGTCGGCCTTCTCCAGCCCCTTCGCCAGCGCGCTTTCGCACAAGTGGATCACCGCGCTGAGCTCATCGACCGTGTTGGCCGTCGATTTCAACTGGATCGCCTGGTCGAAGTCCGCTTGCCCCGTTTCTTTGTCTCTTGCCCAAAGCTCGACCGTGGCAGACGCCAAGGCCAGGGAGAGGATGAAAATGCCGAACGCAGAGGGGCGCGACATGAGACGGCTCCGTTACTTTGAGGAAGGTGGGCGCAATGCGCATTATAACTCTCCCTCTCCCCTTGCGGGAGAGGGAATCAATTGCCCCTACCGCTGCGGACCCGCGCGGGTGCCACTGGCTTGCCAGTGCCCTCCTTTGCCGGTTCTTGCCGCGCCCCAATGGGCGGAAACCACGCCGTGTGGTTCGTCGGCGAGCATGGAACATTTCAGCAGGGCACGGAACAGCCGCTGGCTCTTGACCTCTCTCGCACGCCACTGCTTTGGCAACTTCACACCGCAAGAGCCCTCCGAAAGAGCACGGGCAAGCCCGTGGCACCCGCCGTTGGGGTCTGGTCCATTTTTCGGCTGATAGGCATTGCCATTTGTCCGGACTCATGACCGAAAACATGGACCTGACCCCTTGGCCTCACGGCGAACTGCCCCCACCGCTGCGGGGCCGCTGGAGTGATCGCCGCAATGCGGATACAATTTCGGGTAATCGTTCATTCGGGACTGATCCCTTTGACCGCCCCGGCCGCTCAGCACACGGAGGAGATCCTTGAGCACACTTCCCTTCGCCCATCTGCACTGCCACAGCCACTACAGCCTTCTGGACGGCGCCGGGACGATCGCCGGCCTGCTCAATCGCGCCAAGGCCCTGCGGATGACCGCCCTGGCCTTGACCGACCACGGCAACCTGCACGGGGCCTTGAAGTTCTACCAGCAGGCCAAGGAATTGGGCATCCATCCGATCATCGGCATGGAAGGCTACATCGCCCCGGGAAGCCGCTTTCAGAAGGATTCGGCCGGCAGTGCCAAGGAGGCCAGTTATCATCTCACCCTGCTGGCCCGCAATCGCATCGGCTATCAGAATCTGCTGAAACTTTCCTCGGCAGCTTTTTTGGAGGGATTTTATTTCCGGCCGCGGATCGATAAAGAGCTGCTCGCCGCGCACCAGGAGGGGGTGATCTGTCTGAGCGGCTGCATCTCCAGCGAGTTGAACCGGCAGCTTCTCAACGGCGGCGAGACCGGCAGAAAACAGGCCCGCGACACGGCCGCCTGGTTCCACAAAGTCTTCGGCGATCGGTACTTTATCGAGATTCAGAACAACGCTTTGGAGATCCAGCGGGTGGCCATGGAGGGGGCCATCGAGTTGGCCAACGCGATGGGACTGCCGCTGGTGGCCACCAGCGACGTGCATTACGTGCTCCGCGAGGACGCCGAGGCGCAGGACATTTTGCTGTGCGTGAACACGGGCAAGTTCCGCACCGACAAGAATCGCATGCGAATGGACTCGAACGAATTCTTCCTGCGCAGCCCGGAGGAAATGTACGCCGCCTTTCCCGGCCAGGAAGAGGCGGTGCGCCGCAGCCAGCAGATTGCCGACGGCGTGGATCTCGACTTGGAACTGGGCGCGCGGCACTTCCCGGTCTACGTGCCGCCCGAGGGCACCAACTCCGAGGACTACCTGCGGCAGTTGTGCTTCGAGGGTCTGAAGCAACAGTACGCCGAAGAGCCCGAGCGGTGCGTCGCCGGCCAGTTGTCGGCCGACGTGCTGGCGCGGCTCGAGCGCGAGTTGGGCGTGATCAACAAGCTGGGGTTTGCCAACTATTTCCTGATCGTGTGGGATTTCGTGCGTTTTGCCCGGCAACAAGGCATTGCTGCCACGGCCCGCGGCTCCGGCGTGGGCTCGCTGGTTTCCTACGCCTTGCACCTGAGCCACGTCTGCCCGCTGCGCTACGACCTGCTGTTCGAGCGGTTTCTGGACGAGAGCCGGCGGGAGGCGCCCGA
>JBEKZQ010000421.1:0-7055 GCA_049509675.1 Thermoguttaceae bacterium | reverse complement strand
TGCCGATCTTGATGATGCCCGCGCCGGCCGCGTGGGCGCTGCGGGCGATCGACAGCCCGCCCAAGGCTGCCGCCCCCGCCGCCGAGGCCTTCAAGAAGTCCCGCCGTGTTGTCGAGTTGGTCGATGTCGTTTTGCTGCTGTCTGCCATGAGGGTGTCTCCAGAGTTTTGGTTGCCGTTTCTTGGCCAGTTGCACGTAGGACGGATTGCCAATCCGTCCGTGGCTTGCGGGACGGATTGGCAATCCGTCCTACGATGATTGAACGGCCCACGGGCAGTCCGAGCCGTAGCATACCACGCGGCGTGCCAAGAATCCATTACGAGCCGGGCGGGACGGTCAACACCTGGTTTGGCTCGCCCAAGACCAGGCGGAGTTCGACGGCGCCGCTCTTGCCGGCGACCGCGGTCTGAAACTCCTTCGGCGTGCGCACCGGGATGCCTTGCACCTGGCCGATCAGCATGCCGCGTCGCACGCCGGCCCGCCAGGCCGGCGTTCCTTCCTCCACCTCGCTGACCACGACGGCATCTTCGTAGAAGATCGGCGCGGCGCGGCCCAGGGGGTCGTTGTCGACCAGGGCGGTGGGATAATCGGTACGCATGCCGCGCCAGGCCGGCGGCCGGGTGCTGACGATTTTCGTGCCGCGCACGGGATACTTGCTGAGCTTGACCTCGACGATGCGTTTTTGCCCGCCGCGAAGCACACTCAATCGCGAGACCGCTTCCACCGGCAGTTTGCCCACCTCCAACACCAGGCCGTCGGAATCGTAGATGGGCGTCTCGTCGACGGCCGTGATGATGTCGTCGGACTTGAGCAGACCGCCGTCGCGGGCGGCGGGCGTGCCCGGCACCACCCGCTCCACCCGCATCCCTTGCAACCCGGCCAGGACTTCCTGCGGTTGCAGGTTCGTGGGCCCAATGCCCAGGAATCCGTACTCCACCTCGCGGCCTTGTTTGAGCACGTCGAGCACGCGGCGGAACGTCGCGTCGACCGGGATCGCGTAGCCGGCGGAACTCTCGTAGCCGGCCGTGGCCGCCAGCGACACGCACAGTCCGATCATCTCGCCTTTGAGATTCAGCAGCGGCCCTCCGCTGGTGCCCAGGTTCAATTTGGCGTCGGTCTGAATCAGAGTGCCGAAATGGTGCATGGTCTTCTTGCCCGACGGATCGGAATCGTCCGGAGTGGGCGGGGCCTTGCGGGCCAGGTTGGCGACGATTCCCCAGGCCGCACTGACCTGGCCGTCGCGCGCGATCGCGTAGGGGTTGCCCAGCGTAATGATGATCTGCCCTTTCTTGAGCCCCGCCGCATCGCCCAGCGCGATCGGGCTGAAGTCGCTGGCGCCGACTCCGCCAGTGCCCGCATCGATCGACAGCACGGCCAGATCGCTGCGCGGATCGGCCGCTTTGATCCAGGCCCGAAAAGTCTTGCGATCGTGGGTGGTTACGAAGTATTCGCTGTCTTCGCCCAGCACGTGATAGGCGGTCAGGATCAGTCCGCCGCGGTCGACCACCACGCCGGTGCCGTATTCGTTGGGGATGAAGTTCGGGTCGGCCGGTTGGGGAACCGACGGCAAAACCGGCGGGCGATTGAACGCATCGGGATGAAACTCGATGTGCAACGCCTCGCCCGGCGTCTCCTTCCGCACCCGCGCGATGGCCACCACCGACTTCTCGCTGCGGGCGATCGCATCGACCAGCACCTTCTCCATGGCCGCGGCCATTTGCAGGTCACTGGCGGGTTCCTGGCCCGGGGCGGAAGCGGCCAGCCCGAGCAGGGCCAGAACTGTCAACCATCCGGCAGCGATGAACCTTTCCATAAGCGTCTTGGGTCTTGGGTCTTGGGTCTTGGGTCTTGCCTGCTTCCAAGTCTACCAGTGCCCCTGTTCGCCGGCAACCGTGCGGAGCAAGTGCGCAGGAGAACTGCGAAGTGCCAACTCTTTCGCCCGCCGGTCCATTCCGCACACTAGCCCGAAGCGCCAGCGAGGGATTTGCGGCAATTCTCCCTCGCTGGCGCTTCGGGCTAGTGTCTCGCAGTTCTCCTGACGATCCCCAGACCGCCTTTGCCGGGGCTCTTACTATCGTTACAATCAACCGTTGTGCAAAATTGTGGCGCCGTAGCGCGGGCGTTATTCCGATTCTCGCACTTAACCACGGAGTCTGCCGCCGTGAAATTGGTCGATGAGGTGTCGGCCGACAAGCTGCGTGGTGGGTTTTACACGCCTGCCCCGCTGGTAGATGCGTGCTATAGGCGCATCGCGGAAATGCTGGGAACGAGCCGGCCGCTCCACATCCTGGAACCTGCGGCAGGCGATGGGGCCTTCCTCCGCTGTTCTGCGGAAGAGCCGCTTTTGGCCAGGTTTCGTGAACCAACGCTTACGTGCGTTGAGCTCATTCGCCAAGAAGCAGACAAGTGCCGGCAGGAGCTCCGCAGGGCCAAGGTGCCGGGCACGGTCGTCAACGACAGCTTTTTCTCCTGGGCGAGGAACCAAACGCCCGTATATGACGCCTTGGTAGGCAATCCACCTTTCGTCCGTTATCAGTTCGTTTCCGATGTCGTACGTGCCCCCGCCGACTCGCTCCTTGTCAAGACGGGGCGAGAAATTGCAGGGGTGGCGAACCTTTGGATTGTTTTCACCCTTGTCGGCTTGGAACTGCTGAAAAATCAAGGGGCCTTCGCGCTGGTTCTGCCGAGCGAACTCCTGTCGATCATGTCGGCAGGACTCGTCCGCTCCGAGCTCGTCCGGCATTTTGCCGAACTCCAGGTGGACATTTATCCGCGCGGCGCTTTTCGCGGGCTTTTGCAGGACGTGATCGTGGTCAGCGGCGCCCGCGACCCCGAGACCAAGTCGGAGCGGCCGATCAGGTTCCGTGAACATTCGCCATCGGGGATCGAAGAATGGAGCCACACCGCCAGTGACTCGAAGGACGCGTGGACACGGTACCTGCTACCCGCGCGTGAACTCGCCGCCTTCGCCGCGGCCCGCCAGTTGCCGGAGGTCCATGCCCTCGGCACCATTGCCACGATTGCAGTTTCGATTGTCACGGGCGCCAACGATTTCTTTACTGTGGACGACGAGACGCTAAACGCCTATGAATTGAAACCATGGGCCATGCCATTGCTGGGCAGGACGGCGGAAAGTCGCGGAATCATATTCACCAAGCAGGACCACGCGGCCGCGCGGAAGCGGGGCAAGAAGGGATGGGTGCTCGACTTTTCTGCTGATGCGCCCGACCCGATGCAGTTCTCCAAGCCCAGACAATACCTCCGGCTCGGCGAAGGGATGGAGCTGCCCAAGCGTTTCAAGTGCCGCATCCGCGAACCCTGGTACAGGATCCCGGTCGTCCGTCATGGCGAGCTCCTGCTCCCTAAGCGGTCCCACCAGTTCCACCGTTTCATTTTGAACACGGCTGGCGCCTGCACGACGGATACGATCTATCGAGGCAAGATGAAACCGCTATTCGCCGCCTGGAAGCGATCTCTCGTCGCAGGTTTTCACAATTCACTGACCATCCTATCATGCGAACTGGAAGGCAGGTCCTACGGCGGCGGCGTGCTCGAGCTTGTGCCTTCGGAAATTGCGCAGCTCTGCGTGCCCCTCGTTGACATCGCCGACCAACTCCCCCAACTCGACAGAGTTTGCCGCAATTCAGGCGGTCAACTCGATTCGGGCGACACCCTGATATCGGCCACCGACGATTTGCTGCGGCGCGCCTTTCCGGGGCTCAAGTCGTTGCTGCCCGACCTTGCGAGCGCTCGCTTGCGGCTCCGCGGTCGAAGGTTCCACGGAGGGTGTGCTACGGGGCCCAACTTGGCTTCCCTGTCTGAATCGTGAGACGGAAACTCCCGTCCGCCGCGCGCTCGATCAGCACCCGGCAAGTTGCGCAATCATCTCCCGAGTCGCCGCTTCCACGGCCGCTTGCCAGGCGTGTTCGCCGAATTTCTCCGCGTAGGGCGCTAAGCGGTAGGCGAAGATGATGCCGCGGGAATTGTTGACGATTGCGCCGGTTCCTTGCGCATCGAAGGCCGCGGCCACATCGGCCGCCTTTCCGCCCTGGGCGCCGTAGCCGGGAATAAGGAACCAGGCGTGCGGCATCTGGGCGCGAAGTTCGGCCAACTGTTGCGGGTAGGTGGCGCCGATCACCGCCCCGATGGCCCCATAGCCGCACGTGCCGGCCGTTTCCGCCGCCAGTCGCTCGACATGCGCGGCCACGTGGCGGAAGACCTCGCGGCCGTCGGCCACCAGGTCCTGCAACATCCGCCCGCCCGGATTGGAAGTCTTGACCAGCACAAAAACGCCCGCCGCGCGCTGCCGGGCCACCGCGACGAACGGTTCCAGGCTATCGGCACCCAGGTAAGGGTTGACGGTCAGGGCGTCGGCCCCCCAAGGGCTGTCGTGGCCCAAGAACCCCTGGGCATAGGCCGCGGCGGTCGAGCCGATGTCGTTCCGCTTGCCGTCCAGGATCACCAGCAGGCCCTTGGACCGAGCGTAGCCGATCAGCCGGCCCAGAACGGCCATGCCCGCCGGACCGAGTTGCTCGAAGAACGCCGCTTGCGGCTTGACGGCCGGCACGAGGGGGCCAACCACGTCGATCACCTCGCGGCAGAACGTTTCGTAGGCCCGGGCCTGTTCCGCCAGCGCGGCATTGGCGCCGGCCGGCAAAATGCTCCCGGGCAACATGTCGGCACGAGGGTCGAGGCCCACCAGAACCGGGTTGCCACAACGGCCGATCGCGGTGTGCAGTCGGTCGGAAAAAGGGGTCAACGCACTGCTCCTTGAATATTACAGCACGTTCGAGTCGCGGCCGGCCGCGTTGCGACGTTGCTTCAATTGCTCCATCATGAAACTGATGGCGTGGCAGTACTGCCGTACCGACTGGGTGAAATCGCCGCGGTTGGCCGCCGCGGCAGCCTCGTCCACCAGCGGGTTGAATTGGCTCCAGTCGATGACCCAATCTTCGTGGCTGGCGGCTTGGCGCAGATCGCGGGCGATGTCGGCGAGCCGGCTGGCAAAGGCGGCACTGGGAACGGCGCTGGTGCTGGTGTACGGCCCGCGCCCCAGCCGGCGGCCGTCGAACTGTATGGCGGGCGGGCGTTTGCGGTAGCGCTGCAACAGGGCCACGACGCCGACCGCCGCGGCGCCCACCAGCGCGCCAAAACCGATCAGCCTCAGCGGTTGAACCGCCACTAAACCGATTCCGCCCAGGCCCAGCACGGCTAGCGCGGCCCACACGGCAGGTGCCACGGGTCGCAAGACGCGGGGCGGCTTGGCGCCCGGCCCGGCGGCAGACGCAGCGTCAGCGCCCGCAGGACCATTCCGATCTCCTCGTCTTGGACCTGCCCGGAAAGACCGTCGCTGCACAGCAGGAAGGTATCGCCGACGGCCAGCGGAAACGGGCCTTCCAGATCGACTTGCACGGCCGCATTAGGACCCAGCGAACGCGTAATGACGTTCTTGGGGATGTACTGGGGAACTTCATTCTGCGGCAGTTGCCCGCCCGCCCGCATCTCCCACACCAGGCTGTGGTCGAACGTGAGTTGCTGGATCGTCTCCTGGCGCAGCAGATAACCGCGGCTGTCGCCCGCATGGGCCAGCAGGGCCCCCTGCGGCAACAACAGCAAGCTGGTGCAGGTCGTGCCCATGCCCCTGAATTCTGGGCTGGCCTGACCGCGGGCGTGGATCTGATGGTTGGCCTCTTCGACGGCCGCAAGGATCGCTTCCGGCGGACTGCGATCGGAAAGCTTCTGATAGACCAACGGTATCGTATCGACGGCGATCTTGCTGGCCAACTCACCCGCCGCATGGGCGCCCATGCCGTCGGCCACGATGAACAAGTGCCCCCGCTGTTGCCATACACTCTGACTGCTGGCCAGCACCACCGTCGAGGAGTCTTGATTATTACCCCGGCGCAGGCCAATGTCGCTCAGGACGGCGTGCTCCAGGTTGTGCTGCCAATTGGCCATTTTCTGGTCCATCGTACGCAGCGGAAGACGTATAGTTGGAGTCGTTACCCCCTTACAAAGGGGACAGGCGCCTTTTCCTGCCGAGAACCCAAAAACCGCCCGATCCGTGCAACTTCGCGCGCAGCGTCTATTCTAATCGGATCACCATTTGCGAACCAGTACTCTTGGGCGGGTAATTTCCGGGCTAGCCCGGATTATTCAGGGTGGGTCGAGGTCGCGCAAGCCTATGGTGGGTCTCGCAAACCGATCAACGGTTGTCCAGCGCTGTGTCATAAAGCGGTAAGTTGATAAGCGACCGAAGACCCACCAGAACCACGGTTTGCTCGACGCCACCCTACGGTTTATGAATAATCCGGGCTAGCAATGTTTCGCCCCAGTCACTATACTCCCATCCCTTCTCTATCCCCCGGGCAGTTCTGCCATGCTCCAGTCGCAATGCGGCGTGAAAGTGCAAGGCAGCCTGATGGCCGCGGCCGTCACGGCGACCCTGCTCCTTGCGCTTTCGACAGGCTGCGTGGAGCGACGCCTGACGATCCGCAGCAATCCCCCCGGGGCGCTGGTCTACGTCGACGACACGGAGATCGGCGTAACGCCGGCCACGGCCAGCTTCACCTATTATGGTCGACGGAAGATCCGCCTGGTGAAGGACGGCTATGAGACGTTGACCGTCTTGCAGTCGATTCCGCCGCCCTGGTACGACGTGATCGGCGCGGACTTCGTCAGCGAGAACCTGGTGCCGGGCCAGATCCACGATCGTCGCACACTGGACTATACACTGCGGCCTTTGACGGTGGTGCCCGGCAACGAGCTGCTGTCACGGGCCGAACAGCTTCGTCGCGGCGTGCAAGGCGGGGCGACCGGCACGCTCCCGGCCCCAACCCTGCGCGTCAATCCGCCGCCGCCGTCCGGTCCGGGGTTCTCTCCCACGCCGGCCCCCTTGCCCGCACCATCATCCGCACCCCCAACCGCGCCGGCCTTTACGCCAACGGGTGTTCCGGCCATGCAAGGCATCGGCGGCCAGGCCGTTCACCCGCTGCCGTAGAAAGGCGTGGAGCGTGGACCGGGGGGCGTGGGGCGAGAGTCGGTCCACGGTCCCCG
>JBEKZQ010000420.1:0-5473 GCA_049509675.1 Thermoguttaceae bacterium | reverse complement strand
ATGATGCGATCCGTTCCCTACTGCCGCGGCTGGGATCATTTCAAACCGCGCAGGGTTTAATAACATGGCTGACGGAGAGTTGCACGTCGTGACCGGCGCCTTCGGCTTCTCGGGGCGCTACATCACCCGGCGTTTGCTGGACGCCGGTGGCCGCGTCCGCACGCTGACCAATTCCCGGCGGCCCAACCCGATCGGCGACCGCGTCGAGGCCCGGCCCTACAACTTCGACAAGCCGGCCGAACTGGTCGAGTCGCTGCGGGGCGCCACGGTCCTGTACAACACCTACTGGGTGCGGTTTGCCTACGGCGATTTCGGCCCGGCGGCGGCCGTGGAGAACACGTTGGTGCTTTTTCGCGCGGCCGCGGAGGCGGGCATCCGGCGCGTGGTCCACGTGAGCATCACGAATCCTTCGGCGGATTCGCCCCTGGAATACTTTCGCGGCAAGGCCCAACTGGAAAAGTCGCTCCTCGATTCGGGCCTCTCCTATGCCATCCTCCGCCCGGCGGTCCTGTTCGGCAAGGAAGACATCCTGATCAACAATATCGCCTGGACCTTGCGCAAGTTCCCCGTGTTCATCCTCTTCGGCGACGGCCGCTATCGCTTGCAGCCCATCTACGTCGACGACCTGGCCCGGCTGGCCGTGGAACAAGGCGCCGGCCGGGACAATGAAACCATTCAGGCCATCGGGCCGGAAACGTTCACCTATCGCGAGCTGGTGCAAACGATCGGCCGGATCATCGGCCGGGAGCGGCCGATCCTCGGCGTGCCGCCGCTGCTGGGCTACCTGGGCACTGCGGCCGTCGGCTGGCTGGTCGGCGACGTGGTGGTCACTCGGGACGAGATCCGCGGGCTGATGGGCGGCCTGCTGGCGGTCGACGCGCCGCCGGCCGGCACGACCCGGCTGACCGACTGGGCGGCGGAAAATGCCCAACGGCTGGGCGTCCGTTATGCCAGCGAACTGGCCCGGCGCAAGAACCGCACCGCGGCCTACGAGGAACTTTGAAGCGGCCTGGCCCGAGTCTGTCCGTCGCTGGGTGCCACTGGCTCCGCCAATGTCTTCTTGCGGTGGTGAAGGGTTTCCGGCAAGGCCAACCGTGCTGGAGCACTGGCGGAGCCAGTGGCACTCAGCGAAACCAACCGGGCCCAGTGGGGTTCAATCGAGTAGCAACGGCTCGGCCCGTTGATGAAGCATGGCCGCGCTTGTGCGGATGGTTGTCGGGATCGTCCGGTTTGGACGAGCAACTGCCGCGCGTGCGCGACGATTTCTTACCCCCACTGAGGAGGAGGCGAATGAGAACTGTACGAACGGTGTTGGCGTTGGCCGTGGCCCTGTTGATCGCTTGTCCGGCCCTGGCGGCCAAGAAGGCCGACAAGAAGCCGGAGTGCCCGGCGGCAAAGCGGATCGCCCAGATCACCAAGGGTCTGACCCTGACGGACGAGGAGAAGACGAAGCTGGCCGACCTGGCGAAGGACTATTCGGCCAAGTTCACCGAGGCGGAGAAAAACACCGACGTGTTGACGCAGGACCAGAAGACGGCCCGCGATGCGGCGACCACGAAGGCCAAGGCCGACGGCAAGAAGGGCAAGGAGTTGCGTCAGGCGGTGGATGCGGCGGTGACTCTCACCGACGAGCAGAAGACCAAGCAGTCGGCCGCCAAGAAGGCCCTGCGCGCCCTGGACAAGGAATTCCGCGGCAAGGTGTTGGCCCTGTTGACCCCGGAGCAGCAAGATCAAGTGAAGGCCGCCCGTTCTCTCGGCAAGAAGGCCAAGTAGGCGCGAAAAAATCGCGAAGCGGTTCTATAACATAACCCAGGGTTGCCGCGCGGCGGCTGCCCCGGGTTATTGTTTTCCTACAAGTAATCGGCAAAAAGCTCCCGACCGGGGCGTGGAATGACCACTTCCGAGACCAGCAGTCCGCGCTCGCGGGCCTCGGCGGCGGCGGCCTGGACGCCGGCACGCACGTCGGCCACGCTGCCGGTCATCAGGCAGAGCCCTTTGCCGCCCAGGGCCATGGCCACGTGGATGCGGAACAGGGTGATCCGCGCCGCCTTGGCCGCGCGGTCGGCGGCAGCCAATACGCTCACGCCGCTGAAGGTCTCGACCACCCCCAGGGCGCCCAGTTGGTCGGCGCCCAGCGACACCGATTGGCCCAAGGCCGGAAACACCGATTCATGGACTTGCGGGAGGGTCAACTGATCGATGACCGCCCCGGCGCCGCTCTCCAGGCCGGCCCGGACCGCGGCCTCGACGTCGCTGACCGACCCGCCCACGACCACCAGGTACTTTCCGGAACAGATGGTCCGCGCGATGAGCACCTGCACCGAGGCGGCCTTGAGCATGTCGTCCTGGACCTGGTAGCCCAATCCGATGCTCGATAATTCAATGGCGCCGATGGATTTGGGGATTGGCATTTCTTGTTCCACCTATTTTCGTTCGATCCAGATTACGCCGTCGCCGATGGTCGTGACCACGCCGTCCAAGGAGGCGTGGACCGGCGCGCCCAGGGCCGGCTTGCCGTTGACCAGCGGCGGGCGGCCCAGCACCTGGCCGCGCACCACCCGTTGGCCCGTTTCCACGATCGGCTCGCACGCCGCGCCGACGTGTTGTTTCAATTTGACGCCCACCTTGTCGGCCGCCAGCAGCGTGTCGCGAAGCGGTCCGACGTTGTGGAATCGCCGCAGGTCGAGCTTCTGGGTCAGCCGGGCCATCGGCGCCTTGCGGTTCGCCATGTGCAGTCCGGCCCGTTGGGCATCCAGCGGCGGCTTCTCCCAGCGTTGCTTCTCGGCGGCAAGCCTCCGCTTGTTTTGCGTGCAAACGTTTTTGGGATCGAGGTCTTCCGGGCAGGAGTACAGGCTGCACAGATTGCACTCGCAGCAGAAGCTGGCGCCGACCACGTTCGCCTCGCCCACCAGGTTGAAGCCCAGGCTCCGCATGGCGCGGTGCGGCTCGATCGGATGTCCCAGCAGCCAGCGCGGACACAGTTCGGTGCAGAAACTGCACTGGTCGCAGGCCGCG
The DNA here is from genome assembly GCA_049509675.1 of Thermoguttaceae bacterium. GTDB lineage: Bacteria > Planctomycetota > Planctomycetia > Pirellulales > Thermoguttaceae > JBEKZQ01. The sequence goes on along the minus strand of JBEKZQ010000420.1, from coordinate 2,458 downwards.
CGACCGATGCGCACGATCTGTTGCCAGTCCTGCCGGCGGCGGCGAACGACTACGTGCTCGTCGCCCAGCACGATCACGCCGCCGGTGGTCTTGTCGACCAGCACCTCATGGTCCTCCTGCAAATAGCCCATCATGACGCCGCCGACCATGTAGTTGGCGTCGGCAATCGTCGCCCCGCCCGCCGCGGCCACGCACTGCGACAGGGTCACCCCCACCGGCACGCGCAAGGTCACCGGCTCGGCCACGGCGCCGGCCACGGTCAGATACTTCTCCGTCACCGGCTGCCGGGCGGCCAGGGCCACGTTCAGGGCCGTCTCGACGTTCAGGACCACGGCCCCCACGGCAGGCGGAATGCCGCCGGGCGGAATCACGCGTCCCAGCACGTCGTACACCAGGATGAACTCGTCGCCGGCCGGATAGGCGTCGCGCAGGGCCGCCACCTCCATGTTGCCGGGCAGCTTGGCCCGCAATAGCTCGATGACGTCCTGATACTTCTCCTTGATGCCGATCACTGCTTGTGCCGCGCCGAGGAGTTCCATGCCGATGGCGGTGCCTTCGATCACGCCGTCGACATGGTCGCGGAGCACTTCCTTATCCTTGTGCAGCAGCGGCTCGCATTCGGCCGCATTGATCAGCAGCGTATCGGCATGGGCGGCCAGTTTGACGTGGGTGGGAAAACCGGCGCCGCCGGCCCCCACAACCCCCGCTTCGGCAATCTCATCGACCTTGATCCTGGGCATGGTTGAAGTATAACTTACGCGGCGGCCTTCAGCCATTTTGCCACGTCCTTTTCCCAAGGCCACGCGGAAAACGGCCAAAAACAGCGTTTTACCCCGTATTTTACGGGGTTTTCTTGCTGTTCGCCGGCTTCGACAAGAACAGGCAAGAACACGGGAAAAACGGGGTGAAAATTCGCTTGCGGGTGTCAGTGACACCTGCCAGAAAGTGGCGCGAGAGCGGAGCGGGGGCCTTGACGACCTCAGAAACGACTTCTTCGGTGTCCGCGACGTTCCAGTTGGCTTCGACCAGCGCGGCCGCAAGACATTGCCAGCAGGAAGACGGGGCATGGTGGACCGCCGCAAGGTGACGAGCAAGCGGAAGAAAAACCCTTCCCTCAAGGGAATGGTTTAGCGATTGGTAGACTTCCGCCGCTTGCCGATATTCCGTGACGTGTCCGGCGTTCTTGTAGCCGAGTCTTGCGGCGTACTCCGAAAGTCCGCCCTTCTTGCCTCTGCCGCCCTTTTCCAGCGGCACGGCCTTCAGCGCTGCCCATGTCTCGACCGGGGCCTTATGGATCGCAGAGAGGTGCTGCGCTCTGGAATGCTGCGGGTCGGCAAGGGCCGCCAAAACCTCGGAGTTAACTCCGAGGTTTCTGATATGCGTGTAGACCTCGGCTGCATTGCGCAACTGACGAATGTACGATTCGTCTTTTCCAAGACGGGTCGCGTATGCGCTGCCGCCACCTTTCTTGCCTCTCCCTCCCTCCGCTTTTGGCACGGCCTTCAGCGCGTGCAGCCCGATCTCCAGGGGCGACAACTCGCCCTAGCTGTTGCTCGTCGGCATATCCCGACAAGTTGGAGGCGACGGGGAGCTTCTCGCGCGCGCGGGCGGACCGAAACCCTGCTTCGCGGGGCGTGGGAGGCGGGGCGTCGGGCGGAGCTTCTCGCGCGCGCGGGCGGACCGAAACGCGTTGGTGGCGGTGGGGGTGGCGATGCCGCCCTGGGGAGCTTCTCGCGCGCGCGGGCGGACCGAAACGCCGCCTGCCGTGAACATTTAGGGCCACGCGGGCCCGGAGCTTCTCGCGCGCGCGGGCGGACCGAAACTCATACACTGACGTATAAGTTTCACGGAAGCCCCTCCTCGTGCGCCCGGGCGGACCAACCGCTAAGCGAATGACGGCCGCGTAGCGGCCAGCCCCTCCTCGTGCGCCCGGGCGGACCACTTCGCTCGGGTGGGCCACGTCAGCCGAGAACGGCCCCGAATTTGGCCCCTTCCGTGCGTTCCTGCCGCCCAGGACGTGTTCTAAGGCCGTCCGGCGCTCCAGCCCCTAGAATCGCACGCTACGCGATTGCCTCTTCGGGCGACGGCTCGCCCTGGAGGATCGGCACGACCAGCGCCCGGGCCTCCCGCCAGCGCCGACGCGCCGCAGTGTAGAGAAGGCGTGTCCTTCCGGCAGGCGTGTATGAATCGTTTTGGGCGATGTGGTATCGTGGGCTGCCGACGCAAAGACTTGTGGAGGACAGCCGATGGGAAAGACACGCCCGTTGCCCGCCCGACTGGCGGGCATTCAGCAGCGATTCGAGCGTTGGAGAAAGACTCGTAAGGGGCTCTCGCAGATCCCTGAGCCCCTGTGGACCGCGGCGGTCAGGATGGCCCGCACGTATGGGATTTGCCGGACGGCCCAGACGCTGGGGGTCAACTACGCCGCGCTGAAGAAACGGGTCGAACACGCCGCCGC
>JBEKZQ010000042.1:0-19303 GCA_049509675.1 Thermoguttaceae bacterium | reverse complement strand
ACGATCCACGACCTGTCGCAGTCGGCGGCCGAGATCGTCGCCGACCCCGCGCGCACGTTGACCGACCTGGAAGGCATCGGCAAGGACCTGGCCGAGAAGGTGGCCACGCTGGTCGAGACCGGCTCGCTGCCGATGCTCGAAGAGCTCTTGACGCAGATCCCCGTAACCGTGCTGGAGATACTGCGAGTGCCGGGGCTGGGCCCGAAACGCGCGGCCACGCTGTACCGCGAACTGAACGTCGCCACGCTGGTGCAGCTCCGCGCGGCGTGCGACGAACACAAGGTTCGCGAGCTCAAAGGTTTCGGGACGAAGACCGAGGAGTCGATCCTCGCCGGGCTGGCTATCGCCGCCGAGGGCCAGCAGCGGATGCTGTGGGCCGAGGCCGACGAGCACGCCCAGGCCATCTTGTCGCACCTGCGGGAGTCGGCCGCGGTCGAGCAGGTCGAGGCGGCCGGCAGTTATCGCCGCGGCAAGGAGACGGTCGGCGATCTGGATTTTCTGATCGTGGCCCGGGACGCGGCCGAGGCCATGGAGCACGCGGCGCACTGTCCGGGCCTGGCGCAAGTGCTGGCCCGCGGCGACACGAAGATGTCGTTCCGCCTGGCGGTGGGCTTGCAGGTCGACGTCCGCGTGGTGCCGGCCGAGTCGTTCGGCGCCGCGCTGCAGTATTTCACCGGTTCCAAGGCCCACAACGTGGAGCTGCGCGGCCGGGCCAAGGACCGCGGGCTGAAGATCAACGAATACGGGGTATTTCGCGGCCAAGAGTTGCTTGCCGGGCGAACGGAAGAGGAGGTCTACGCCGCGTTGGATCTGCCCTGTTTTCCGCCCGAGTTGCGCGAGGCCCGCCGCGAATTCCAGTGGGCCGCCGAGGGTCGATTGCCCCGGCTGATCGAGTTGGACGACATCCGCGGCGACCTGCACATGCACAGCACGTGGACCGACGGCGTGGCCACGATCGAGGAGATGGCCCGTGCCGCGCGGCAGCGGGGGCTGAACTACATCGCCATCACCGATCACTCGAAACGGGTGAGCATGGCGGGCGGTCTGGATGCCGCGCGGATCCGCGAGCAATGGGCGGAGATCGACAAGCTGCGTCTGCGGCTGCACGGCATTACCGTGCTCAAGGGCGTGGAGTGCGACATCCTGGAGCGCGGCGGGTTGGATCTGCCCGACGACGTGCTGGCCGAGGCCGATTGGGTCCTGGTGAGCATCCATTATGGCCAGAATCAATCCCGCGAGCAGATCACCCGCCGCGTGATCGAGGCCCTGGAGAACCCGCACGTCCACGTGTTTGCCCATCCGACCGGCCGTATGCTCACCAAGCGCAAGCCCTACGAGATCGACCTGGATGCGGTGATGCGCGCCGCCCGGGAGCATGGGAAGATGCTGGAACTCAACGCGCATCCCTTGCGGTTGGACCTGGACGACGTGGCCTGCGCCGCGGCCAAGGGCTATGGGGTGCCGATCGTGATCTCCACCGATGCCCATCGCGTGGACGGTCTGGAGGCGATGCGATACGGCGTGTTGCAGGCCCGTCGCGGCGGACTTGCCAAGGAGGACGTGGCCAACACCCGCTCCTGGCCGCAATTGCAGAAGCTCGCAGGCGCTGCCGCGAAAAAGTAGGGTGGGTCGAGGGAGATATGCGGTCCGTCCTTACCGCATCAGGCCGAAGGGATCGGGCACGAAACCCAACGGCAGGAAGCACAGCGTCAGCCAACCCAGCACATAGCGCCACCAGCCCAAGGGCACGTCGTCGTCGGCCGTGGGCGGATGCCGGGTGCCCAGCATGATCATGAGAAACAACATCAGCCACCACCAGTACAACCAGAACACGGCCGCCGCCACAACCGCCGCCAGCAATACGACCACGGCCACGCCCCGGGCCTTGGAACGCAACATGCCGTAGAGCACGTGGCCGCCGTCCAGTTGGCCCACCGGGATCAGGTTAATCGCCGTAATGAGCATGCCCACCCAGCCGGCGAAACACAACGGATGCCATGCCAGCTCCCCGCCATGATACCCAGGCGGAACGTACAGAAACCATTGGGCCAGAGTGTTGAACAACGGTGAGGAGCGCCACGCGCTATCGACGGCCTGCGGACTGGCCGGTACAACCTGGGACAAGTGCAGCCCGACGGCCATGAAGATCAGCGTGGGCACCAGGCCGGCCAACGGCCCGCTGATGCCGATATCGAACACCTGGCGACGATTGCCCTTGTGCGGCTCCATGACGATGACGGCGCCGAAGGTGCCGATGGGCGAAGCGGGCATGGGGATGAAATAGGGGAGGCTGGCGTACACTCCGTAGCGCCAGGCTTGCAGGAAGTGCCCCATTTCGTGGCACAACAGGATCGTCATGATCGCGGCCGAGTACTCGAAAGCTTCCCAAAGACTGGGGCACGGTTCCACGTTCACCAACGGGGCCGCGAAAGTACTCGCGCAGGTGACCACCAGCAGCCCCACCGGCAGCCAGACCCGGCGCCGCCGTGGGGGCTGAACATACATATCGCTAACCGGGTCGCGCACCAACTCCACCACCGACGAATCGAACTCGCCCGCTTGGTTCGTCCCGGTGTTTTCGTTCAGATACGGATTATCCATGACTCTTATGCATTTTAGCTTTCTCTGGGGGCATGGCAAGGCGGGTCGGTTGACAACTGTCGGCCCTTGGCGCCACAATGCGGCTTCAGTTTTCAACTCGATGCTCCCCAACCGCCTTGCGGCAACTGAAAACTGAAAACTGAACACTGAACACTTCAAACCAGATCATGCTCGACCGTTGGTTCAAACTCACTGAGAACGGCACCACCGTGCGCCGCGAGTTGGCGGCCGGTCTGACCACGTTCCTGACCATGGCCTATATCATCGTGATCCAGCCGCAGGTGCTTTCGGGCGGCAACACGGGCATGGATTTTGGCGCCGTGACGACCGCCACCTGCCTGGCCGCCGCACTGGCCACCCTGATAATGGGGTTGTATGCCAACTACCCGATCGCGCAGGCGCCGGGCATGGGGGAGAATTTTTTCTTCGTCGGCTCGCTGTTGCCGGCCGCCGCCGCGGTGATTGCCGCCGGGGCGGCCTCCGGCACGATCGCGGCCGGCTCCACCACACCCTGGCAGATCGGCCTGGGCGTGATTTTCCTTTCCGGGCTGTTGTTCCTGGCGCTGTCGCTGTTGGGCGTCCGCGAGGCGCTGCTCGCGGTGGTCAGCCCGAGCATGCGGGACGGCATTGCCGCGGGCATCGGCCTGTTCATCGCGCTGCTGGGCTTGCACAACGCCGGACTCGTGCTGAGCGACCCGGCCGGCATGCACTTGAACCCGCAGTTGGCCTCGCCCGACCTGATCGTGTTCTTCTGCGGACTGCTGGTCACGGCGGGGCTGGTGGCCCGGCGCGTGCCCGGGGCCATCATGTGGGGAATGGCGCTGGCCACGGCGCTGGCGTTGGGCCTGCTGCACGGGCTGCCGCACGCCCCGCCCTGGCTGGCCGGCGCCGCGGTGGTGACGCAATCCAAATTGGCCACCGCGTTGGCCCCCGCCGAGCACGTGTTGCGGCAGCATTGGGCCATCGCCTGGCCGCCGTCGCTGGACCCGACATTCTTCAAAATGGACGTTCGCCACGCCCTGGCCTGGCCCATGATCCCTTTCATCTTCATCTTTCTGTTCATGGTGCTGTTCGACACCCTGGGGACGCTGATCGGCGTGGCGCAACAGGCGGGCTTGATCCGCGACAACAAGCTTCCCCGCGCCCGTCAGGCCCTGGTCTCCGACGCCATCGGCACCATGGCCGGGGCCGTGCTGGGAACCAGCACCGTCACCAGTTTCATCGAGAGTGCGGCGGGCGTGGAACAAGGCGGCCGGACCGGGCTGACCGCCCTGTGTACCGCGGCCCTGTTCCTGCTGGCCCTGTTCTTCAGTCCGCTGGTGGCCCTGGTGGGCAGTTACCCGCCCATCACCGCCCCGGCCCTGGTCGTGGTCGGATCGATGATGATGCGCAACGTGGCGCATATCCAATGGGCCAACTACGCCGAATCGCTGCCCGCCTTCCTGATCCTCATCGGCATTCCGCTCACGTTCTCCATCGCCGACGGGCTGACGCTGGGCTTTATCGCCTATCCGCTGGTGAAGCTCTGCGCCGGTCAAGGCCGCGAAGTTCGCTGGCTGATGTATGTCATGGCGCTGGTGCTGGCAGTCTACTTTCTCTTTGTCCGCGCGTATTGATGAGCTAGACTAGAGGGGGGTGCCCCCCGGCATGGCGTCGGGCTTGAACAATCGCGGCATATCCGCACCGGTTTTTCATTGAAAGCTCCATCGTCCAGAACGATTCGCTGGTTTGTCGCCTTCGCGCTGGCGCTGGGTTTGTGGTTCGGCCGCGGCCTATGGTTGGCCAGGTTAGCGCGCGGACTGACGGTCAACGAGCGCCAGGCTGACTGCCAGTACTTCTGCCTTCACGCTGCGGAGACCGGCGTCTCGGGCGACTGCAGCCTGGACGATGCGGCCGCGTTCTACCGGGGGTCGCCGTCGCGACAGATCCTCGTGATCGAGCCGCGCCCCAAGCGCGTGGTCGAACTCGGCATTGCCCGTCCGTTCGAGCAACTCGTCCGCCGCGAGTTGCACCGTCGCGGCGTACCCGACTCGGCCGTGCAGCTTATCGCCGGCGAGGCCCGAAACCGCTGGGGAGAGGTTTGCCAATTGGGCAGTTGGCTGCAGAAAGAGCCTGGGGCGGAAGTCATCCTGGCCTGCCCTCGGTTTGGGGGTCGGACCATGCGTCGCCTTCTCGACGCGGCCCTTGATCCGGCCCAAGCGAGCCGCGTCCACGTTGTCGACTGTAGCGACGAGCGCATCACCACGACCAATTGGTGGGAAACCCATGAGGGCGTGAAGACCGTGGTATTGGACTGGCTGGACCTGTTGTTTCTCACATCCGAACGCGCCCGCCCGGAACAGCCGCAGTGGAGCACGGCGGAGTACCAGCGGCTTGTCCGTCAGACGATCGGCGAGGCCCCGCGATGACGCGTCGACGATGGCGATGGTCGGCGGGCGCCGTACTGGTCGGGGGCTTGCTCGCAACGTGGTTGGCGAGGGGGGTGCTACTGCCGCCGCTTGCCGACTGGCTTGACGTGGGCCGATCGCCGCAGCCGGCCGACGTGGTAATGCTGCTGAACGGCGGAGAGAACACCCGTCCGTTTGTCGCCGCGGCCCTGGTCCGAGGCGGCTGGGCCCGGCAGGTCCTCTTGGCCAACACGCTCGATTCGCCCCAGGTGGCCGCCGGGGTCGTATTGTCCGACGGGGAACTCAATGGACGCGTCATGCAGTATTGCGGCCTGAACCCCCGGCAGATCGTTCTCTTGGACGGTCAGGCCGAGAGCACTTTCGATGAAGCCCGGGCTTTAGCTGCGTATCTCGAACATGGCCCCTCCACCCGAGTGCTCCTGGTAACCGATGGCTACCACACTCGTCGGGCGCGGTGGGTGTTCCGCCGCGTTCTGGGGATACGGGCGGAGCAGTTGTCGGTGGTGTCCGCCCCAACCGATCTGTTCCAGAACCAACGCTGGTGGCAGACCGACGCCGGTTTTACCGCCGTCAGTAGCGAATACTTGAAGCTGGGACTTTACCACTTACGGTATGGCTGGACGGGTTATGCAGTGGTATGCGGGGCAGCATTACTACTTTTTATGAAACTCCTATTCCACTGTAGAGTGGCAAGATGGTCTAATCGGACCGAGGCAGCAGTCGGTCCCACCGCCGAAAGCGGAAAAAGCGTCTCCTTGCCGTGACTGATGATATAATCGATACTTAGGACCGGCGAAACGATAAGTGGGGGGTCCCCTTCGCGAGTACGACAGGTATTCCTTCGCCGGTCCTTGATAGTTTCCACGCGCGAGACTTGTGTATGCGAACTTTGAATGTCCGATTCCTGATCCTGCTTACGGTGGGGGTCCTGGGCTTCTGTTTTGGCGTCTATCTGCTGCACGCCTTCCAAGTGCGTCGCAACGCATCAGTCTTTCTGAGGCAGGCGGAAGTGGCCAAAGAGGCGAATCGCCTGGACGAGGCACTGAAGTACTACCAGTTGTACGTGAACATGGTCCCCGCTGATACCGATGCGCTGGAAAAGTTGGGCATGTTGCTGGCAGACGTGGCGCAGGAGTCGCGGCGCAATTCCGGCGCGTACCAGCTTCTGGAAGAGGTGCTGCGACGCGACCCGGAGCGGGCCAAGGTTCGCCGCCGATTGGTGGACGTGGCCATTACCATGCGCCGGTATTCGGACGCCAAGGAGCACCTGCAAGGCCTGATGAAAGACAACGACGAGAAAGATCTCGATCATTGCACGGACCCCGTCTTGTGGGACTTGCTGGGGACCTGCCAGATGGGCCTGAGCCAGGACGGCGAAGCCGAACTTTCCTTCAAAAAGGCGATCAAGCTTGCACCCGGCCAATTGGACACCTACGCGCACCTGGCGGCCGTGTTGCGGCAGCGGATGCACCGCGAGAAAGAGGCGGACCAGTGGATGAACACGATGGTGGAGACGAACCCGAAATCGGCCCGGGCTCGTCTGTACCATGGCATCTATCTGTTCAGCGTCAGTTCGCTGGACGCGAAGACCCTGGATATCGCCATCAACGAAGCCGAGCAGGCGCTCAAGCTGCTGCCCGACGACCGTTACGCGCTGCGTTTGGCGGCACAATGCGCCTTGGAGAAGAAGCAGTACGAAGCGGCAAGAAAGTACGCCATGCGGGGCGTCCAGTTGTACAAGAACGACGCATCGATGTACATCCTGCTGAACGAAGTCGAGTTGAAAGCCGGCCAGCGGGAGGAAGCGGTGGCCGTGTTGCGGCGCGGGTTGGCAGCCACCAACGCGCATCCACAGATCCTTTGGAGCATGGCCAATCTGCTGATCGACGCGCACGATGCCGGGGAGGCGAAAAAGACCATCGAGGCGCTGCGCAGCGCGAATTATCCCCCCTACTTGATTCAGTACCTGGAGGCGCGGCTGCACTTCATCGGCGAGCGCTGGGTGCAGGCATTCAAAGGTTTTCAAGACGTGTGTCCCAGTCTCAACGACCTCCCCGGTTTGCTGAAACAGGCCGAGTTCTGGATGGGAGAGTGCCACATGAGGCAAGGCAACACGGATCAGGCCCAGCGATTCTATCGCGACGCGCTGCGGGTCGATCCTTTCTACCTGCCGCCGCGGGTGGCAATCGCCGACGCCCTGATGAACGCCGGCCACTACGACCTGGCCGCCAACGAATACCGCTATCTGCAAGTCAACGGGCGGATGCCCCCGGGCGGCTGGCTGCCGCTGGCCCGCGCCCTGGTCCTCAATAATCTGCGCCTGCCCGGAAAGCGCGATTGGACGGAAGCGAAAGAGGCCCTGCAAGAAGCGGCCGAGGCGGAACCCGACTCCGCGCAGGTGGTCCTGCTGAATGTCGAGGTGATGGTGGCCGAGGATCACGCGGCCGAGGCCGAGAAGTGGCTCTTGCAGCAGTGCGAGAGCCAGCCGAACAAGGCGGAACTGTGGCGGGCGCTGGCCACCCTCGCCGAACGGCAGGAGAAATATGAGCAAGCCAGGAAGTACCTCGACACGGCCGATGCCAAGGGCGGCGACAAGGTCATCCTCCGCCTGGCCCGCGGCGAATACCTCGTTCGCAGCCGCGACAAGAGCGGCACTTCCCTGAAACAATTGGGCGAGAACATCAGCGACTTTTCCAGGATCGAGCGGCAGCGGCTGTGGAATGGACTGATGAGCCTGGCGATGCAGGCGGCGGAAGACGAACAGGCCGCCGCGCTCGGCGACCGGCTGGCCCGGGAGCAACCGAACGATTTGCCGTTGCGGTTATCGTTGTTCGACCTGGCCCTCCGCGCCAACGACGACAAGAAGATGACGAGTTTGATGACGGAGATCGCGGCCATCGCCGGGCAAAGCCCGATCTGGCGATACTGCAAGGCCCAGCAATTGAATATGCACGCCAAGCGACTCGGCCCGGAGGCGGCCAAAGAATCGCTGGCCGAGGCCCAGCGGCAGATCGCCCTGGCCCGCGCCGAGCGTCCCACCTGGTCGCGTCTGCCGCTGATTGCCGGCAGCCTGTACGAGCAACAGGGGAACCCGGACGCGGCACTGGAGAACTATCTGGAGGCGTTGAAAATGGGCGAGCGGAATTCGGCCGCCGCCATGCGCTCGTTGGAATTGTTGTACAAGCGGCAGCGCTTCGACGAAGCCATGAAGCTCCTCCAGAGCATGGTCGACAACCAAATGCCCATGACCGAGGGGCTCCTGCAGGGGAAAGTCGAGATGTACCTGCAGCGCGGGGAGATGGACAAGGCCCGCGAAGCCATGGAAAAGGAAGTCCACGAAGATGCGGCGAACCCGGCCAAGAACTTGTGGATGGGCCAGGTCTACGCGCTCCTCGCGCGGCAGGCCAAGGCGGCCACGGTGGCCGACAAGAACAATGCCGACGCCGAAAAGTATCTGCGCAAAGCCGTGGCCTTGGACGAGAAGATCCCGGAAACCTGGATCGCGCTGGTGCAGCTTCTGGCAACCACCGGCCAGATGGGAAAGGCCCGCGAAGTGGTTGCCCAGGCGCAGTCGCGGCTGCCCGCGCGCACGATCGCGATCACGCTGGCCCAATGCTACGAGGCCATGGGCGATCAAGAGCAGGCGCAGGGGAAATACAAGGAGGCCTTGGATGCCGCGCCCAACGACGTGGGAACCCTCCGCCGTTTTGCCGAGTTCTATGTCCGCAACAACCGCCTGGCCGCCGCGGAGCCGTTGCTCGGGCGGCTGTTGGGCAACACCGTCAAGGCTGACGACGCGACGATCATTTGGGCTCGCCGCACCTTGGCCCTGGTTCTGGTCGAGCGCCGCGGCTACGCCAATTTGCAACAGGCGATCCGCCTGATCGACAAGAACCTGACTTCCGCCGCGTCGACCACGCAGGACCGCCGGGTGAAGGTGAAGCTCCTGGAGACCGATCCACGGCAGGCCAAGGGCGACGAGGTCATCGAGATTCTCAAGAGCCTGGTCTCAAGCGCCGAGGGGGCCACCGTCGACGACCGCTTCGATCTCGCCAGGTTGTATCTGCGGCGCGGCGACTGGGACAATTATCTGGTCGAGATGCGGCAAGTGGTGGCTGCCAAGACGGCCGCGGCCGGGCACCGCGTGGCCTACCTGGAAGCCCTGCTCCAGCACAACGAGCTCGGCGAGGCGGAACTCTATTTGAACAAATTGGAAGGCCAGTTCACCGACCCCTTCGTCACCCTCCGCTTGCGCAGCGACATCATGATCCGCCGCAAGCAGATCGACCGGGCCCTGGCCTTGCTCGGCGCCTACGCTGAGGGCGGCAAGGACCTGGACTCCGACGAGCGGTCGCAGCGCGTGCTTGACGTGGCCGGCGTGCTGGAACAGTTCGCCGACCGGTTGGACGCGCAGCAGCAGAAGGCCGACGCGGTTCGCCTGATGCGGCAGGCGGAGAAGTACTTCCGCTCTTATGTGGAAGAACATCCCAACTATGAGCTCGTGCTGGCCGCCTTCTTCGGCCGCCAGGGGCGAATCAAGGAAGCGCTGGAGGTGATCGATCGCTGCTGGGAACTGGTCAACAACCCCATGGACCTGGCCCAGACGATTTCACTCTTGTTCCACGACAAAAAGGCCCTTCCCCAGCAACTCAAAGCGGCCGAGGCCGTGGTCCAGAAGGCCCTGCAAAAATTCAACCGGCCCACGGCGCTGGTGGTCGTGGCCGCCGAGATGTATAGCACGGAGCAAGAGTACGACAAGGCCGAGGCTTGCTATCGTGAAGTCCTGGCCCAGGATGCCAATGACCCGCAGGCCAACAACAATCTGGCCCTCTTGCTGGCGGAGCGCGAAATCAAGCTCGACGAGTCGCTGCGACTGGTCAACCGGGCGATGGATCTCGTTGGCCCCATCCCCTCGATGCTCGATTCCCGCGCCTGCGTCTATATCGCCCTGGGACAAACCGACAAGGCCCTGGCCGACCTCGCGGAAGCGATCGCCGACGGTGCTGCGCCGCTGCGATTGTTCCACCAGGCGAAGGCCTACCACCAGGCGGGCAGGAAGGCCGAGTTCGCCGCGGCCATGGAAAAGGCCAACAGCGCCGGGCTCACGCTCAAGCTGATCGACGTGCCCGAGCGGCCAATCTACAAGAAGATGTTGGAGGATCTGCGCGATCCTACCATCGCCTCTCCGCTGGCGGCGCCGTAGGCATTCAGGTCCTCCCTCTCCCTTCGGGAGAGGGTTGGGATGAGGGCGGGATTCGAGACGCAGGGAAATTAAGGAAGCCACGTTTTATCTCCGTTCCCCTCTCCCCGGCCCTCTCCCGGAGGGAGAGGGGGACTTTGAATCGGCGCCTTGCAAGACTGCAGGAAGGAATGCTCAACCGATGCACGCGGGCCGCAGCGCTTGGTTAAGGACTGGATGGATCGTGGCGGTTCTCGCCGCGGGATGGCCGGGATGGGCCCAGGACGCGGCCGGCCCGAAAGCGCCGGCCGCAGCGGCCCAGGACCGGCCGTTGGCCGTCAAGGACATCGTCCGCATGCGTCGCGAGCACGTCGCCCTCGATGAGATCGTGGCGGGCGCGCAACAGCGCGGCGTCGCTTTTCCCATGACCGCCGCCGCGCAAAACCAACTCCGCCGCATGGGCTTCACGCCCGACCAGATCGCGGCGCTCAAGGATGCCGCCGCCGCGCCGTCGCAGGGCGACGCCAGGGCGGGCGCCGTGATTGCCGGCCAGGGGCTTTCCAGCAGCGACGCGCAGCGAGAAAGCGTTCTTCGACTGGTCGCCAGGATCACCGCCGCCAGCGGCGCCGACGTGTCGCCCGTCGCCGCGCAGCACGTGACGCTATGGGCCGCCAAAGAAGATTGCGGCCCGTTCCTGGCCGACGTCAAGAAGGTGGAGAAGTTCCTCGAGACGAAGTTCAAGGAGCCGGTGCGTTCCGGGCTGGACAAGCGTTCGGCCCACGTCATCCTGCTCCGCCGCCGCTATGAGTACGAGAAATGGATCGCCGCCATGTTCGACGCCATGGGCGATCGCTTCCAGCAGCCGAACTCGCCCGGGGGCCTCGCCGACCTGAAGGCCCGCATCCAGAAAGGCGTGGGATACGACTCGCAGAACTTCGCCGTGGTGTGCATGGAGCGACAGCAGCCCGAGTGGGTACACCGGGTCGTCGCCTTGGGCATCGGCTACATGTACCTGACGCAACTGGCCGAGCTCGAGCCGCAGCAGATTGATCCCCTGGCCACCGGCTTCGCCAACGGCATGGAAAGCGTGCTGGCCGGGGCGCCCGCCGTCATGCTCTTCAACACCAGCTACCGCGACGAGAGCCGCGATCTGGGCACCGACCGCCGGGCCTGGATCCATCTGGTTCAGCAGCGAATCGCCGCGGGGCAGGTTTCGCCCGTGGCCCAACTGTTGCGATTGGACACCACGACCATGGTCCTGCCGCACTATGCCGAGGCCTGGACTCTCGTCGGCCTGCTGGCCGGCAAGCCGGACAAGTTCGCCGCACTGCTCCTGGCGTTGCGGGAAGACAAGAACCCGCTGGCGGTCATCGAAAAGATTTACGGCTGGGACGAGAAGGACCTTACCAAGCAGTGGCATAAATACGTGTTGGGCCAGCGGTGATCGGGCCGCCGCGCGCGGGACTTGATTGCCTGCCTCCGCGCCTTGGTCTTCGCCCACGCAGGTGTCCATAAGGATCGGCGAATAAATAACGGTCGCGACAATCGTACTCATCTCGCTCCGCGAGATGAAATTCATCACGCGGAGCGTGATGACTACTTTCGAGAACAGGACAGTTATTGCTTCGCCGATCATCAGGCGTTCTTGCCGGCCGCTCGCGTGCCAGCGGCCTCGCCATTGCTTGTGCAGTGTGAGCTTTGACTGAAACAGCCATTGCCCGATCTGCAACGTGTTCTTCGCACCTCGCTTGCGCATCGGGCTTTTTACGATACGCCGTTGGGGCATGCGGCGGCAGCCAACACGAGCACTTGTCCGCGGTACACGATTTACGAAAAATCCATTAGCGCCAAATCTATTGGCGCCTGCGCAGCAAAATGATGTTTTTTCAATTTCCCGTGCTTGAAGAATTGGGAGTATGCCTAATGAGATGTTGTCAAGTCTATGCGACGATGATCGGTGCGGCCCTGGTGCTGTTGGTCGGCAGTTCGGCGAGTGAAGCCGGCTGGTTCCGCGGGGGCCACGCGTATTATTACTACCCCGCGTCTTCGACCTGCCATGCGGCGACGAACCCGGCGCCAACGGCGGCGGCGCAGACTGTCGCCCCGGCGCCTTCGGGGCCGGTGGTCTATCAGACGTACAAGCCGGTAACCGGGGTGGAAGCCGTGCCAGCGACGCCCCCGGCGGCGACGTACGACGCGCCCGGCACGATGTCTGGCGGCGGGTGGAGCGTAGCGCCGCGGACCTCGTGGGAATTCGGCCGTTATCCGCCCTTTCGGTAATGGCGGCGAACCGGCCGGTCCCGGGTTGATCGCAGCAACGCACTGGGGCAGCAGAGCGGTCTCTGCTGCCCCCGATGCGTTAGCGTTTTCACCCTGCCCGCTCAGAAGGTGAAGATCAAGTCGGTGGCGAAGAGGAACTGGCTGCTGCGATTCCCGTCGCCGAAGGGTAGTTGATTCTGAAGGTTGCGGGAACCGTCGTAGCAGTCCCAACGAAGTTCGGGCCGCAGGATGAAGTTTGCGTTGGGATGCCAATTCAAGCCGATGGTGGCTTCGGTAAAGGTCCCGGCGAACCCCGGCGCGCCCGTCCAGCCGAACCCGGGCGTGCCCGTGAACTCGGCGCTCAAGTTGCTCACGCCGGCCACCCGCGATCCTTCCTCGTCGCGGAAGAATTCCAAGCGCGTTCCAAACGACCAGCACTTGTTGACGGTGTAGATCAGGTACTGGTCCAAACCGTACCACCGGGCATATCCGCCGGTGCTCGGGTCGCCGTGCTCGGTGCCGCCCAAGTACTGCTCGGCCGCATAGAGCCATTTCGGGCCGATCTGCTGTTTGAGCACCGTGACGCACACGTACTGGTCGTTCTCACCGGCCGGGTCCTGGGGACCCACGTCGGTCATGAAGGACAGGCTCGTCTTGCTGCAGTCGCTATGCCATTTCAGGCCGCCCAGGAAGTGCAGCTTGTCGTTCAGGTCCTCAAACTGATTGAAGCCTTCATGGAAACCGCCGATCACGTTCCAATTGTCGTTGAGCTTGTAATCGGCTTGGACGCCGGTGACCAGCACGGGCTCGGAGTAGCCCAGGGCATACGAGTGCGAGTAGAAGAAGTTGCCCGGCGCGGCCACGACCTCATAGCCGATCGATGGGGCGTAATGGCCCGTCTTCACCGTCAGGTCGTTGTAGGCCGTCTCCAGATAGAACTGCGGAATGATCATTCCATAGAAGTCGTGGGGCGCATCGAAGCGCGATTCCAGGCCGTAGCAGTCGCCGTAGCGCCAGTCCGTCCCGTACACCAGGTCGATCCGCCCGCCAATGTCAAAGCCGCAGCCGTCGGTCTTGACGGGCCGCTCCCAACCCAGCCACAACTGATTCATTTCGTACTCATTGCTGCGATCATTGGTGAACACCGGGCCGTTCCAACGATCGCGCGGGCTGAGCGAATTGAAGGTCGCTCCCTGTTCGAGCCAGCCGTACTGCTTGATTCCCAGTTCTTGCAGCGCGCAGGGCTCGGGAAGAGTCCAGGGCTTGTCCGCACAGTCGGCGGCGGTTGCGGCAGGCTCGCTGGCAGCCGGCGTCGCCGCTTGCGCGGCGGGTTGCTTGGCGCTCGTTCCCGCAACGGGGGCCGGAGGGGCGGCTTGCGCCTCCTCATTGGCAGCCAACTCCTGGGGAAGGTTGGTGTCTTGCCGGGCGAACTCCGGCATTTTCAAGGAGGCAGCAGCCACGTCCGCGGCTTCCGTCCTCAAACCTATCATCGTTACGCCCAGCACAATCGCTGCAATCGTCGCAAATTGTATCTTCATCTTCTACGCTCCTATCCATGCGGCTGGTAGTGTGATCCGTCCGACCAATGCCAGAATTCTGCAAGAACCCCTGGCGAGCGTGGAACAGGGACCAGGAAACCTCTTGCTGTTGTGAGCACGCACCGACCCAAGATTGGTCGTCGCGCGCTGCGCACAAAAGCTGATTGCCCCCTTCTTCCGCTCCTTTTTCCGCTACCACGAGTTCAAGTGTACCTGGCAAAGTATCGGACGGGGCAAATAGGGCTCCTTCATCGGAATACCTCGCAATTCCGTAAGGAAGTGAAACTTCGGAATCGGAAGATCGCTTCCGACCGGTTGCCCAAAATCTGTCGTTATTTCCCACTGCGCCGGTAAATCGGACGCGACCGCATCCTAACGGTTGTACCAGGTGAAACGGAGACTTCTCGGCTTCCGGTTGACCGGGCACGATCGATCGCGGCAACCGCTCTTCTCAGCTTGTGGAACAAGGGTGCCAGGCTTGCCAGTGCCCTTCCCTGCCGGTTCTTGCACCATTGAGTTGCCAGAAAGCTCTCCGCGCATCCCTCGCTGAAGATCGAAGTCAGCGATCATCGCACTCGGCCCACTTCTGTCGGCCTTTCCCAGAGTTTAACCGCGTTGGCGATGCGCGGCCGTGAGAGCCGATCAGAAGAAGCACGGGCAAGCCTGGCACCCGGGCGCCGCCGCATCAGCCTCTGAAATCGTCCCCCTCTCCCACCGGGAGAGGGTCGGGGTGAGGGCGGCGTGGCACCCGGGGCAGTCCTTCAGGATACGCCGAACCGCCGAGCCAGCTCGTACTTCTCCTCGACTCCGATCAGCCGATTGAACTCCGCAAACTCCATCAGCGGCGACTCCTCGCCCAGCGTCGTGCCGTTGCGGCGCAGCGTGTCGTAGATGCGATGGATCGCCCGGGCCGCGGCAAACAAGCCGGCCAGAGGATAAAGGATCAGTTGAAATCCCATGTCGGCGAGTTGTTGGCGGGGCAACACCGGCGTCTTGCCGCCTTCGATCATGTTGGCGACGATCGGCGCCGGCAGGCGGCGGCCGATCTCGGCAAGCTGCTCCAGCGAGCCGGGGGCCTCGACAAAACTGGCGTCGGCCCCCGCTTCCCGCGCCGCTTCGATCCGGTCCACCGCCTCGTCCATGCCGGCGACCGCCAGGGCATCGGTCCGGGCCACGATGAAGAAATCCCGGCCGGCGCGGGCCTCCACCGCCGCGCGGATCTTCTGCACATACTCCTCGCGGTCAACCACCCGCTTGCCGCGCATGTGCCCGCACTTCTTCGGCCAGACCTGATCTTCGAGAAAGCAGCCGGCCGCCCCGGCCGCAATCAGCTCGTGTACCGTGCGGTACACGTTCAGCGGGTTGCCGTAGCCCGTGTCGGCGTCGACGATGATGGGAATCTGCACGCTCATGCAGATCCGCCTTGCCCGCTCGATCATTTCGGTCTGCGTGAGCAGACCCAGATCGGGCTCGCCGATGGCCGTGGCCGCGACCGAATAGCCGGAGACGAAGGCCAGCGGAAAACCGACGTCCTGGGCGAGCTTCGCCGACAAGGTGTCGAACACCCCGGCGAAAGCGATCGCGCCGACCTCGTCCAAGATGCGCTGTACCCGTGTAGTGGTCACGAACGTGCCTCCCGTTGAAACTGTCGGCCTGCGGACGTTCTCCATTTTGCGCGTCGGGAACTCCCGCTGTCAATCTGTTTTAGGACTCACCGCAGAGGGTGAGAAAGTTGAATGTCATCGCCTGGGTAACCGCCTCTGCGATCCTCTATGGTGCGCCTGCCCGAAGCGTCTCATCGACGCCGTTTCCGCTGACGCGAAGGGGTCAGGTCCATGTTTTCGGTCACGAGTTCGGCCAAATGGCAATGCCTATCAGCCGAAAAATGGACCAGACCCCGACTTTGCAGTTCTCCTGCGTTTTCCTTCCCATCGCTTGCCAAGCGGCATCGCTGCCATCACAATGGCAACGGGGGAACCAACCCTCGACAACGCCGTGACCTACGGGACGACGCACCAGTGCAACCATCGGAGAATTCTTCGCGCAAATGGCTTTGGGCTGCGGTCAAACTGTTGATCGTGGCCCTGGTCGTGTGGTTCATTCGGGGCACGATTGCAAAGGCCCTGGCCGATCTGGGCCGCCGCCCGCTGTCGCTCGCGCCGAGCTGGCTGGCCGTCTCCGGCTGCCTGTACCTGCTGGGCATCTTGCCGGAAGGGCTTTTTTGGCACCGCATCCTCATCGCCCTGGGCCAGCGGCCCCGCTTGAGCGAAACGTTGCGGGCCTATTACATCGGCCACTTGGGCAAGTATGTGCCCGGCAAAGCCCTGGTCGTTGTCCTGCGGACCGGGCTGATCCGCAGCCAGCGGGTCGAAACCGGGCCGGCCGTGGCCGGCGTATTCCTCTCCACCTTGACGATGATGTCGGTGGGGGCGTTGCTGGCCGCCGCCATCCTGGCCCTGGGGCTGGCCCAACGCGGACCGCTGCTGTGGGCCTCGCTGGCCGTGCTCGCCGTGGCCGGACTGCCGACCTTGCCGCCGGTCTTTTCCCGTCTGGCCCGCTGGGGGAGCGTGGGCCGGGCGAACCCCGCAGTCATCGAGCAACTGGCCCGATTGAGCTACAAAACCCTGCTGGCCGGCTGGCTGGGCTTGCTGGTGGGCTGGGCCCTCATGGGCGCCAGTCTGTGGGCGGCCCTCCGCACAATGGGCATTGCCGCCCAGACCGACTTGATCCGACAGTTCTCGCTGGACGTGGCTGCCGTGGCCCTCGGCGTGGTCGGCGGTTTCGTCTCCATGATCCCCGGCGGCGCGGTCACCCGCGAGGCGATCGTGGCCGAACTGCTTTCCCCCCAATACGGCGGGACGACTGCGATTTCCGCCGCGGTCCTGCTGCGATTGGTATGGCTGGTGGCGGAACTGGCGATTTCGGGTATCCTATACTTCACGCGGCCAACAGTCACACCGACCTCGCCTGATGCCTCCGCTTGACATATACTAACCCCGCAAAGATGTGGGTGAGGGCGTCCAAGTAATGCTTTCCATTGTCATTCCGGTCTTCAACGAGGCCGACAGCCTCAACCTGTTGTACGACGAGCTATCGGCCGTGGCGGCCGCCCAAGGCTATGCGATGGAGGTCATCTTCGTCGACGATGGTTCGACCGATGGCACGTGGAGCGTGATCTCCCGGCTGGCCGCGGCAGACCCCCGCGTCAGCGGCATCCGCTTCCGCCGCAACTTCGGCAAGGCGGCGGCCTTGAGTGCCGCCTTCGAGCAGGCCCAAGGCGAGTGGGTCGTGACCATGGATGCCGATCTGCAAGACGATCCCCAGGAAATCCCCCGCTTGCTGGCCGAGGCGGAGAAGGGTTTCGATGTCGTGAGCGGCTGGAAGAAGGTGCGTCACGATCCGTGGCACAAAGTCTTTCCGTCGCGGGTCTTCAACTGCCTGGTGAGCATGTTGACAGGCGTCAAGCTGCACGATCACAATTGCGGCATGAAGTGTTACCGCCGCGAAGTGCTCCGCGAGGTCCGCGTATACGGCGAGTTGCACCGTTTCGTGCCGGTGTTGGCGGCCGGGCGCGGATTCCGCGTGGGTGAAGTGCCGGTCCATCACCGCCCACGCCGCTTCGGCCACTCGAAGTACGGCGTGAGCAGGTTCGTCAAAGGTTTTCTCGATCTCCTGACGGTCAAGTTCATTACCGGTTTCGGGCAGCGTCCGCAACACGTGCTGGGCACGCTCGGCCTGGGATCGTTCTTCTTGGGCCTGCTGGTGCTCTTGTACTTGACCGGCTATTGGATGGCGTCGCAGTTTTGCCCGGACCTCCATCTCACGCCCCTGCACCAACGCCCGGCGCTGGTCTATGCGGTCGGCCTGATCCTGTTCGGAGGCCAGTTGATGTCGATCGGCATCCTGGCCGAGTTGTTCGTGGCGAACCACAGTCCGGGAAACAAATCGTACTCGATCGCCCAGCGCACGCCGCCGGAAAAAAAGGGGATTGGGGATTAGGGATTAGCGATTGGAAGACACGCAACGCAACCTCGAAAAATCCGTATTCACATACAATTTCGCATAACGCAAAACCCCGACCTCAGACTCTAATCCCTAATCCCTAATCCCTAATCCCTAATCCCTAATCCCATGTCCGACGACTCCGCGCGCACGCTGCGTGGCACTGTTTACTGCCTGTTGATCGTGGTCGGCCTCGGCTCGGTCATGGGGCGGATCCTGGCGCTGGACGCCGTCGACCGTACGGCCGTACAGGACTACCTGGTGAAGAAACGGCTTAACGAGCTGAAGCTGGTCTTGCAGAAGCAAGGCATTGCCGGCCGCGAGTTGGAACAGGCATTGGAGGCCGAGAAAGCGCGGTTGCCGGCCGCGCTGGCCATGCGGCGGCCGTTCCTAAGCGCCAACGATCGCAGCCGTTGGTGCGCCGTTCGCGCACTGGTCGAGCCCGAAATGCGCGTCGACGGCGCACCCTATGCCATCGATAAGGTAATCCAACAACCGGGCTGGGACACCATCGACATGGTCAAACACGGGGGCCATCTCTATTCCAGCAAGCCGCCGCTAATGTCCACGCTCATGGCGGGCCCGTACTGGCTGATCTACCGCCTGACCGGCCGGACGCTCGCCGCCCATCCTTTCGAGATCGGCCGCTTCATGATCCTTTCGATCAACGTCCTCAGCCTGCTGGTCTTTTTCCTGGCACTGGCCGGGCTGATCGAACGGCTGGGCACAAGCGACTGGGGGCGGATGTTCGCGATGGCGGCCGCCGTGTTCGGCACTTTCTTAAGCACCTTCGCCATCACCATCAACAATCATCTGCCGGCGGCCGCCTGTGCCGCCGTGCTGCTGTGCGCGGCCGAGCGGATCTGGTGGGACGACCAGAGTCGCTGGCCGCTCCTTGCCCTGGCCGGGCTGTGCGGCGCGCTGATGGTCAGCGATGAACTGCCTGCCTTGTCGCTGCTGGCGGTAATCAGCCTGGCCTTGTTGTGGAAGGCGCCATGGCCGACGCTGCTGGCTTACCTGCCGGCGGCCGCCCTGGTGACCGTGGCTTTTTTCGGCACCAATTGGATCGCCCATCATAGCCTGAAGCCGCCTTACCTGCACCGCGACGAGGGCGACAATTGGTACGATTATTCCTACCAGCGCAACGGCCAGACTGTGCAAAGCTATTGGACCAACCGGCAGGGGATCGACGTGGGCGAACCGTCGCCGCCGCGATACGCCCTGCACGTCCTGGTCGGCCACCACGGCATCTTCTCGCTCACGCCCATGTGGCTGCTGAGCGTGGCCGGGCTGCTGGCGTGGCTATGGCGGGGGCC
>JBEKZQ010000419.1:0-5511 GCA_049509675.1 Thermoguttaceae bacterium | reverse complement strand
GCATCGCTTCTGGTCCGGGCGCGTCGAGCCGGTCGTCCGGGGTGGCCTCGATGGCGGCCAGGATGGCCGCTTTCGCCTTGTCCAGCAGCGCCAGGTATTCCGCCTTCTTGGCGAAACGGGCCGGGTCGTCCGAGGCGGCTGTCTCCGCGCAGTGGGCCGCCGCAAAACCCTGGGGCAGCTCCAGCGCCGGATGCCCCAGCGCCGTGAGCATGCGCGAGCTGCCGGCCAACAAGTGTCCCAGTTGCCAGGCCGTATGATTGCTGCCCGGCACACTGCGGACCAACAGATCGGCATCGCTCAGGTCGCCCACGAAGGCGCGCAGGAGCATGTCGCCGGAGTCCAGAATCTGGCGGAAAACGTCCTTAGGAGTCATTGCGAGTTCCCCTTGCAGTATGGGAGGAAATCAGTACCACGTCGCCGATTATCTTATGCCCGTGGTCCGCGTCCGACAAGGCCGGATGGGCACTTGCCCGCGGCAATCGACCACCCTGGCATTCATTGGCGCAGGGACCTTACAACAGATGTCGGGCCTTGATCTCCAGGTAGCGGTTCACCAAGGGGGCGGTCATGCTCTCGGGAAAGACGTCCAGCGACAACACGCCGCCCGCTTGCAGGTCGGCCAGCACCTGGTGGCGCCAGGCGAGGATTTCGGCCGCCGCGGCCGCCCGCCATAACTGCCTGCCCGCCGGTTGCTCGACCTCGACCGCCGCAAACAGCCGCCGATCGCGCAGGAGCACGCCCAGCGGCAAGTGCCTGCCCGCAAGGTTGCGCAAGTGCCGTTGGATCTGGTGGGCGTTCACCTCGTCGATGACGTTGGTCATGAGCACGACCAGCGAGCGCTTGCGGCAATGCGCGGCCAGGTAGCGAAATGCCTGATCGTAGCGCGATTCGACCAACTGCGGAAAGCGATCGAACGAGGCGTGCAGGAGGCGGTTCATCTGCCGCATTCCGGCCCGCGGCGGCACGAAGCTGTGGATCTCGTTCGAGAAGTGGATCATGCCCACCTGGTCGCCCTGCCGCAGCGCCACGTAGGCGAGCATCAACACGGCGTTGAGACTGTGGTCCAACAGGCTCAGGCCGCCGCACTGGTTGGTCATCATCCGCCCGCAGTCCATGAGGAAGATGATGCGTTGGCTCTGGCTGGACTGGAAGTCCTTGACGGTCAGGCGGCGGCGGCGGGCGGTGGCGCGCCAGTCGATGTGTTTGTAATTGTCGTCGATCGTGTAGTCGCGGAGCCGCTCGAAGTCGTGGTCCTGCCCGATGCGGCGGACGCGGCGGACCCCCAGCAACCGCAGGCGATTGGTCCGCGCCAGCAGGGCGTACTGATCGAGTTGCTTCAGATCGGGATAGACGTGGATGGTGGTGTTCGCCGGGCAATCGATCAGCCGCTGCCAGAGGCCCAAGCGGCTGCGGACGCGCAGGTGGGCATTGCCCAGCACGAACGCTCCGCGGCGGCTGGGGCGCAACGTGTAGCTGAGCACCGTGCGCGTCTGCGGGGCCGCGCGGAAGGCGAACTGGCTGGGCTCGGGGTTCAGTTCGTGCGGCACGTCGTCGCGGAGCCAGAGGTTGCGGCCGCGGCGGCCGCGATAGGCCAGCACGATCGAGACCTTGTGCGGTTTGCGCAGCGAGGCGATGCGGCCCGCGCTGCGCTCGGCCGAAAACAATCGCCGCGCGGGCAACGTGAGGGCGTCGCCCGCCAGCACGAGAGCCAGCGTCACGTCGATCGCCACGATCGGCCCTGTCAGCCCCGGCCAGATCGGAACGCCGAAGCTCACCAGGGCCGGAATCAGGGCCAGCCACAGCAGCGGCCGGCGGGGAAAGATGCGCATGCCCCAGGCCAATCCGCCCAGAGGCAAGCTCAGTGCCGCAAGCTTCAAGAGCACGATGGCGAAGCCGTTCACAAGCGCGGCACCTCCACGCTGCGGAGCACCTCGCGCAGCACGTCATCGACCGCCTGGCCCTCCACTTCCGCCTCGGCCGAGAGGATCACGCGGTGTCGCAGCGCGGGCAGGGCCAGTTCCACGACGTCGTCGGGCACGACGTAGTCGCGGCCGCGGAAGGCGGCCAGCGTTCGCGCGCCCTGCATCAGGGAGATGCCCGCCCGCGGCGACGCCCCCAGGTGCAACTGCGGCCAGGCCCGCGTTTGCCGCACCAGCGCGTTAACGTAACCCAACAGCTTGGGATCGACCTGCACCTCGCCGTTGCGGCAGGTCACTGCCACGATCTCCGCGGGATTGGTGACCGTCTGGAGCACGGCCAGGCGCCGATCCAATTCCACCTGGACGCTGTGCATGGCCAGGATGTTGGCCTCTTCCTCGACCGACGGATAATCGATCAGCAACTTGAACATGAAACGGTCCAGTTGGGCCTCGGGCAGATTGTAGGTGCCCTCCGACTCGATCGGATTCTGCGTGGCCATTACCAGGAACGGCCGGGCGATCGGATGGCTGGTGCGCTCGATCGTTACCCGGTACTCCTGCATGATCTCCAGCAGGGCCGCGTGGGTCTTGGCCGGCGAACGGTTGATCTCGTCGGCCAGCAGCAGTTGCGTGAAGACCGGGCCGGGCCGGAAACGGAACTCCTGGGTCTTCATGTCGAAGATCGGCGCCCCGGTGATGTCCGAGGGCATGAGGTCGGCGGTGAACTGGATGCGGCCGAACTGGCAGCCCAGCACCTGGCCCAGCGTGCGGACGAAGAGCGTCTTGCCCAGCCCCGGCACGCTCTCGATCAGCACGTGTCCGTTGGAAAACAGGGCCACCAACGTGCCCAGCACCAACTCGTCCTGGCCCACGAAGACCTTGCGGACCTCGGCGGTGATGCGCTCGAACAGGGTTTTGGTGGGCGCGGAAGAACTCACGTCCGGGCTTAGCGTAGCGAGATCAGCACTGGCCGAGCCAGTGGCACCCAGATCAGCACTGGCCGAGCCAGTGGCACCCAGATCAGCACTGGCCGAGCCAGTGGCACCCAGATCAGCACTGGCCGAGCCAGTGGCACCCAGATCAGCACTGGCCGAGCCAGTGGCACCCGCGGAATCGGCAGGCAGTTCATTCATGCGGAATACTCAATTGAGGTTGTCGGGCATAGAGTGCCGGACCTACAAACTGAAAACTGAAAACTGAAAACTGAAAACTGAACACTGAAAACTCTACTCCAATTGACGATAGTGCGACAGCCGCGATCGGGCGTAGGCGTCGTCGCCCGAGCGGGCCAACAGGTCCGCCACGGCGTCGAGATGTTTGCCGAAGTCGGCGGTTTCGGGCGGCTCCGGCGGCTGCGGCCGGCCAAATAGCGGCAGCCGCGCGAAACAGAGCAAAATGCCCACGGCCGAGAGGTGCAAGAGGATCCAATTGGTCGGCCAGACGTTGAAGATTTCCAGCCCGGTGGGATAGGTCGGCGGTCCCTCGTCCTGGTCGCGAATCGGCGGTCCGCCGTGTCCGCTTTCCAGGAAAACCACCTTCTGGCCGGGGGAACCGACCGCGTCGATCAGTTTCCCGGCCAGTTTGCGATGCTCGTGGTTCACCAGGGCCACACTGAGCAGGAACGAGCCGTTGGCCGCCACGAGCACCCGGCCGTCGCCGCACTCCTGTTTGCTCAAGAGCACGTCGTCTTCCGATCGCAAGAGCACGTCGGCGTCCTTTGAGGGGACGATCCGTCCCACCAACTCGATCTCCAGCCGCGCGGGGTCGATGCCGGCAAGCCAATCGGGCTTGCCGGCCAGCGAGCGCACCTTGCGCGGCTGCGACTTGTCCTGGATGGTGAACCACGGGCACTCCGCCGTCTCGGCGATCTTTTCGCGGGCAGTCCGAAAATCGCGTGCCGCCCGTGCCCGGCGATTGGCGACCCAGTTGCTTCGTTCGGCCGGGGCGGCAGGGGCCACTTTCTCCCAGTACCAGGGTTCGGCGTCGAAATCGCGTCCCACGTAGATCAGCGTGCGGTTGGGTTTCTCGTTGAGCCAACTCTCGAACCAGTCGCAGACTTTGTCCGAGGGCGGCTGGAAATCGTCGGGAAACCACACGATGCAATCGGCCCGGCGGAGCAGCGAGGGCGTCAACGACGACGCGGAGCTCACTTTATGGCCCGCGTGCTGGAACATGCCGGCCAGCACGGCGGTGCCGTTGATGCTTTGCGCGGCGCCGGGATCGTCCAGCCGTCCGTAGGCCGTCTCCAAATCCCGTGCGCAGCCGCCGGCCAGGAGACACAGGCCGAGCAGGCAAAGCATCAAGCGAATGCGAGAATCATTCATTAGCCATGAAAGTGGTGCGTAGTTTCATGCGTCGGATCGGCGAAACAATAATTGTCCTGTTCTCGAAAGTAGTCATCACGCTCCGCGTGATGAATTCCATCTCGCGGAGCGAGATGAGTACGATTGTTGCGACACTTGTTTATTCGCCGATCCTTACAGCCCCATTTCCTTCATCAAAATCTTGATATCGTCCCACACGAAACGTTTGGCGTCGGGATTGCGCAACAGGTATGCCGGATGGTAGGTGCAAAGGACGCGGATGCCGTGAAAATCGTGGATCCGGCCCCGCAGCCGGCCGATGGCCGTGTCGGTGCCCAACAGGTTTTGGGCGGCCACTGCGCCCAGGCAGCAAATGAATTCCGGCTGAATGATGCTCAACTGGGCGTCGAGATACTCGCGGCAAGCGGCCGCCTCGACCGGCAGCGGCGCGCGGTTGCTGGGCGGACGGCACCGCAGGATGTTCATGATATAAACGTCCTCGCGGCGCAGTTTCATCCCCTTGACGATGATGTCGGTGAGCAATTGCCCGGCCCGGCCCACGAACGGCTGACCCAGGCGATCTTCGTCGGCGCCGGGGGCCTCGCCCAGGAAGACCAGCCGGGCGTGGGGATTGCCCGTGCCGAAGACGGTTTGCGTGCGCGTGCGGGCCAGTTCGGCACAACGCTGGCAGGCGGCCACCCGCTGGGCGACCAACGCCAAGGCCGCCGCCCGGTCGACGACCGGCTCGGCAGTTTCCGCCGGTGGTTGCGGCTGCGGCGGACCGTCGATTGTCTCATCACCGCCGCGGGGGAAGGCAATGGGCAGTTCTTGCGGCGCCGCGGAAGGGGGTGGCGCCGAGGGGGACAGTCCCGTTTTCGTGGAACGAAAACTGGGACAGTCCCCCGCCCGGGGAACGTGCGTTACCCCGGCCTGGCGCAGGCTTTCCAACCGCTGTGCCAGTGCCTTGCGGGTGCGGTCGGCGTCCATTTTCGCAGCTCCAGGGTGGAAGCGGGTTGGGGGCCACTGCAACTATCGCGCGAATTGGTGGGGCTCGCTGCGCTCGACCCACCCTACCGCGCTTTCGCACGTTCTGCACCGAACCCCGAAACAGCCATCCTACCACATCTCCCCCCCGGGGACTAGCCGGAGCACGGATTCTCAATTATTATGGAGGCTGGGTTATCGTTGGAGAAGGTCGGGGCAAGCGACGCTTTTCCGCAGTCTGACTGTGAGTTCTTGATGGGTGTTCCGCAGGTTGTTATCGTCGGTCGGCCCAACGTGGGCAAATC
>JBEKZQ010000418.1:0-5545 GCA_049509675.1 Thermoguttaceae bacterium | reverse complement strand
CCGAGCTTGGTCGTCTGGCCGAGGAGTTTCTTGAAACTCTCCAGGGTGAACTCGCCGCGGCGGAGTTCGGCCTCCTGCTTGGCAACCTCCTCCTGGTCGAATTTTTGCTGCGCCTGCTCGACCAGCGTGAGGATGTCGCCCATGCCGAGGATGCGGCCGGCCATGCGGTCGGGATGGAACTCCTCCAGCGCGTCGAGATGCTCGCCGGTGCCCACGAACTTGATCGGCACGCCCGTGACCGCCTTGACCGACAGGGCGGCCCCGCCGCGGGCGTCGCCGTCGAGCTTGGTCATAATGACGCCGTCGAGTTCCAGGGCCTCGTTGAAGGCCGTGGCGCTGCGAACCGCATCCTGGCCGGTCATCGCATCGACCACCAGGTAGACCTGTTCGGGCTCGACGCGCTGGTCGATGCGGGTCAACTGGGCCATCAACTCTTCGTCGACGTGCAATCGGCCGGCCGTGTCGAGGATCAGCACGTCGGCGCCGGCAGCGCGGGCCTCTTTCACGGCGGCCTGGCACAGCGCCACCGGATCCGTTGCGGCAAGATCGGCGTAGACCGGCAGGCCAAGCTGCTGGCCGATGATCTGCAACTGCTGGATGGCGGCGGGGCGCTGCAAGTCGGCGGCTACGAGCATCGGTTTTTTCTGCCGTTGCTTCAGCAGTTGCCCCAGTTTGCCGCACGTGGTCGTCTTGCCCGAGCCCTGCAGGCCGCACAGCATCAACACCGTCAGTTCGCGGCGCAGGTGCAGCGAATGGTCCACCGGCCCCATCAACTGGACCAGTTCGTTGTGGACGATGCCAACGAGTTGCTGGGTGGGATCGAGCGACTTGAGCACCGTTTCGCCGACGGCCTGTTCCGCCACGCGGCCGACAAAATCTTTGGCCACGGAAACGCTAACGTCCGCCTCGAGCAGGGCGCGCTGCACCAAGGCCAGCCCGTCGCGCATATTCGACTCGCTGAGCCTGCCGCGGCCGCGGAGGGTCTTCAATGCCGAACGCAGATTTTCTTGCAGTGACTCAAACACCGGGGTGACTCAACCGTTTTGCAAATTGCGGATTCGGCGTCCCATCTCCAGTGTGCCGCAATGGCACGATGGGAGAGGGTTAGCCATTGCACCCGTGGCCAAGGGCGCGGAATCCCATATCCTATCGAAAAGTGGCCTGCTTTGGCAATCCGCGCCGGGGAGATTTCTTTGTTTTCAGCCCAAGAGCAGCCACAAAGGGGGGTAGCGACCTCCGTCTGCGTGGTAATCACACTCAATCTCCTTGACCGAAGTTGACAGACTTCCGCGAAAAACATAGAGTTTGGCGTGATTCAGTAACGATTGGGCAGAAATTGGAGCGTTTTTCCGCCCGGGTATAGCCTAACAGGGTGCGCAGGCTGTAGCGTGAGAAGCGGAAAATGGTTTTCGATCGTCTGGCGCGCAACGTCGGATCGACATCGTGGAGAGGTTACGCATGTCCCGCAGGCTTATTGTTGTTGGATTCTGGATGCTGCTGGCCGGCTCCCAGGCATGGGGGCAAGAGTGGGCCACGAAGATGTTCGAAAACGCCGAACACGATTTCGGCAACTGCGCCCGGGGGGCGAAGGCCGAGCACGAATTCGCGCTCTCGAACATCTACATGGAAGAAGTCCACATCACGGGTGTCCGCAGCAGTTGCGGCTGCACAAGTGTCCGCGTGGGCACGCCCACGCTCAGAACGTACGAAAAAGGGGCCATTATCGCCACCTTCAATACGGGCTTGTTTCTCGGGCAGCGGGGGGCCACGCTCACCGTCACCCTCGACAAGCCGTACCCGGCGGAAGTGCAGTTGCACGTCAAGGGATACATCCACGGCGACGTGGTGTTCGAGCCCGGCAGCGTGCAGTTGGGCGACGTCGATCCGGCGGTCGGCGCCCAGCGGCAGGTGACCGTCAGCTATGCCGGCCGCAGCGACTGGCGGATCCTCGACGTGCGCGGCGTGGATCCGCACCTGTCGGCCGGCCTGGTGGAGATCTCGCGCACGGGCGGACAGGTCGCCTATGCCCTGGCCGTCCGCTTGAATCCCGGCGCCTCGGTCGGCTACCTGAACGATCAGATCATGTTGGTAACCAACGATCCGCGCACGCCGCAGATTCCCTTGACCGTGGAAGCCCGCGTCCTGGGCAGCGTTACCGTCAGCCCCTCCTCGCTGTTCCTGGGCGTGGTGGAGCCCGGCGAGCGCGTGACCAAGCCGCTGGTCGTCAAGGGCAAGACGCCCTTCCGCATCGTCTCCATTTCGTGTGCCGACGGGTCGTTCGAGTTCGGCCGCGAGTCGGATCCCGCGCCCAAGCTGTTGCACGTGATTCCGGTCACGTTCGTGGCCGGTCCGAACTCGGGCAAGGTGGTGCGGACGATCCGCATCGAGACCGATCTGGGCAAGAGCCCGCCCGAGTTGGCCGCCTACGCGGTGATTGCCAAGCCGTAGAGTTTTCCGTTTTCAGTGTTCGGTTTTCGGTGAAGAACACTAGAAACGGAAGAGCCGACGAAAGGCCGAGTCCTCAGAAAAACCCCGATGCGCACCTACAGGGATTTGCCCGTCCCACGAGCAATATCTTCCTGATGCCGCACCCGTGTTTTTGCGGGGAAAATAGGGTACATTGCCGCGTAGGGGCCAGACCGCTCGCAGTGTGTTGGAGAAGGGCAGGAATGCGGGCGGGTTATTGCACAAGCGGATAGGATCATGCGGAGCGGCGCCCGTTTGCTTTTCAACCGGGTAGCCAAGCAGTAGACTACAACCGCAGGGCGTATAGCATAGGAGCAACGTGTACCATGGAAACGAACATGCGGAACGGCGTACGAACTCCAACCCCGTTTGCGGCGCAACGGGTGCGGATCCTCATTGTCGACGACCATCCGCTGGTCCGCCGCGGCTTGTCGGACACCATCTCTGCCGAGCCCGACCTGGAGGTGTGCGGCGAGGCGGCAGATACTGAGGAGGCGCTGCGCTTGGTCGAGGCTAGCCATCCGCACGTGGTGATCGTGGACCTGTCGCTGAAGACGGGCCACGGCATCGATCTGATCGAGCAGATCAAGGCCCGCGACGACCAGGTGAAAATGCTCGTGGCCTCGATGCACGATGAAGCGCTGTTTGCCGAGCGGGTGTTGCGTGCCGGCGCCGTGGGCTACCTGAGCAAGCAGGAGCCGCCGGAGAAGATCATCGATGCCATCCGCCGCGTGATGCGAGGCGAAGTGTGCCTCAGCCCGCGGATGGCCAACCGCTTGTTGCACAGCGTCGTCGGCGGCGAGTCGCTGGGCCACGACCCGATCCAGATGCTCTCCAATCGCGAGTTGGAAGTCTTCGACATGATCGGCCAGGGCATGAGCACCAAGCAGATCGCCGGCAAGCTCAACCTGAGCCATAAGACGATCGAAACCCATCGCGAAAAGATCAAAACGAAGCTGAACCTGAGCAACGCCAATGAGTTGAGCCATCGGGCCGTGCAGTGGGTGCTGGAACGCCGCTAGAACCAGCGAAGTCGAGAGTCGAGGGTCGAGGGTCGAGAGCATTGCCCGTAGGACGAATTGCCAATCCGTCCCATGAATCGGGGAGAATCGGGGGACAGAATCGGGACCGGGTGGCCCCGGGCGGTTTCCCGGCGGGTGCCACTGGCTTTGCCAGTGTTCTTCCGGAGGGCTCTTGCGGCGCGCAGTGGCACGCGAGGGAGGTCAACCGCCGACTGCTGTTCCGCCCTGCCGGGTGCCACTGGCTTTGCCAGTGTTCTTCCGGAGGGTTCTTGCGGCGCGCAGTGGCACGCGAGGGAGGTCAACCGCCGACGGCTGTTCCGCCCTGCGATTACGCTCCATGTTCGCCGACGAACGACGCGGGCAGGTTTCCGGCGCTTCAGTGCTGCAAGAAAACGGCATAGAAGAGCACTGGCGGAGCCAGTGGCACCCGGCGCCGCCTCTCGACTCTTGACCCTCGACTCTCGCCTCACGCCCCACGCCTCTCGACTCCTTTCCCAACATAAGCCCCTGGGGCAAGAAAAGACGGCTAGCCGATCTCGCACGTAACCTGTTCTTTCGCGATGTGTTGCGCGCTCGGGTACCACGCGCTTGCCCGTACATTTGTCTCAACATAAGCCCTTGGGGCAAGAAAAGGCGACTAGCCGATTTCGCACGTAACCTATTCTGTCGCAAGGTATTGCGCGCCGGTGGCCGCGCTGGGTGGACGGCGGCGGCGTCGCGGGAACTGTCGCCGTAAGTCATTTGGCGCAAGGGGGATGGGAGATGTGAACCGCGCTTTCGGGACCGATGCGGCAAGAATTCCGGCAGTGCGCACACGGCGAAAAATCCGCGCGGATGTGTGATCCGCCGGTTGCCGATTGGGCGGCCTTGGCGAACAGCCCCTCCTGCTCAGGGCTTTTGGACTTACAATGCCTAACGGCTGCCGAGGGTGTTACGCCGGTCTTACAACGCGGTCACGAAGCTTATATACTTCGCACGGGTCGAAATGAATCCAACCGTGGCGATAGGGAACGGATCGACAGCATGACGAACCGTTCCCGGTGGGTGTATATAACGTGCCGTCTTACAGTGCCGAGCTACCTCTGGTCTTAATGCCTACGGACTTACCCCGCCCGGTGTCGCCTTAGCGACCGGCCCGAGTGGCCGGTCATCAATTGTCGGAGGCCTGAGCATCGGCGGTCAGCCTAGCACGTCGCGCGGCCCAATTTCTAGGGCAAACTGCGCGTTCCGGGGATGGCGCGAATGGCCACGGCTGTCCGGTCGCCGCGCGACGAGCAATTGCCGGAGGGACCGGTGCCCCCTATGGACGACCTCCTTTGTCGAGTAAAATGGCGAGATAAGCGCAAGCAAGACCGGGCCGTTCCTGCCAAGAGTTATGTACGTTGCCCGCCAAAACCGGCCAGGAAACACCATACGGAACGAAAAATAGTTCTGACCCCTTTTTCACTCTGACCCCTTTTTCACTCTTTTTCACTCCTCAAGGAGCGGAAAAGGAGCGGACGAATTTCAAGGAGCGGAAAAGGGGAGCGAAGGAGCGGACAAGGAGCGGAAAAGGAGCGGACGAATTTCAAGGAGCGGAAAAGGGGTCAGAACTATTTATGGTACCTATTCGTCCAATGAGCCCCGACGCCATATCATCTCCAATCCCCAATCCCTAATCCTCCGGGAAGAGCATGGCCTCGGCGAAGGCCTGGTGGAAGCGCAGGTCGCTGGATAGGTCGACGTGCTCGGTGCGGCGGGCCAACTCGTCGGCCCGCGCCCGGGCACGGCTGGATAAGGCCACCAGCCGGGCCCCGGCCAGCGAGGTGTTGCCCTGGTAGCGAATGCGGTGATGTTCGATTTCAGCGGGCAACAGGCCGATCCGTTGGGCGTTGTTGCGGCGGATGAAATTGCCGAACCCGCCGCCGAGGAAGACGAGGTCCAGATCGGCGGGCCCAAGACCGGCGCGCCGCAGCAGGATGCCGATGCCGGCGCGGATCGCGCCGCTGGCAAGCTGCAGCTCGCGGACGTCGCGCTGCGTCAACAGCACCGCGCGGCCGTCGGCGGTTTCCTCGGCC
>JBEKZQ010000417.1:0-6401 GCA_049509675.1 Thermoguttaceae bacterium | reverse complement strand
CAATCCGTCTTACGACCAAATGCGGAAGTTATTCTTCGCCAGATCCTTAGCTTGCCCGCCAGAGCTTCCCCGTCAGCGCGACGTTCTCGGCGATCTGGTCGGTCTTTTTCGGGAATATGCCGATGCAGATGCCATCCTTGCGCTGCAGGCGTTTGAGCACATAGGGGAGCGTGTCTTTGGGCAGGACGCGACCGGCGCCGAGCACCTTATAGGCCACCACCGGCTTGTCGAGCTTCTCGATCGTTGCCAACGATTCTTCCAGGCCTTCGCGAACGTAGTTGTCCGGCCGGTAGAGCGTCTGGTGGTAGAAGTCGGTGGGCAGCCCTTTCTCTTCGGCGACGAGGTGCGTGCGGGCCCCGTGCGTGGCCATGCCGGCCGGCAAACCGAAGCTCTTGATCAACTCCAGCCAGCCGCGCACCACGTCGAATTTGCCCTGCCCCCACTGCGCGTCGATTTGGCATCCCTGGATGCAGACGGCCTTGGCGCCATTCTTGGCCGCCGCGGTAATCTCTTTCTCCATGGGGAGTTGGTCGGGCTGGCCGATCCAGATCTTCAATTTGCCGCCCTTCTCCCGGTACGTGTTCCACAGGCGGATCCAGTGGTCGTAGCACGGCGACCAGACGGCGGTGATGCCGTGCTCGGCGGCCTGGTCCAAGACGGCCATGATCCGCTCTTCGGTATAGTACGCCCGCATCTCGGCGTCGGACGCATGGGGATTGCCGTGCGAGAAGCCGAAGAACGGATTGCTGCCGAGGATCAGCCGGGAGACTTCCAGTTTCCCCAACTTGATTCAATCGACTCCCTCAGAACCGATTCTGAAGTTGCATGTGGTTGGATTCTTCCCAAGTACGCCCCGAACGGCATCTCCCCATTCTCCACCTTTCCACACGGTTTCGCAAGACATGACTGTTCACGGGGGACTGTCCCAATTTTCGCCTGCCATGCGCAGCATGGCCGCGAAAATGGGACTGTCCCCTTTAGCCGGGACCGGCCGGTGAACGGTTACCGCAAGACTTTCATTGGTTCCTGTTGCGGAAAGGCAGGCTCTTGCTCAGTTCCTTGGTCAGGTAATCAGCGACGGCGCGGTGCCCCGGGGCGGTCCAGTGCATGTTGTGCGGCTGGCAGGGACATGCCGGTGTTACCGCCCGCAGCGCGGCGCGCAAGTCGTAACAGGGGATCGACAGCGCCGCGGCGATCTCTTGCGTGGTTCGCTGGGGAAGATCGACGTCGAAGCAATTCGTGTCGGAGAGGTCCACGTGGCGCGGCCAGTAGGCGAGCGACTCCGCTCCGGAAACCTGCCCGGCCGTGGGGACCATCACCAGGGCCAGGCGGGCGCCGAGGCGGTCCGCCAATGCCTTGATCTCCCGCACGCGGCGGGCGAGTCGCGTGCGGCCCTCACCCCGGATCTCGGCACAATCGCGCTGGAGCCATTGGAACTGACCCAGAAAGTAGCCCTGGACATCCGGCCGGCGCAGGAGCCGCTCACGCACGAACCTGCTCAACGTCAAGCGCCCCAGGGAAGCCAGGTGACGGCACGTGAGAACCGCGGCCAGACCGTCGGGATCGGGCCGCTGAAACCCGATAGCCTGCCGCATCACCTCGTTGGAGTTCATCACGTCGCCGTAATCGTTGGCAAACAGCCCGATCAGAATCAGGTCCGGACGGTAGCGGGGGGCGAAGTGCTCCAGCACGGCGGCGTACTGGTCGGGGCCATAGCCGCTGATGGCGAAATTGAGAACCTGCACGTGCAGGTCGCGATGTTCGGCGGCCAGACGCTCCTCGAGCAGTCGCGGCCAGGCCAGCGCGGTGTCCACGCCCTCGGCGCTGGTGAACGCATCGCCGGTCACCAGAACGCGAAACACCCCCGCGCCTTTCTCCGCCGGATACTCGGGACCGGGAAAACCGAGGCTGTTGGCCTCGACGCGATAATCGTAACTCAACCAACGCAAGCGCGTCGAGCGGGAGGGTTTCAGGCGCCAACCGAAATCGGCGTGCGGCTCCAGGGCGGGCCTCTCCCCCCAACCCAGATCGGGCGGCTCCTGCGGATCGACCCGGCGCACCAGCAACTCGCCGGCCACCAGCGCCATCCATGCCGCGCCGGCGGCAAGCGCGGCGCGCCGGGCCAGACGCCAAGCGCCCAGCCGATGGTACTGCCGCTGGACCAGCCCGCCCGCGACCGCTGCCGTTTTCTCCAGCAGCAGCGCGGCCGCCGCCGTGGCGACAGCGGCCAGGACAAGACCCGCGCCCACCCGCCATCCGCTGGCCGGCGTCCCCTGTTTGGGAAGCAGAGCGCTGACCAGCGGCTGGTGTACCAGGTAAAGCGAATAGGAGTGGTGGCCGATCCAGTCCAGCGGAGCGAGGCATGATTGCCCACTTCGGCCCACGCCGCTGAACAACACGTAAAGCACGGCAAAGGCGCCGAGCCCCTGCACCAGCGGAGCCGCCGCCATGCCCGTCAACGTCAGCGACAGGCCCGCCCCCACGGCGAACAGCACCAGGCCGGCCAGGCCGACCAGCGGCCGGGCCAGCACTGCTCCGCGCGGCTGCGGCGCAGCGGCCATCCAGCAAGCCAGCGCCATGCCGCAGCCGAACTCGGGCAGTCGGGAGACGAACACGGCCCCTCGGCTCCAGGCGTCCAGGTAGCCATCGAAGTACCACAGCCCGGCCGCACGCAGCGGCAAGGCAAGCCCCACCGTGACCGCCAGCAGCCACGCAATTCCGCCGCGACGATAAACGATCCAGAGCAGCGGAAACACGAGGTAAAACTGCAAGAGCAACGGCACGAACCACCACGCCGCCACGCCGTAGTACAGTTGATCCGGCAGAACACGGATGCCCGCGAAACTGAAGTACAGGGCGCTGTCGAGCAAGGAGAGCCGCCAGCCGAGCACGGCCAGGGGGAACAGCAAACAGAGGTGCGCCACCCACCATAGCGGCAGCAGGCGCATTGCGCGGCGGCGGAAGAAATCGCCGCGGTGCGGCGGTGCCGCGCCCCAGCGGGCAAGGCATCCCCAAGCCAGGCCAAATCCGCTGAGAATCAAGAATACGCTCACGCCCTGGTCGCCCAGCCAGCCCACGTAACGCAGCGCGTTGGCGGCCAGGTCGCCCACCATGCCGTGGCCGCTGATCGGCCGCAGTTGCGCAAGGCGTTCCGCCAGCGGCGGCCAATCGTGCGCGGGGTTGCCGAAGTACGGGCTTCCGCACAGCCGCTCGGCGGCGTGGCCGAGGAATATCCAGACCAGCGCACCGGCCTTGAGCCACTCTACCCAACGCAACCGCTCGATGCTCGGCATTGTAAATTCCTCCGGCAACTCGTTGCTTTGCCCGGTTCAAAATGATACGAACCGCAACCACATTGGAAGAATCGTAGCATTCTTGACCATTCGCAGTATAGGACAAGAAGACAACAGACAAGAAGATCAACAGGACGTCCATTTTCCTGTCTACTCATTTTCCTGGCGACCCGAATGGGTCATTGACGGCCGCAGGCAGGGCAGGGTATATTTCCGAGTTCGGCTGTTGGCTCAGTTTCTGGAAGCGGTATGGCCCAAATTATTGTCGTTGATACGGGTGGTCAGTATTGTCATCTCATCGCGCGGCGGGTTCGCGAGGCGGGGGTCCAGCCGCGGATCTGCGCCCCAGAACAGGCCCTGAAGGAACTGCGCGACTGCAAAGGGCTGATTATCTCCGGCGGGCCCCGCAGCGTGTATGCCGCCGACGCCATTCATTGTCCTGCCGAACTGTTCCAGGGGCAGGTCCCCGTGCTGGGCATCTGTTACGGCCACCAATTGATGGCCCACGCGCTGGGCGGCGTGATCCGGCCCGGCGCCGATCGCGAATTCGGCGAGGCGCGGCTCACGGTCCTGGGCGAGGACACGATCCTTCGCGGCGTGCCGCAACAATCGATCGTGTGGATGAGCCACGGCGACGAGGTGTTCGAGCCGCCGCCCTCCTTCGAGGTGCTGGCGCGAACCGAGCACTGCCGCATCGCGGCCATGACCGACCAGCGCCGCGGGCTGTTCGGGCTGCAATTCCACCCGGAGGTGACCCACACGCCGGCCGGCGGCACGATCCTGCGGAACTTCCTCTTCGGCGCCTGTCATTGCACGCCCGACTGGAGCCTTGCCTCGCAGGTGGCCCAGTTGCAGCAACGCATCCGCGCGGAGGTGGCCGGTCGCAAGGTGCTGTTCTTCGTCAGCGGCGGCGTCGATTCGACCGTGGCCTTCGCGCTGTGTTCGCAGACGCTGGGTCCGGAGCGCGTGCAGGGCGTTTTCGTCGACACCGGTTTCATGCGCAAAGGCGAACGCCGGCAGATCGAAGCCGCCTTCGACGCGCACCATTGGCACAATATCCGCTTCGTCGACGCGCGGGACCAGTTCGTCGCCGCCCTGGACCGCATCGCCGAGCCCGAGCGAAAACGGCTGCTCATCGGCAACTGCTTCCTGGACGTGCAACGCCGCGTGGCGAAGGAACTGGAACTGGACTCCGGACAGTGGATGCTCGGCCAGGGGACCATCTATCCCGACACCATCGAATCCGGCGGCACCAAGAATGCGGCCACCATCAAAACGCACCACAATCGCGTGCCCGCCATCGAGAAGCTGATCCGCGCGGGCCTGCTGCTGGAGCCGCTCACCGCATTCTACAAGGATGAGGTCCGCGAGATCGGCGAGCAATTGGGGCTGCCGCAGGAGATGGTCTATAAGCATCCCTTCCCCGGACCCGGCCTGGCCGTGCGCTGCTTGTGCGCGGAGCAGAACCGGTCCCTGGAAAGCGCCGACGAGTTGCGGCGGTTGACCCGCGAGAGTTTTGGCCTGGACGCCGTCTCGATCCCGCTCCGCACGGTCGGCGTGCAGGGCGATTACCGCAGTTACAGCAATGTCGTGCTGCTCAGCGGCGCGGCCGACCTGGCCACGTACGGGAACCTGGCCACGAAGTTGACCAACCAGTTGCGCTCGGTCAATCGCGTCACTTTCCTGGTGGGCACCGCTCCGCGGGCCGAACTGTGTTCCGCCTTCGTGCGCCGCAGTTTCATCAACACGGCCCGGCTGGACCTGTTGCGCGAGGCCGACGCGCTGGCCAACGGACTGTTGGTCGAGGCCGGGCTGGCCCGAAAGGTCTGGCAGTTCCCCGTGGTCTTGCTGCCCTTGAGCTTCGGCCACGGCGAGACGGTGGCGTTGCGGCCGGTCCTTTCCACCGACGCCATGACCGCGACGTATGCCGACCTGCCCATGGATCTGATTCGCGAGATGGCGCATGCCATCCTGGCGCTGCCGGGCGTCGATGCCGTGCTGTACGACGTCACCAGCAAGCCGCCGGCCACCATCGAATGGGAATAAGCGACGCGGCAACAGTCTCGCGTGAAAAACGACGACGTAACGCTATATGCCGTCATATGTTGTGCTATCGTCGCAGATTCCGAGCCACGGCATGATAGAATGTCAGAGGGGAACCCTTCTGACTCGCGACGTCTTGCCGGTATTGACACGCAAATAGCCAATGGCTATCTACACGTCGGGGTAACTTCGCTGCTGTTCTCGCTTTTTCGACTCCGCTAGCACAATTCTTCGCTTGAAGCTGGGACTGGTGATGGCCAAGACCAAGACGAAAAACGCGTTCCGTGTTGAACTTCGTGCCGTTGCATATCAACACGGGCGATGGTGGATCGCACATTGCCTGGAGCTCGACTTGGTAGCCGAAGGAAAGACTCCCATCGCGGCCATTGAAGATGTTATGGACCTCTCCTGCACTCAAATCGCGGAAGCCGTAGAATCCGGCGATATTCAATCTGTTTTTCGTGCCGCTCCCCCGGAAATATGGGTCATGTTCTCCAAGGCCGCGGATGCGCCAGTGAAGCACAAACCTCTGTATCCTGTCGAGCGATTTGAAGCCCGTGAGGCGGTCCTAGCGTAAAGCTCCGCTCGTTCATTCCCGCAGTGGCTACGCCGGATAATCTTCTCCCATGAAGAAGCCGCTGAAATACCGTGAATTGCGGCGGCTCTTGAGGAAAAGGGGCATCATCGAGAATCCTGTGCGTGGTAAGGGGTCGGAGCGGATGTTTGTTGGCTACGTGGACGGCCGTAGAGTTACCTATCCCACGAAATGCCACAACGAAGGAGACGAAAAGCCTGTTCCAGTGATTGACGCTATCCGCAGGGCCTTTCACTTGACCAAACAATACGGCGTTTCTGACAGCGACTTCTATTCGAAGTAGCACCTCCGGGGCTCGGGCTCAGTCCCCCGTGTGCCCTGCCTTTCTCTTGCTACTGGACGCGTGTTCCTAGCCCAAGTTACGCTGTTGCGCGGGAAAATGCAATGATTTGGGCCGGTCCGTGAATGTAAGTCCAATGGCGATGGCGTTTCTTTGGCCGCAAGGTGTTGTAGTGAAGACCTTCTTGCTT
>JBEKZQ010000416.1:0-5639 GCA_049509675.1 Thermoguttaceae bacterium | reverse complement strand
ATGTTGCCCATCACCGGCTGGTTCTCCTAACGGCACGGTATCCCACCCTTCATCGCCACCCCTCGCCGGAGTAAACTGCTCCTGGGCAGATTCCTGCGCTGACGGGTTCGACGAAGCTTTACGGCTTTCTTCTTGCGCTTTTTGTAAGGAAGTCGTTTGTAAGGGATTTTGTAAGGGTGTGGACGGCTGGAAGGTCGGCTCGGGCACCTGATCTCCATTACGACCTCATCTTCCAGCGGGTTCACTCTCTCCCCGTTGTATCCCCGCCCCGATCTCGCCAATGAAACGGAGGCGAGTATGGGATTTCCAATGGCGACATGGGGCGGCTTTACGAAGCGGCGGGCCATCGCGGTGGCAGCCATCGCCTTGGCCTTGGTTGCCATCTTCGCCCTCCCTTTTTGGATTGTCTTTAGT
The DNA here is from genome assembly GCA_049509675.1 of Thermoguttaceae bacterium. Lineage (GTDB taxonomy): Bacteria > Planctomycetota > Planctomycetia > Pirellulales > Thermoguttaceae > JBEKZQ01. Next base: position 5,225 of record JBEKZQ010000416.1, on the reverse strand, counting down.
CTTTCATCTACTTCGCCGTCCCGTGCCTGCCTGAATAGGACAAGACCATGAAGCGTTTCTGGCTGCCGCTGATCTTGGTGCTGATCCACGCGGTCCTGGTCATCTTTGTCGGCACCCTCATCGCCTTGAGTCCTGACCCCGAAGCGGAAATGGCCTGGGTGCTATTCTTCTTCATCGACTTCCCCGCCTCGTTGTGCATTTTCGCCCCGCCGCCCGCGTTCTTGTCTACGCTGTCGTCGTTTGCAGTCCCCATTTTGTTCCTCGGGACGATTCAATGGGGCCTGATCGGGATCGTGCTTCAAGCGGTCGTGAATTGGCTTTGGCGGTCATGGCACGGCGGCAAGGGCGTGGAACATGGCGATCAATGAACGCTATATCTTGGCTGTGCTGCGCTGGACCGCCCGCGTCGTCGGCACCGCGATCCTCGCCCTCATCGCCGCCATCGCCATTGGCGAAGGCGTCCATCCCGCTCGGCTTTTCGAGACGCTTCCCGTAGCTCTGCTGACCGTCGCCATGCTGACGATGGTGGTCGGCCTCGTCGTCGCCTGGAAATGGGAGCGGATCGGCGGCGTCTTGATCCTGGGCGGGCTGGCCTTCTTCGCCATCGTGAACCACGGCGTCAGGCTCAATCTGGTCTTCGGGCCGATCCTGGCCGTGGGGTTGCTGTACTTGGGGTACGGGTGGGGAAGGGGCAATGCGGCGGCCCGCCCTTCTTCGCCGTCGTGAAGGGCGGAATCCAACTCAATTTCGTCTTCGGGCCGATGTTCGTGGTGGGACTGATCGGCTTGGGCTGCGGGTGGGGGAAAAGGAGCGGTAGGCCGACCGTGAACGGCCTTGCCCATTAGTGGTATAATCCGTGGGCGAACAACGCCGAACCATCCCCACCTAATTGGTGTCACAGCAATCATGGACCAAGGTTATTACGTCGATTTATTTCGTAATCACGAAGGGCAAGGGCTGGTCGCGCTCTTCTTCGAGCCAGCCGTTTTAGATCGGTTTCGCAACAACCCAAACTACAAAGTCGCGGATACGATGGTTTCGACCAAGTTTGACGCGACGACAGAGCCTTCGTGCATTCAGCAGTATGTATGGGGCCGCAAAGCTGATGGCGAGCCTTGCATCGCCGTGCTACTCCGCCATCTTCGCTTCCTTTCCACCCGAGATCAACTCCACTGGCAGGCGCATGAGCTTCCGCTCGAAGAAGCGTCGGAGGCGAAGATCGAGGCTCGCTACGCAGGGCCGATGCTGCACGGAGAGTTTCTCTTCCACCAGGACTACGGAAGTCTCGATCTGCCGCTCGGGAATCCCCACTTTTTCAACAGCCGATCCTTCTCCTCGGGCATGACCATCCGAAACCCATGCTTCTCGTAGAAGGGGATTGCCCAGGTCGCAGCGGCCCAAGTGCCGACGAGGACAGGCCGCGTGGTCAGCTTTCGCAGTTCTCCTAGCAGTTTGCCGCCGATGCCGCCATTTCGATTGGCGGTACGGACGTAGGCGTGGCGGATCAAGGTCACGTCCTGCACGTCTTGGATGCCCATGATCCCGACCAATTCGCCGACCTCTGCCCATCCCCAGAACCGCACGCCGCCGTCGATTTCAGCCCGAAGATATTCCTTCGACATATATGGGACCTTACCCTGGTGGTATGATTAAGAGCGTGGGCGGGCATGGAGGTCAAGGTTTCATGCTCCCCAAGTAGAACTTTGACGGCTCGATGGCAGCATGGTTAATTGATCCGCTGGTCGAGAACACAGGCCGCCCATACTTCAGGGAAAGAATCAGAATCCACGGCGTCGCGAATATCGCGAAGGCGGCCATCGAACACAGCAGCACCGCAAACACTGCCCGCCGACTATGAGGCGACTTCCTCACGCTCCACGCCGCAACGAGTGCCGCCAGGACGCAGAACGTTGGAAGGGCCACCGCCTTTGCAAGGTGGGCGATGCCAAAGAGCAAACCGGCCCTTGCCTGGATCTTCCTGCACGCGCGCCAGTTCGGGTCGAGCAAGAAGATGCATCCGAAACACATGAAGGCCCCGACAAGAAGATCCGGGCTGATTTGCTCGACCGACCAGACGATGCTCGCCAGGGCGATCAGTAACGTCGCCAACGCAATGAACATCGCCGGCAGTTGCGACTGGCGCAACACCCCGTATCCTGCCAACGTGAAAAGGATGGCGGAAATGCCCATCACGATCCGCGCCGCATAGAATGGGTTTGAAACCCATGGAAGCAAGGGCGCCATGAGCCAACTAATGAGCGGCCCCCAATGGCCCGATACCATCAGGTCGGTCTGCCATTTCGAGTAATAGGTGGCGATGCGAATATAGGCAACAGCATCTGGGTTCGGCAAGTAACGGTTATTCGATCCCGCAAGCACCAGGCACAAAATGTAACCGGCAATCGCTGGCCCAACGAAGCCGATCGCCACCACTTTGTTTGCTGCCGTGCTCATTCGCCGAAGCTGTTCAAGCTCCAAAAGACGCCCGAGAATCAACCAAAGGGTACGAACGCGATTGTACATTGCCCTTGCGAAAAAGGCCATCGCGCCCGCCGCCGCGGCAGGAGAACTGCAAAGTCGGGGTCTGGTCCATTTTTCGGCTGACAGGCATTGCCATTTGGCCGGACTCATGACCGAAAACATGGACCTGACCCCTTCCGCGTCAGACGTTGCCCAGAAGATCCCGGGGACACGTTATCACTCTTGGTCGTATGGACGTCCCTCACCCCGGGCACCATCGAAGATGGTCGCTCCCGGAGAGTTAGGGGAGGATGGCTTCCAGGGCCGCAGCCAGGGCTTCGAATTGCTGCGGCTGGTTGTACGCCTGCACCGAGATTCGCAACAGTTTTTTCGGCGGCGCGGGCCAGTAATAGAGCGGCAGTTCGATCCCGAACCGATCGCGCAAGACGAGGTTCAAGCGATGGCCGGTCCCGGGCAGGGCCGTCGGCTCGTCGAGGAAGTCCGGTCCCAAGTCGTCGGGCAATCCCAGCGCGGCCATTGAGCCGAGCATCTCTTCCGGACAGACGGCCGACAGGCCAAGCCGCCCGCACAGCAGGCGGCGGGCCCACACCGCCAGTTTGTGGTTGCGGCGCATCAGGCCGTCGATGCCACCGGGGAACAATGTGCCCAGGAAGCGGATCGCCTCACCCACGCATAGCCAGGGCGTGGGATCGAGCGTGCCCGGCCAATCGAACGCATCGTGAAAGGGCGAGCGGCCGGGCCGGGGCGTATTGTAGCCGTGGCTGATGATGCATGGTTGCAGTCCCTCTTGGCGATCGCGGCGGACGTGCAGGAAGCCGGCTGCCTTGGGCGCGCACAGCCACTTGTGGCAATTACCGCCGTAATAGGCGGCGCCGAAGCCCGCGATGTCCAGCGGAACCATGCCCGGCGCGTGGGCGCCGTCGACCAGGGTGTCGATCCCCAAAGCGGCCAACCGCTTCACCAGTTCGGCGATCGGAAAGAGCACGGCCGTGGGACTGCTCACGTGATCGAGAACGGCCAGGCCGGTGCGGTCGGTCACGCTGCGGAGCACCGCGTCGACGATCTGCGCGGGCGACTCGATCGGGGCCGGAATGCGCACGACGACGACCCGCAGCCCTTCCCGTTGGGCAACGTAGCGGGCCACGTTGCGGCAGGCGTTGTAGTCGTGATCGGTTACCAACAACTCGTCACCCGGCCGGAACCGCCGCGAGCGCAGAACGCTGTTCACGGCGGCCGTGACGTTCGGCACAAAGACCAGGTCGCTGGGGTCGGCGCCGATCAGCCGGGCCAGGCTCTCCCGCGACTCATCCAAGAGCGGGGTCATGTGCCGGGTGAGGAACTCCACCGGCCGGCGCTCCAGTTCGCTGCGCAACCGTTGCTGTAGTTGCAGCACGGGGAGCGGGCAGGCCCCAAAGGAGCCGTGGTTGAGCATGGCCAGGGCCGGATCGAGTGCCCAGAACACGGCCGGATCGTGGGTTTGGGAAGGAGTCACGGAGAGAAGTTAGGAGTTAGAAGTTAGGAGTTAGAAGTTAGGAGTTAGAAGTTAGGAGTTAGAAGGAAGAGGCCGGAAGGTGGGGGAGGATGCAGATCTTGAGCCCGAAACAGCGGAAGCGGCGTATTCGTCCTGACCGGCAATACTACCGCGCTAGCTCCACAGCCGCAAAGGGGAGCCGGCTTACAACCCTCTGGCCGCGGTTTTCCGGCCCATTTTTCGCACTTCTAACTTCTAACTTCCAACTCCTAACTTCTAACTCCTACTGCCTGCCCCACTGTCGGGGAAGTTCTTGGAATCGCGGCCGCATGTTATGATGAGATCGTTCTCGCAATTCCCGATCAAGGAGGACCAGTCATGGCAACCGTGGAACGTGTCGATCGGCCGCATGCCCCGGTAAAGATCAGCCCGGAGATACTGGACCGTCTTCCCCCCCAGAACCTGGAGGCGGAAAAAGCCGTGCTGGGAAGCCTGCTCTTGGACCCGCAGATGTGCGACGACGTGGCCCTGCTGCTGCGCGCGGACGACTTCTACGCCGACGCCAACAGCAAGCTCTTCGCCCACATGCTGGCGATGCACAACGACGGCAAGCAGATCGATACGTTGCTGTTGGTCGAGCGGCTCAAGCAGGAAGGCGATTTCGAGGCGGTGGGCGGGGCGGCCTACATCGCCGAGGTGGCCCAGGCCGTGCCGGTGGCGGCCCATGCCGTCTACTACGCGGGCATCGTGCGCGACAAGGCCACCCTGCGCGCCTTGATCCACGCCAGCACGGAAATCCTCCGCGACGCCTACGATACGAGCGTCGACCCCACCGAACTCGTCAGCCGCGCGGAACAAAAGGTGTTTGCCGTCCACGAGGCGCGCTCGACCGATCAGATCACCAACGCCCGCGACCTGATGATGGAGGCCTTCGACCGCATCGACGCCCGGCTGGAAGGCCGGGAAGGGATCGGAGTGCCCACCGGCTTCGTCGACCTGGACACGATGACCGGCGGGCTGCACGAGTCGGAATTGCTGATTCTGGCGGCGCGGCCCAGCATGGGCAAGACGGCCCTGGCCACGAATATCGCCGAATACGTGGCCCTGGAGGCGGGAATCCCCGTGCTGTTGGTAAGTCTGGAAATGGCCAAACTGGAGGTGGCCCAGCGGTTGCTCTGCTCGCAAGGCCGGATCGATGCCACGAAGTTCCGCAGCGGGCACATTTCCGCAGCCGACCGCAAAAAACTGGTGGAGACCTCCAACAAGCTCAGCA
>JBEKZQ010000415.1:0-7432 GCA_049509675.1 Thermoguttaceae bacterium | reverse complement strand
CGAAGGGCAAGGTCTACACTACAACGCTTTGGGTGCAATCGCGTCCCTCGAGTTTGCCCACGGCAACACGACTTGCGTCAAGAAACCCCACCTTCATGCGAGCATCGAATATGCCAAGAATCACGCCGAAACGCAATCTACTGGCGAACTTGGGTTACATGGTTGGCGAACGCCGAAAAGTGCGAAAAAGTCAACCCGTCAATCGAAGATTGACGGAGCACTTAGGCCGCATTGCAGGCTGCCCTTCTGGAAGCCGATCCTAGCGCCGCATAAGGAACGACCGAACTACCATGAAACTGCCCAAGGCATTGCGAAGCGGCATACGGCGTCACTGCGCTGGCCGTTCCTTGATCGCGACATTGCGTCGCGATACGGTCGGACTCTGCGGCTTTCCCTCGCAGAAGGCTTTCACGGTCAATACGTACTGGCCGGGCGCAGCCGGCGTCGCCAAGCCTGGACTGACAATCACTTTTCCCAACGCCGGAACCACGAACTCGATATCCCGAGACCGTTGCACGGTGGCGACCACAGGATCACCGCTTTGCGACTGCCAGCCGAGTTCCAGCCTTCCCCGGGCAGGCTGGTACGTGTCGTTGATGATCGTGACAGGGTATCTCCGCTCTTCCCCGACCGTCAAGACTGGCTGCCAGAAGTTGATGTACACGCCCAACGGTTTGAACGCCTCGCCCATGTAATCCGCAAAGTGCGTTTCGAGTTGCGGTCGCCGCACGTCGGCGAAGTTATCGCAGGTGAAGCAGTGGGGCAAGTCCGCGTCGAGATAAGCCAGATACATCACTCCCGCATGTTCGCGCGAAGCCCGCCAGAACTCGGTCAGCCCCGCCAAGTAATAGGCGCACGCCTTCCGCCGCTGATCGGGCGTGGCACCAGGCCCCACGAGATGTTCGTATACTTTCCGGGCTAGCGTGGTGGGGGTGCCATCGCGATGAAGCCACAGCCAGTCGTACTCATTGATGATGGAAGCGTGTGTCCAGCGACCCTCTTCTCTTGATTCGTTCGCCCCGGTCATCCTCTCCAAGTCGCTCATCTCAAAATAAGGCGGTTTCGTCTGCGACCAGTAGGAGATGAACTTGTACGGGTGCCACTCGTAGGGATCATCAGGCCCCTGCGGCAAATTGTAGCCGTTCTCCCACGGCCGATTGGAAAGGTCCAGGCCGCGCACCGCAGGAATCAGTTTGTCCTTGAGAAAGGCCCAATGCGTTTCGTTCGAGGCGTCCCAAATGGCCACGCTCGGATGGTTCCAATTGTCGCGCATGAATTCGCGGACCTGCTGGACGACATCATTTTCCTTCCACAGCATGTGACGGAACGAACCGTCAGGGCGGCATTCGCGGTCGCTCCAAATGGGAAATTCATATTGCAGCAGGATCCCCGCTTCATCGGCAATGTCCAGCCATTGTTGCGGCGCCGGTCCGATGCAGACGCGGAAGGCGTTCCAGTGCATCTGTTTGGGGATGTCCACCAGGAACCTCCGCACCCAGGCTTCGTTCCACGGCAGACTGCCGCACTGCGGGTCGCCGAAGAAGCGGTGCAGGGTGATGCTCGCCCCGCGCAAGTAGATGTCCTTGCCGTTGAGCATCGCCCGGCGGCTCGCCGTGCTGCAGCGGAATTCGCGCATGCCAACGCGGGTTGAACAACTGTCACCGCCGGTGCTTGTGTCGAGCACGTAAAGGAAAGGCTTATCCGGGGTCCAGAGCACTGCATGGGGCACCGACATGGTCTGCGTGATCGTCTTCTCTTCGCCGGCCCCCAGCGAGACCTCTTGTCGTACGGGCTGGCCGACCGCCTGGCCGTCCTTCCACGTCTTCAGGCAATGCACAATCACGGCGACCCGGGCCGGGCCGGGGTTCCGCAGCAGCGTCTGCACAAGGATCGTTGAACTTTGAATCTGCGGGGCCACTTGGATCGTCTCGATTGCCGGCGAGTCGGCCAGAAGCAGCGATACGCGGTCATAGATACCCGGCGTCCAGACCGCCTTTTCGCCGTCGGTTCCATACAACGCCCAAACCGGAAGGACGCCAGGGTGCGCGCCGATGCGGACCAACAGGCGATTCTCGCCGCTCCAGTTCATGGCGGCGGTCGCGTCGAACCGGCCAGCGGTAAAACACCCCAGATGTTCGCCGATGTTCTTGCCGTTGAGCCAGACGGCCGTGCCGAACTGCGCCTTGTTGACGACCAGCACGGCGGAGTCCCGCTTGGCCGGGGCGCTGAACGTCCGCTCGTACCAGAAGTAGTTCCGCTTCTGAGGCGTCCGCCCCAAGGCTTCGCACTTCTCCGATCTCGGCAATGCCTCGTTGTGCTTCATCGTGAAGACGAACTCGTGCGTCTCGTAGCGGTCCACGTCGGGAAACGCTGGCTGGGCCTGATTCGTCAATCCCGGCACAGCCACCTTGTGATCAAAGTTCGTGGGAACCTCGTCGGGTTGGACGCCTTCGGCTACAGACCAGGTTCCGTCCAACGACAGGATCGTGCGCTGGGCGGCGGCCGGAAACAGCCAGCCAACTGTTACAACACTCGCAACAAGGAACGGCATCGTGATTCGTCGAAAGACCATCATTGGGTTCCAATCGTCTGGCGAAATACAGGTTTGAGATCGGCATCAACTCTCTGGACCGTCACTATAGCCCGGCGACCGTAGTTTGCCAATGCACCAACTCAGACGCGATCGTCCCCGGTTACAGATCGATTTGGCCGAAGTATAATCGTCGAACAGGAAAGATTCTCGCCATCGCCCTGTCGCGCATACACCGGAGTTGGCAGTGCAAATCGTCGCTCCGGACGGATGGCGTGATTCTCCAGCAGGCGGCGAGTCCGAGCCACGCGAGGACGAAGCCGCCTATGTACCGGTCTCTCCATGCCTCTGGCCCCGATTACCAAAGCGGAGAATAGGGGTGCGTTGGGCCCACGGGCGCGGCGGAGCGATTAGCTCTGGTGGCCCGACGATCCGCAGGTGTATCACGTGGTGACCAAGATCCTGCTGGGCGGCAAGGTCGTCGACGTGCGCCGCACTCCATTCGGTTTCCGGCAATGGGAATGGGACAGCCCGCAGTTCAAGCTCAACGGCGTGCCGTGGAATCTCCGCGGCGATTCGGGCGCGGGCGTCGATGGACTGAACAACGGCACGCTGGCGGAATTGTTCCTGCATTTGCCGATCGGTTACATCAAGTCGCCGTCAGGCGAAGTCTTGCAGGAGCCGGACGAACAGGCTCGCGGCGTCGTCCAGTTGGTCTTTGACAAATTCGAGGAATTGGGGACAGTGTGGCGAGTGTTTTGCTACGTCAAGCAGAACAAGATCCAGTTCGGCTATCGCTGCCTGCGTGGTCCGAAACGCGGTCAGTTGGAATGGCGTCGTCCCGCGCATGACCGCATTCCGGCGATGCTGCGCCATCCGATCTACGCCGGTGCTTATGCCTATGGAATTCACCGGCCCGGTCGCAAGAACCCGGTTTCCGGCCAGGTTGAAGGCGGCAAGTGGTTCTTGTCTCCCGACGAAATCCGCGTGCTGATTCAAGGTCGCGTGCCTGCCTACATTCGTTGGCACACGCAACCCGGTTCGCTCAGCCGAGTGGCATTGCGAGCGTGATGGCGAAGCGACCCACGCAGGTTGATAACCGGCTTTGCCGGTCTTGCGACTCTCGAAGCGACGAGGATAGACATCGCCGCGTCCACGAAAGAGCGAGCGAAATAGGGCGATCCTGGCTTCGGGCGAGGAGTGATGATGGACAAGATCGTCTTTCGGGTCCATCCGGATTCTCCTAACGTCGAGCACGTGCAGCCGTAATGCTTCTACACGATTGTGTCCAACGGGTCTGCTTCAAGACACGGAATTGGCCCAAGGACGTGCGGATTCTCGTGATTGGTTTACTTGATGTTCGCCTTGATGTTCGCCTTCTCAGCCCCGCTGGCCTTCTCCTTGTCTGCTTTTTCGGGCGTCGCTTTCTCCGCCTTTTTCGGCTCCAGGAAACGGAACGATCGCACCAGCCGCTCGCCGGTCTTGCCGAAGACCTCCAGCCGCTTCTCTTCCACCGTGAAGGCGAAGGCGGCCTGCCGGCCGCGGCCGTCGCCGACCAGGTAATAATGCCACTGGATCGGCACGTCCGAAACCGTTCCCCGCACCACCGCGCGATAGCTTTCGTAGCCGGCGTCGCCGGCAAGACGGTCGGCCTCGACGAACGCGCCAAAATCCTTGCCCAGCGTTTTCTGCACGTCGCCGCGGAACTCCTCCAACGAGACCTTCTTGCCCTCGGGCACCTGCATGGCCGGCGATATCTTGCACATCGCCGCTTCCTGTCCGTGGTCCAAGAAGCGGAACAGCGCCAGGTCGTGGTAACGATCGGTCATGTGCCAGCGCCGGTCGTGCAACACGCACCACGAGCCGTCGGCGGCCTGAAACAGCAGTTGGGCAAGCGCCGGCGTGGCTTCCAGCGATACGTCTTTGAGGGCCTCGTCGCTCACGTGCTGAGGCGCCGGCTGGGGAGTGATCCGCACCTGCACCCGGGCCGTGACGTCGAAACCGTGTTCCACGACGCTGATCTCCCGCTTCTCCTTCACGAGCATGGCGAACCAGTCGATCCGCTTCGTCTTCAGGTCGAAGCGGCACTTGGCCTTGAGGTCGATTTTCGCGGTCACGCCGTTGATGACCCCCTCCGCCTCTCCGGCAAGTTCCATCCGCGCCACCAGCGGCGTGACTTCCTTCAAGTACATCTCGACCGTGCTGCTGCGAAGCTCATCCAGCGCCAACAAGGGGACCAGGGCTTTTTGCGGCACTTTCCAGTTCTCGCCGACGTGGATCGGCGGCTCGGGAAGCAAACCGTCCAACAACACGCTATTGCCCTGAACGTCGATCAGTTGCAGCTCGTCGTCGGTCAACTCGCCGCGGGGCGAGAAGAGGAATGCTTCCTGGGGGTCTCGTCGCACCGCCACCAGAACCCGTTCGGGCCGCAGTTCCAGCTTCTTGCTGTCCGGGCCGGCCTTGATCTGGGCGATGGCCTTTTCGTAGTACCGTAGCGACCGGTTGCCGCTGTCGGGTGTGGCGCCGGGATCGAGGTTTCGCTCTTCATAGGTTAGAGTGCATGTGCCGTCCATGGGGACGCGCCGGACTTTGCCCTCGGCCTGTTCCAGGAGATCCCCCCCCACTTCGAGGATGACGGCCACTTTGTCGACTTGCCCCCCCTGGCGGCTACTGTGTATCGCGTACACAGGCGCCTTTTCGTCAGCCCGGGCGGGAACTTGCGTGGGCCCACCGGCGACCAATATCAGAACGCACCACAGCAGATGGATCTTCTTCATGGAATTTACCTAACGGAGTTGCACAAATTGAAAGAAACTCAGCCCCAAAGGCAGGAGAACTGCAAAGTTGGGGTCTGGTCCATTTTTCGGCTGACAGGCATTGCCATTTGGCCGGACTCGTGACCGAAAACATGCTGGTCTGTCCAACTTGAGTTTACGGGTGCCACGGTTGGCTTGTCCAACCGTGTTTCCAGCACTGCTGGGCAAGCCAGCAGTGGCACCCAACCGGTAATGTCGAAATGGACAGACCACTACGTTCCGACGTCGATGTGAAAAAGTCCTTTGCATAGTGTCCAAGGCATGGGAAATGCCAAAGAACGGGTGTCGGTCCGCATCGGAGAAGAACAATATATAGTGTTTGTGTTCCCGCTTGAACACAACATGTTGATTTTCCTGATGGCAGCGATTCACGCAAGTCTGGCGAGGGATTGTATATTTTTGTCAACTGTGGTAGTGTAAAATCCCGGAGTGGCCAAGTGACGTTCCGTGGTTATACCCGTAAGAGGTGTGTGCTGTCAGCCGCAAATTCCGTTGGGGGGACAGAGAGGAGCCTGACATGCATAGCGAGTATTTGAATTCGGCCATTCGCGAACTGCGCGATCAGCAGGTCCGTTTCGCTCCCCGGGAAAAAAAGCTGGAACAAGTAGCGCAGGCGGAGAAACTGCTGGCGGAAATCGACGCGGCCCGCACCTATACCTACGAGTACCTCTGCTACAGGATCACCAACTTCCGGCCGGACTCCCATCCGAATGCGGCTTTCTCGGGTTGGGAGGCCAGCCACGATCTGCGTCTGTTCGTGGAAGACCTGTCGGACTCGGCGAACGTCCCGGCCGAGACGGCGGGCGAGGCCGTGCTGACCATCGAGGAGTTGGCCAAGCGGTTCAGCGTGTCGACCAAGACCATCTCGCGGTGGCGGCGGCTGGGCCTGATCAGCCGCCGGTTCGTGTTGGACGGTCGCAAGCGGGTGGGCTTTCTGGCAAGCTCGGTGGATCGGTTCGTGGCGCGGAACTCCGACAAGGTCCGCCGAGCGGGCAGTTTCAGCCAGCTTTCCGAAGGCGAGCGCATGACGATCATCCGTCGCGCGCGGCGGCTGGCCCGGGCCGGCGGTTGTCCGGCCGAAATCACCCATCGCTTGGCGCGGCGGACTGGCCGCAGTCCCGAGACGATTCGCTACACGTTGAAGCAGTTCGACGCGGACCATCCGGAAATCGCCGTCTTTCCCGACAGCCACGTGCCGCTGCGCCTGGAAACCAAGCGGAAGATTTATCAGCAGTTTCATCGGGGCGAGTCGGCCGACGCCTTGGCAAAGCGATTTTGCCGCACCCGGGCGAGCATCTACCGGATTGTCGGCGAGATGCGGGCCCAGCGGCTCTTCGAACTACCGCTGGACTACATACCCAATGAGAACTTTGCCCGGATTTTGCGGTTGCAGAAGCAGGAGCGGGTGGTGCTTGGTCCGCTGCCGGCCAGCCAGGAGGCCGTGAAGAAGCCGCGGCTGCCCAGCGGCTTACCCCCCTACTTGGTGAGCCTGTACGAGGTGCCCCTGTTGAACCGCACCCAGGAGGCCCATCTGTTCCGCAAGATGAACTACTTGAAGTTCAAGGCCGGCAAGCTGCGCGAGCAGCTCGACCGCGCACAGCCCAAGAGCTCGCTCATGGAGCAGATCGAGCGGTATTACGACGACGTGGTGGCCACGAAGAACCAGATCATTCGGGCCAACTTGCGGCTGGTCGTGTCGATCGCCAAGCGGCACGTCGGGCCGGCCGAGAGCTTCTTCGAGTTGGTCAGCGACGGCAACATGTCGTTGATGCGGGCGGTCGAGAAGTTCGACTTCGCCCGGGGGTTCAAGTTCAGCACCTACGCCAGTTGGGCAATCATGAAGAATTTCGCCCGCACTATTCCCGACGAACACCGGCATCGAGATCGGTTCCGCACCAGCTATGCGGAGATGTTCACGGCCGAGGAGGATGCGCGGAGCGATCAGTTCGAGCAGGAATCTTCTCAATTCCAGCGGGCGGCCCAGGTGGAAAAAATCCTGGGGAAGCTTGACGAGCGCGAGCAGAAGATTATCATTAGACGTTTCGGCCTGCAAAGGGGGCAGGAACCCCTGACCCTCAAGCAGGTC
>JBEKZQ010000414.1:0-5650 GCA_049509675.1 Thermoguttaceae bacterium | reverse complement strand
CGACCTGCCGCAGTGGGGATACAACACGCCGGCCATCTGGGACGATGCCGTTTTCGTCACCAGCCACGTCGACGACCACGATCTGCTGCTGCTGAAGATCGATAAGAAGACGGGCAAGATCCAGTGGACGCGGCACGTGGGTGAGGGATCGGCGCCGCGCAAGGCCGTGATCACGAAAGTGGGCGATGAGCGCCGCCACCAGAAGTTCCACCCCGATAATAACCTGGCCAGCCCCTCGCCGGTCACGGACGGGGAAGTGGTCGTGGTCCACTTCGGCAATGGCGATCTGGCGGCTTACGATTTCGACGGCAAGCAACTCTGGCGGCGGAACCTGCAAGCCGATTACGGCGACTATTCCATCTGGTGGGGGCACGCCAACAGTCCCGTCTTGTACGAGAAGCTCGTGATCTCGGTGTGCATGCAGGACTCTTGCAGCGACCAGCCGGGCAAGCCGTCACCCAGTTACGTCGTGGCCCACGACAAACGCAGCGGGCGGGAGCGGTGGAAAAAGCTGCGCATGACCTCGGCAACCGCCGAAAGCTGCGATTCGTACACCACGCCGATCTTCCGTCAGGGCGGCAAGGGTCTGGAACTGATCGTCATGGGTGGTCAGATGTTGGACGCCTACGATCCGGCCAGCGGGCAGCAGTTGTGGTTCTTGCCCAATCTGACCGGCAATCGCACCATCACCGGGCCGGTCGCGGCGCACGGCCTGATCTACGTCACGCAGGGCATGCGGCAGCCGTTGCTGGCGGTCAAGCCGGGCGAAAAGGGCCAGGGTTCGCGGAAAGACATCGTGTGGAAGTTCGACCAGGGCACGCCCGACAGCCCCACGCCGGTCGTCTGGGGCCAGTGGCTCTTTCTGGTGACCAACGACGGCATCGCCCGCTGCCTGGACGCGTACACCGGCCGGTTGCACTGGAAGGAGCGGCTCAAAGGAGAGTATCGCGCTTCGCCCGCGGCCGGCGAAGGCCGGATCTACTTCCTCAGCACCAAGGGGCTCTCGACGGTCGTTTCGGCCGCGGAGCGTTTCGATCGGCTCACGGAAAACCACCTGGAGGACGACACCTTCGCCTCGCCGGCGTTTTCCGACGGCAGGCTCTTTATCCGCGGGCGAAAAGCGTTATACTGCATCGGCAAGTAGCGGCTGGCGGCACTGGCAAAGCCAGTGGCACCCAGCGGCTGTTACTCCCCTCTCCCCTTGCGGGAGAGGGGTCGGGGGTGAGGGGGGATTGGCCGGACCGCTTGCCATTGACCGGCATCCAGAAAGATCCTCTCACCCAAACCCTCTCCCGCAAGGGGAGAGGGAACGCACGCATGTGCCGCTGTCAAGGAATGACCATGCCTATCAAGATCAATGCCATCCACAACGAGGATTGCCTCAAGGGCCTGAAGAAGCTTGACGACGCAACAGTCGATTTGGCTTTCGCCGATCCGCCGTTCAACATCGGCTACGATTACGACGTGTACGAGGACCGCCGCGGCCGGGAAGAATACCTCGACTGGAGCCGCCAGTGGACGGGCGAAGTCGCCCGGGTGCTCAAGCCCAACGGCACTTTCTGGCTGGCCATCGGCGACGAGTATGCGGCGGAACTGAAACTCATGCTCCAGCAGACGCACGGCCTGGCGTGCCGGAGTTGGGTTGTGTGGTACTACACCTTTGGCGTGAACTGCAAGCAGAAGTTCAGCCGTTCCCACGCCCATCTGTTCCACATGGTCAAGGACGCCGCGTCCTTCACTTTCAACACCGAGGCGATCCGGGTGCCGTCGGCCCGGCAACTGGTCTATGGCGACCGCCGCGCGAACCCGACCGGCCGGTTGCCCGACGACACGTGGATCCTGCGTCCGCAGGACGTGCCTCAGGGGTTCACTACGGAGGAGGACACGTGGTATTTTCCCCGGGTGTGCGGCACGTTCAAGGAGCGGGCCGGCTGGCACGGCTGCCAGATGCCGGAACAGCTCTTGGGCCGCATCATCCGTGCATCGAGCAACGAAGGCGACCTGGTGTTGGACCCCTTCGGCGGCAGCGGCACGACCTTGGCCGTGGCGAAGAAGCTGGGCCGCCGCTTCCTGGGCTTCGAGCTATCGGCCGAATATGCCGAGAAGATCAAGACCCGCCTGGCGGGCATCGAGCCGGGCGATCGACTGGACGGCGCTGCCGAGCCGTTGGTAAGCGTCCCTGACACGGCCAACGGCCGCCGACTCAAAGGCATCCAAGGAGTGAAGGCCCCGCATGAAATTCGCGATTTGCAACGAGACATTCCAGGACTGGACGTTTGATCGGGCCTTCGCCTTCGCGGCGGAGTGCGGTTACACGGGCGTGGAGATTGCCCCGTTCACGATCGCCCGGCACGTGGCCGAGATTCCGGCCGCACGGCGGCAGGAGATTCGCCGCCAGGCCGACGCGGCCGGCCTGGAAGTCGTCGGCCTGCACTGGCTGCTGGCAAAGACCGAAGGGCTGCATCTGACGCATCCCGATCCGGCGGTCCGCCGCCGCACGGCCGAGTATCTGGCCGACCTGGCGCGGCTGTGTGTCGACCTGGGCGGCTCGATCATGGTCTTCGGATCTCCGCAGCAGCGCAGCCTTTTGCCCGGCGTATCGCCGCAGCAGGGCGCCGATTTCGCCGCCGAAGTGCTGACGGCCGTGCTCCCCGTGCTGGAAGACGGCGGCGTGGTCCTGGCCCTGGAACCGCTCACGCCTCAGGAAACCGATTTCCTCACCACGGCCGCGCTGGCGGTCGAGTTGATCGGGCGCATCGGTTCACCGCACGTGCGGCTGCACCTGGACTGCAAGGCGATGAGCAGCGAACCGACTCCCATCCCCGAGTTGATCGCCCGGCATCACGCCTTGCTGGCCCACCTGCACGCCAATGATCCGAACCGGCAGGGACCCGGCTTCGGCCAACTCGATTTCCGGCCCATTTTTCAGGCCCTGGGCGAAGTGGACTATCAAGGCTGGGTCTCGGTCGAGGTGTTCGATTACGCCCCGGGCATCAAGCGGCTGGCGCGGGAGAGCATGGTGTACATGCAGCGGTGTTTGGATTGCGCGCTTGGTTAGAAGCAATGGGATCTCAAATCTCAAATTTCAGATTTCAGATTTCAGATTTGAAATGTTGCACGCCGGCTATTTCTTCTCCTCGGGAGCGCCGCTCGCGGGACCTTCCTTCTTCAACTTGTCGAGATCGCCCAGCGGATTGGGCTTCTCGTCGGCCGGCTTGGCGGCGTCGTGATCGTCGTGCTCGTGATCGTGGGCATGGTCGGCGTCCTTGTCCTTGTCCTTCTTCTCTTTCTTCTTGACCACCAGATCGCGGTTGAGATGGATCTTCTTGTACACGTCGTCGGCGATCACGTAGTACCAGTCGGCGAAGCGGGCGTTGAGCTCGTTGACGTGCTCCTTCCCCTTCTTGACCTTCTCGTCGTACTCGTCCTTCTTACGCTTGTTCTCCTTCTCGACGCGCTCCCGTTCGGCCTTCAAATCGGCTTTCTTGTCGTCCTTCCTGGCATCCTTGGCATCGGGCTTCTTGGCATCGGCCTCCTTGGCCCCCTTCTCGGCGGGCTTGGCGTCGGCAGGCTTGGCCTTGTCGGCGCCGGCCGGTTTCTTTTCCTCGGGCAATGGCTCGGGCTGCGGCTTGGCGATCGCCTCGGGATTGAACTGGGTCGTGACGAACAGGTAACGGCTGGGGCCGGCACTGGTGGTTTCCTTCTTGTCCTTCTTGGCCGCTCCGCCGCTGTCGGCGGCCACGGCCCCGAACCGCAACACGTACTCCACGCCGTCTTTCATCAGGTAGCGGACTTCGCCCTCGTTGGAGAAGATTTCCACCGGCCCGTCTTGCTCGATCTGGGCCGGGATGAAGCCGCGGCTCATCAAGGAATCGCGGGCCTCGCGATCTTTCACGAAATCCTTGGCCGCCTTCAGATCGCCGCTCAGGCCGGGCGGCTTCTTGCGGACGTCGATGATCTTCAGGTCGTCCAGGGCCGACTTCATTTCGTCGAGCTTCGTGGTATTCAGTTCCTCGTCGGCGGCCAGGGGCCGCGGCTGCCACTTGCCGTCGCCGGTGAACTTCTCGTCTTTGACGAATTTCCATTTCGGGTCGGCCGCATCGTCGTAGCCCAGGGTGATATCGGCGTTCTGCTGCAAGCGGCCCTGGAGGGCGTCGACCGAATAGTCGCGGATCCACGCCTGCTTCAAGTCCCAAGCGTTCATCTTCAACAGGTTCTTCTCGATCCAGTCGCCGAACTTGGCCGAAAGCTTCTCGGTCTTGGCGGCCACCACGTAGACCGAGTCCGAGCCGGCGGCGCGCACGTAGCGAAGGTTGTTCTTGGCATCGGGGACCGCCTTGCCGATGATCAACGAGAGCAGGACCTTGCCGCCCTTGTCTTTCATGGTCACGCGCATGCCCACGCCCGTGTCGCCGACCTTCAGGTCCTTCGAGCCGGGGTCGACCACGCCGAACTTGGCGTGCTCGCCGGGATCGCTGCTTTCCACGCTGAGGATCTTCAGGCCCAGCAGGCTGGTCGCCGCGTCGGCCACCTGGTCCTGGGCGTCGGCCGGATAGTTGTCGTGCGAAGGGATCGACCAGCGGGTTTTGCCCTTGTCGGTCGCCTGGGCCACCAGGAACGGCCGCACCGTGGCCGTGTCTTCGTCGAACTCGATGATCTCCAGGCTGGCGGCGGTCAACGGATTGAAGTCGGCCACCAGTTTCTGTCCCACCTCGTCCTTGGGTTTGGCGCTGCTTTCCAGCCCCGGCCGGGCCCACCAGGCGATCAATACCAATGCGGCGGCAACGCCGACGACGGTCACCGTTTTCGCATTCTCGTTCATTCGCGTAATCCTCAAACGAAGTAAGTAGTCTTAGGCATTCGTGATCTCAAATTTGAGATTTGAGATTTCATATTCCTGCTCGTTCGCTAGCGCATCCGCTTTCGCGATACGCCCTCCCGCTCGCGACGACGACGGCCGGCAAAGACGACCGCGGCCAGCACCAGGGGCGGAATGGGCGGCAAGAGCACAGCCCACAGCTTGTAATTCCGTTGCACCTTCTGCACGTACAGGTTCAACTCGGTATCGGTCTTCTTGATATCGCGGTCGCGCTCCTGTTTCAATTGTTCGCGTTTGGTTTCCAAGCGCCGCTCCCGGTCGCGCGTTGTCATGGCCAGGTCGATCATCACGTCCTGGGTGGAGCCGCTTTCGCGCTTCTTCAGCTCGTCGATGTCCTTCCGCACGCCCTTCTCTTCCTCGTCCACCGCGGTCTGATACTTTTTGTTGAACTCCTCGTGGGCCTCGGTCGTCTTGCGCCGCTTGTCGTCGGTGACCTCGTCGATCCGCAACAGCGTGCGGTGCGTCGGCCGGCGGCTGCGGATCTCCACGAAACGCCCGTCCTTGGCCAACTCGTCCAGCACGTTGAGCACGAAGGTCACGTTGTCGAAATCGAAGTGGACGCCTTCCTCGGGCATGTCGCCCATCTCTCGAATGCGGAAGATCCCCTGAGAGATGGCATCGACGTCGGCCACCAGGACGACGTTAATTTCCTTGGGCGCGGGTGCGGCCGGTTTGGCCGCCGGCTTGGCTTCCTTCGCCTCTGGGGCTTCTTTGGCCGCCGGCTTGGCTTCCTTCGCCTCTGGGGCTTCTTTGGCCGCCGGCTTGGCTTCC
>JBEKZQ010000413.1:0-5657 GCA_049509675.1 Thermoguttaceae bacterium | reverse complement strand
CTGGCCTTGACAGGCGGCATGGCGTCTGATATCGTATTGGGATCATGGCACGACCTCCACGCATTGACTTCCCCGACGCGCTGTACCACGTCACCAGCCGCGGTAACGGGCGGCAGCAAGTTCTTTGGACGAATGACGATCGCCAGCGGTTCCTCGGCCAACTCGCCGACGGCCTGTCTTCGGCGGCAATCGTGCTCCACGCCTTCGCCGACGTCGTCGCGCAGTTATACCAGCAGATGATTTCAGTTAGCAGTTAAAGTCTGCCCCTGATGTTGCTCCCTCACGTAGGACGGATTGGCAATCCGTCCTACAATCATTGATCTGCATATTCCCTGATTTTTCCCTCTCACCCCAACCCGCTCACGCATGGGAAGAGCGAGTAATTGCCGCGCATCTCGTGCTCGATGCGTAAGCTAGAGTTATCTTGAAGCAGCAACCGCCGCAATGTACCCCCGCTGCTAGACGAATATATCCCACCCGGAGATCCGGCATGGCGTTCAATTGGCAACCCAGCGGTTATACACGGCTTGAACCCCGGCGCGCCCGGCTTGTGCTGGCAGGCATCGCCGTGTTCACGGCCTTTTTCCTGTCCTCGTCGCCGCCGCCGTTGGAACTGGACGAGGGCGAGTCCAGCGACGTGACCCGGGGCGATGCGGCCCTGTATCGGGCCGAGACCGACCGAATTCATAACGGCGAGAACTACTACCGGATCGCTGCCGAGGAGTTGCCCGCCCGCGGGTACCCCACGCGCAGCGTCTTCAATTGGCGCACGCCGCTGCCGATGTGGTTCATCGGGCGGATGCCGACGGTGGAAGTGGGCAAGATCATTTTGTGCGTGCTGGCGCTGGCGCTGCTGCTGTTGGCCTTCGAGGTCACGTCGCGCGAGGAGCTGCATGGCCTGCCCTGTGCGCTGCCGCTGATGGTGCTGCTGGTGGGTCCGCTGCTGCCGTGTTTGCTGGGAAACCTGTTTGTGATGCCCGTGCTCTGGGCCGGCGTGCTGATCACCATCTCGGTCTGCTCGTACAGCGTGAATCGTCCCTACTTGGGCGCGGCGGCCGGGTTGGCGGCCGCGTTCTTTCGGGAGTTGGCCTTGCCGTACTGCCTGTTGGGCGCCGCCCTGGCATGGCAGCAGAAGCGGCGCGGCGAGTTGCTGACGTGGCTCGTGGGCCTGGCCGGCTGGTGCGTCTTCTTCGCATGGCACTGGATGCACGTGCGGCAATTGATTCCGGCCGACGCCGCCGCTCATCGGGAAGGCTGGATCCAGTTCGGCGGGGCGCGGTTCGTGCTCTCGACAGTGCAGATGAACAGTTATCTGCTGCTCCTGCCGCAATGGGTCACCACGGCCTATTTCGTGGCCGCCCTGTTCGGCCTGGCCGGCTGGCACAGCCCGCTGGGTCTGCGGGCCGGACTGACGGTGTGCCTGTTTGTGCTGGGCTTCTCGATCGTGGGGCAAGAATTCAATCGTTACTGGGGCCTGTTGATCACGCCGCTGTTGTGCTTCGGCGTGGTGCGGGCGCCGGCGTCGCTGGCCGATCTGTGGCGCGCCTGTCAATGGACCACGCGGGAAGCCGCCTGGCGGTGAGCGGAAGGCTGCGTGGAGCGTGGGGCGTGCAGCGGGCCGATCGACAATAAGGGGGTGGATAAGAAGATGGAGGTCTTGGTGATCTTCCTGTCCATTATCTTCCTGTCTCCCACCCTTCTTCTGGCTTTCCTTTGCTATTCCTGCTCCGCGACTCCGCGTCTCGGCGGTTTCCCTCTCGTTCACTTGCTCTTCAAGGGAATGACGGCCATTGACGCGGGAGCCCGGTTCGGCGCCGCGGCGTCGCGCCGCGACGGACCGGTTTCCAGCAGGGCCAAGACTTGCTCGGCCAGGTCGGTGTACGGCCGATCGCCGGAAGCATCGCGACCGTGCTGCAAGGCCCGAGAATTGCCGGGCCGCTCCGGGGACAGCTTGCGGTTCTGCCCCAGGTTCACGCTGCGTTGGATGACATACAGGGGGCGGCCGCGGACCTGGTCGTAAATGCGGATGGCATACTCGCCGAGGATCGAGATGCCCAGGGCGTTCAGGGCGCCGAAGAAACTGCCGATGAGCACATAGGAAGTCCAGCCGGGAATCGCCAGGTTGGTGAACAGCTTGCAGCCCAGGGAGAAGCCGGCCAGGGCCACGAACAGCGACGCCGCCACGGCGCCGATCACCTGGAACAGGGAAAGCGGCAGGGTGGAAAAGGAGAACATGGCCGTCTTCGCCAGGCGGAACAGCCCCCGCAGGGAAACGCGGGGCTGGCGATCGTAGCGGGCGTTGCGTTCCACCACCACGCCCTGCTGCCGGAAGCCGACCCAGGAGCGAAGGCCGGGAAAGTAGCGGTCGTTCTCCCCCAGGGCCATGATCTCGCCGGCCACGCGGCGATCGACCAGGCCGAAGATGCCGGCGTCGGCCGGGATCGGCACCGAGGCCACGCGGCTCATCAACTGGTGGAAGGCGGCGAACAACAGTCGCTTCAGCAGGTTCTCCTTGCGCCGCGCGCGCACGGCGTACACTACGTCGTAGCCGCTCCGCCATTGGGCCACGAACTGTACGATGGCGCGGGGATCGTCTTGTAAATCGGAGTCCATGAGCACGACCGCGTCGCCGCGGGCGTGGGCCAGCCCGGCCTGCACCGCCGGTTGGTGGCCGAAGTTCCGCGACAGATGGATCACGCGCACATGCGCGTCGGCGGCGGCCAAGGCGTCGAGGATTGCGGGGCTTTCGTCCCGCGAGCCGTCGTCGACGAAGAGCACTTCATAATCGCCGCCGCAGGCCCGGGCCGCCTCCGTCACGCGGCCGCACAGTTCGCGCAGGACTTTCGCTTCGTTGTACACCGGCAGCACCACGCTCAGCAGCGTATCTTGGGGCAAGGGCCGTCGGGGTCGGGCCAAATCGGTCATCGCTGGGGATCCTCGGGAATTGGGGGCATCCGGTTCATCGCCCCCGGTTCATGGTGCGAGGGGGAAGAAGGGGGAAGGGGCCTGGGGCCGGGATCGGGCAGCGACCGGCGATTGGTCGACGGGCCCCGGGTGGCGGGCGTCGTTCTTGACCCCCGGCGACTGGTCGGCAACCAAGAGGCGTCTTCTCCGTAGCCGGCCGACAGCGATCTCGCCTGAAAAGCACAACAGCATCAATAGCAATCCGGCGGTGGAGGCCCAAAGGCCTCGCGCCAGACTGCCGGGCTTGAACTCCAACAGGACGGTCCGCAGGCCCGGCTCGACGACGCAGCCCAGGAAGTCGCCGTTGACTTGCACGAGCGGTCGCGCCTTGCCGTCCACGGTGGCTTGCCAGCCATCGTGGAAGCTTTCGGAAATCACCAGCAGTTGCCGGCCGGAGCAACGGACCTCGATGTCGAACAGCCCCGGCCGCTGGCGTCGCACGACGGCCGTGCCCGGCGTCCCGCCGGACAGTTCCAGCGGGCTGGGGCACAAGGCGGTCGTGCGGATGTCGATCCGCGGCAGATCGCGGGCCGGTTCCTCGCTGACCACGGCCTTGGCGACCAGTCGAACGCGAGGCAAGGGATCGGGCACTTCCCACCATTGGGCGCCGCGGGGTATCAGTCCCCGGATGTCGGCGGTGGTGGAGTTCCGCTGCACCCAGCGCGTGTCGGACACCTGCAAGGCGGGAAGCTGGCAGTAATCGAGCTGTCGACGCGGTTCCAGCCCGGTGTAGCCGTCGGTACGATCGTAGCAGGCCAGGATCATCTGGTCGCCCGTATATACGGCGCATGATTGCACGATCTCGGGCGGGGCAAAGACGCGACCTTGGTCCGGGGAGCGATGGTCGGCGGCGCCGGTGCCCTTACCTTGGAACAAGGACCGGGAAAGCTCCCCGCTTGCGGTTTCGCCGGTGCCCAGGCACGCGCTGGCCGGAGTGGCCGCAGCAGCGACGAAGTTGCCCAGCATGTCGCTGCCGGCCACGGCAAAACTGACTCCGTACCATCCCAGGTCGGCCATGGCAAACAGGATCAGGCCGGTCAGCGCCCCGCGAACACCCCGTGCGGCGGCCACGACCAGCGCGGCGGCGACGACGATCAACAGGGGTCCGACCAGCACGCGGCCCGGCGCGGCGATGTGGGGTTGATTGTGCAAGCAGAGGCCGGCCAATGCGACGGAAATGCTCACGAACACCACCGCCCAAAGTCCTTCGAAAGCATCCAATAGTCTATTGGGAAAAGAGTGAAGGCACTGTTTGTGTGCAGTGCCCGAAGGGTCGTTCGTGCAAAGGGCGTCTGTGGCCATTTCCCGATCTTTCTGCTTGGGCGGCTGGCGGCTCTGCCGGCCTTCGCGCTCCAACAACACGAAGCCGACGGCGGCGAGCACGGCCAGCGAAAGCTGGAACAGCACGAGATAGCGGCAGGGGCAGCGGAATCGGCCCACCAGCGGCAAATAGGACTGCAGACGGTAGAGGCCGCCATATTGCCCGAAAGCCAGGAACAAGGCGAAAACCGCCATGCCGCCGGCGGCCAGCACCAGCGGCCGCAACTCGCCCAGCTCGCGGCGGCGGACGACCAGCCAGGCCACGAGCATCAGTGGAACTGCGCCCGCGTAGACGCTTAGTTCGTGCGTGCCGCCGCCGAGGACACGGTCGGGAAAGAGGTACGGCGCAACCAGTTGCACGAGATTCAAGGGATGCAGCGATCCGCTCTTGGTGAACGCGGCGTCGGCCGCGCCGCGCGTGCTATGGGCCAAGCCATCGAGCGTGGGCAGAAGTTGTGCTCCGCCCAACAGCAGGCCCACGGACTTGGCAATCACCAGGCGCGGCCAGGAACTGCCCTGGCAGCCGATGCAGCTTTCGCACGTTGCCCGCAAGCTGCAACCCTGGCGGGGTGCTCGGTGGTAATGGACGAGGAGAAAAGCGACGTAACCGGTCTCGGCCAGCAGCGAGAACCACACATATTGCGGATATCCCAAGAGCAGTTGCGAGCCGGTCAACAAGGCGATGCCGGCCTGCGCGGCGGCCACCTTCCACCGCCGGTGGTCGAGCATGACGACGTCGATGGCCCACAACAGCCAAGGAATATGGGCCACCACGGCCACGGCGTTGGGATGAATGAAGTGCAGCAGATTGAAGCTGGAAAAGGTGAAGAACAGCGCACCGGCCAGGGCTGCGTCGGCGCGATCGAGCCGCCGCCGCAGAAAGAGCCATGTTCCGCTCAACAGGAAGGGATACGCGCTGAGCCACTCCCACGACAGTGCGGCGCCTAGCGGCAAGAAACGATAGAGCAACCAGTGCCAGGGGTGGTACGTGCCGGCCTGGCCTTCGCCGGTCAAGTAGAAGCCGGAGTGCAATTGGGGCATCCAGTCGAAGGGCTCGCCGCGCGCGAGTTGTTCCCCGTAGAAGGCGCGGGTGGGAAGATGAAACGCCCCCAGATCATCCCGGAGGTAGACGCGGCCGATCAGGAAGGGATCGGCCAAGGCGGTCAACACGCCCAGCGCAGCCAAGAGCGACCAGGCCAGGAAGTTTCGCTGGCTTGTCTTTCCGGACCGCGTGCTGGTACTGGCCGACTCTTGCGACATTCTATTGCGTCCTCAATGCATTGCGTCCTCAATACAAGGATAGGTCAGGATCGACCCGACGAGCCGCGTGGCGCCGGCTTTGCCGGTGTTTTCTTGCGATTGGTCTGGCGGCG
>JBEKZQ010000412.1:0-7953 GCA_049509675.1 Thermoguttaceae bacterium | reverse complement strand
ACGCCGCCCGCAAGACCAGGTCCAGGTCGTGCAGCGTCACCGACTTCTGCCCGGCCAGGAAGTAGCGGCCCTGCTCGTCGACGTTGACGATCAGCTCGTGCGGCTTGCTGGTGATGGCCTGGGCCTCGGAGGCGCTGGGCAGCATGACGGGCAGTTCCCGCTCCGCCTCGGCGACCCGCGTGGCCACCAGGAAGAAGATGAGCAGGTTGAACAACGTGTCCACCAGCGGGACCACGGGGAGCTGCATCATCTCCGAGCCTTTGTTGATCTTTACAGTCATGCTGCGGCCTCTAACGCATGGCAAATCTCAAATCCGAAATCTCAAATCCCAAATCTCAAATCCCGATCCTCACGGCGGGCAGGGCACCGCGCGAAGCGTGGCCGCCCGCTAAACGCCAATCCCCAATCCCCAATCCCTAATCCCTAATCCCTAATCCCTAATCCCTAATCCCTAATCCCTAATCCCTAATCCCTAATCCCTAATCCCTAATCCCTAATCCCTAATCCCTACCCCCTCACCCCCCATGCCCACTTCCACGTTGCTCTCCCCGGAACTGCTGGCCAAGCTGGAACGGCTGGAACTGGTTAGCCGCAAGATATTTCGCGGCCGCATGAAGGGCGAGCGGCGCAGCCCGCGGAAAGGACAGAGCGTGGAGTTCGCCGACTTCCGCAACTACGTGGCCGGCGACGACCTGCGGTTCGTCGACTGGAACACCTACGCCCGGCTGGAACGCCTGTTCCTGAAACTGTTCCTGGAAGAAGAAGACCTGCACTTCTACGCCCTGATCGATACGAGCAGTTCCATGGGATTTGGGGAGCCCAGCAAGCTTCGCTATGCCACCCAGCTTGCCGCGGCGCTGGGCTTCGTGGGGCTCGTGCGGAGCGATCGGGTGAAGATCGAGACCTTGGGCCAGCCGCCGGCCATGCCTGCCCCGGCGTTCCGCGGCCGGCGGAGCATGTGGCGGATGCTCGGCTACCTGGAGCAGATTCAGTCGGAGCAAAACGCCTCGCTGGCCGAAGGGGTCAAGAGCTTCTGCCTGCGGAACTCGGGCAAAGGGATCGTGGTGCTGCTGAGCGACCTGATGGACAAGGCCGGATACGAGACGGCCCTGCGATATCTGGTCTCGCAGGCGATGGACGTGTATGTGGTCCAGGTGCTCTCGACCGAGGAGCTGGACCCGGACATCCAGGGCGATTTGCGACTGGTCGACTGCGAGGACGGCGACGAGGCCGAGGTGACGGTCAGTCCCATGCTGCTGAAGCGTTACAAGCAGACCCTGGCGGCCTTCATCGAATCGGCGCGGCAGTTCTGCGCGCGGCGAGGGATGGTCTACCTGATGGCGCGCAACGACATACCTGTGGAGGAGTTGATCGGCGGCTATCTCCGCACCCGCGGCCTGGTGCGATGAGAGTCGAGAGTCCGGAGTCCAGGGTCGAGAGTCGAGAGCTGAAAACTGAAAACTGAAAACTTCCTTCCATGCCCGACTTTACCAACATGCTTTCCTGGTGGCAGTGGTCGCTATTGGCGGCCGTGCCGCCGGCCATCGTGGCCTTGTACTTCCTGAAGCTCAAGCGGCGGCCGGTCGAGGTCCCCAGCACGTTCTTGTGGCACAAGTCGATCGAGGATCTGCACGTCAACAGCATCTGGCAGCGGCTGCGGCGGAACATCCTCTTGCTGGTGCAACTGCTGGTGATCCTGGCGGCCATGCTGGCCGTGCTGCGGCCCGGCTGGCACGCCCTGCGGCTGACCGGCCACCGCTTCATTTTCCTAGTCGATAACTCGGCCAGCATGCAGGCCAGCGACGTGAAACCCTCGCGGCTGGCCGAGGCCAAGCGGCGCGCGGTGGAACTGGTCGATCAGATGCGGTCCGGCGACGTGGCCATGGTCATCAGCTTCTGCGACACGGCCCGGGTGGAGCAGACCTTTACCGACGATCGCCGCCGGCTCCGCGAGGCGATCGAGGCGATCCGGCCCACGCAGCGTTCCACCTCGCTGCTGGAAGCCTTGAAAGTGGCCTCGGGCTTGGCCAATCCGGGCCGCAGCGCCGAGGACATCAGCGACGTGCGGGTCGCCACGGCCATGCCCGCCAAATTGTATATCTTCAGTGACGGAAAATTCCCGCCCGTGACCGGTTTCGAACTGGGCCACCTCGAGCCGGTGTTCGTGCCGCTGGGCCAGGCGACGGCGGTCAACGTGGGCATCGTCAGTTTCAGCGTGGGGCGGAACGAAAGCAAGGCCGAGCAACTGCAGGCCTTCGCCAGAGTGCAAAATTTCGGCGCGGAGCCGGGGCGTACTCTCGTTGAAAGCCGACACCAGCGACCAGTTGGCCGCCGACGACGAAGCCTGGACGGTGCTCAACCCGCCGCGGCGGGCCAAAGTGCTGCTGGTCACCCCCGGCAACGAACCGCTGCAAACGGCCTTGGCCACCAAGTCCGTCCGGGAACTGGCGGAAGTGCAAGTCCAGCCGCCCGGTTTCCTGAAAACCAAGCCCTACCAGGACCAGGCAGCCGAGGCCCTGCTGGACCTGGTGATCTACGATCGCTGCCGGCCGGAGCGGATGCCCCGGGCCAACACCCTTTTCATCGGCAGCCTGCCGGTCGACTGCGGCTGGTCGGCGGGGGCCAAGGCCAACGCTCCGCAGATCATCGACGCCGACGCCTCGCATCCGTTGTTGCAGTGGATCGACCTGGGCGACGTATTGCTGGCCGAGGGCACACCCCTGCGGGTGCCTGCGGGCGGCACGGTGTTGGTAGACTCCGACTCCGGGCCGATGCTGGCCATCGCCCCGCGCGAAGGTTTTGAAGACGCGGTGCTGGGCTTCGTGATTGTGGACGAAACGGCCGCGGCGGACGGGAAGTCGCAGCGCTTCATCGGCACCAACTGGCCCATCCGCGTCAGCTTTTCCTCCTTCGTGCTCAACGCGATGATGTACTTCGGCGGCAACCACGACACGCGCCAGGCCGGCTGCGTACGCCCCGGCACCCCGGTCACCCTGACCCTGCCGCCCGCCGCGGCCGCGGCGACTGTCCGCACGCCGTCGGGAAAAACCTTGCCGGCTCAGGTTTTGCCTTCGGGCCGATTCAGCTTCGCCGAGACCGAGGAATTGGGGGTCTACGAGGTCCTTTCGGCGGGAAAGACGGTCGAACGATTCGCCGTCGACCTGCTGGACGCGGCCGAGAGCGACATCCGCACCAGCGGAAGTGTCCCCACGATCAAGATCGGCTACGTCGAAGTACAGGGGCAGGCGGCCCTTCAGACCGGCCGCCGGGAAATCTGGCGGGAATTGCTCCTGTTAGGTCTAGTCGCCGTGCTCGTGGAGTGGTATATGTACAACCGCCGCGTATATTGATTATTATTGGCTTGGCCGCGTGAAGTGCATAGCATGCCGCACAAATCTTCGACAGGACGCATTGCCGCCCGGCGCCGCAATTCCTCCCGTGGGCACGGGCGGCAAAAGGTGCTCAACCGCCTCTTGGAGTATCGCCTGATCAGGCGGGTGAGCTTCGAGGAGTACCAGGAGAAGGTGCGGGACGTGTACGATGGCCCGCAAGGGGCCATGCTGGCCGCCTGCAGCATGATTTCGCTGCACACGACCTTGGGCGAGCGGCTCTTCCGGGAGCGAAAATTCGATCTGCACGGGGTCCGCAACATCCTGGACGTTGGCAGCGGCGCCGGCCAGATTGCCAGTCATCTGCTGAAATATGCCGATGCGGAAGCCGCCTTGACCTGCTTCGACCTGTCGCACGAGATGCTGCGTCGGGCGCGGAATCGGCTGAAGAGCGACCGGCCGCGGTTCGTGGTGGCCGATCTGACCCGCCTGCCCTTCCCCAGCGCCACGTTCGATTGCGTCACCTGCGGCTACGTGCTGGAGCATTTGCCTGACCCGAAGCCCGGGCTGAGCGAGCTGAGCCGGGTGATGATGCCCGGAGCGCGGATGCTCTTGTTGGCCACGGAAGACACGTTCTCCGGCGCGTGGACCAGCCGCTTGTGGCGCTGCCGCACTTACAATCGCCGTGACCTGTCGCGGATCTGCGAGGGGCTGGGCTTGCAATGGCACCAGGAGCTATGGTTCACCCGCATGCACAAAGTTCTGCGCGCGGGCGGAATCTGTGTGGAACTAAAAAAGCAAGCGTGATATAACTACGGAATCGCGGCCTTGGGCAAGGGAGCCCCTCTTGACTTTTTTTGGCCGGAAGGTTGAATTTGTTGTCGAAAGCAGTGCAAGCAGCCGAAAGGTATTATACTTTGGGCAATCCGTGTGCGACGTCGGGCGGCAAGGGAGTTCTCCGCCCAGCAGGGCCGTGACGAAGCCCACTGCACGATCCGGACGGACCGGGTCGGCGTATTCTCAAGGAGAATCGGTGAGATGACGAATTTGGATGCTGGTGGTCCATCAGCGTGCGGACGCCTGGAAGTTGACGAGGAACCTCCAGGTAGTCCGATGACCCTCTTCACCTGCTCGACGACGGAGCAGGTTCAGCGGTCGCTCTGGCCGCTGGTGTATGCGGAGCGAGACTATCTCGTCTATAGCGCTCCCGCCTCTCGCACCCCCCGCAGCACGCCGCAAACGCGTGCCTTCCGCCGGGCTTTCTATCGCAACGTGTGCGACAAGGACTGGAACAACTGGCGGTGGCAGGCCCGAAATCGGGTCCGCACCCTGGCCCAGCTCGAAGAGATGCTCGCCCTTTCCGACGACGAACGCCAGGCAATTTGCCAGTCGGGATCGGCGTTGCCGCTGGGTATTACGCCCTATTACATGAGCCTGATCTCGCCCCACGACGCCCAACAGCCGTTGCGGCGAACCGTCATTCCCACGATCTACGAGTCCCACCGCGGCCCCGGCGAGGCCGATGATCCCCTGGGCGAAGAGGACGATAGTCCCGTGCCGGGACTGGTCCATCGCTACCCGGATCGGGTGCTGTTGCTGCTGCTGGACACCTGTTCGAGCTATTGCCGCTACTGCACCCGTTCGCGCGTGGTGGGACACGGCGAAATCGTGCCCAGCCAACAGCGTCTGGAACAGGCGTTGGACTACATCCGCCGCACGCGGACCGTCCGCGACGTGCTGCTCTCCGGCGGCGACCCGCTCTTGCTGGGCGAGGAGCGGCTGGACTGGATCCTCGGCCGGCTGCGGGCCATTCCGCACGTGGAGTTCATCCGCATCGGCACCAAAATGCCTGCCGTCCTGCCCCAGCGCATCACCCGGGAACTATGCCGCGTGTTGCGCCGGCACCATCCCCTGTGGATGAGTCTGCACTTCGCCCATCCCGACGAGTGTACGCCGGAAACGGCCCAGGCCTGCGCACGCCTGGCCGACGCGGGAATTCCCCTGGGTTCGCAGACCGTCCTGCTCAAAGGCATCAACGACAACGTGGAAACCATGAAGACCTTGATGCACCAATTGTTGAAGATGCGGGTCCGCCCCTACTACCTCTACCAGTGCGATCCGATCACCGGCTCCGCGCATTTCCGCACCTCGGTTGCCAAGGGCCTGGAGATCATCGAGGGGCTCCGCGGTCACACCACGGGCTACGCCGTGCCGACTTACGTGATCGACGCCCCCGGCGGCGGCGGCAAGATCCCCTTGCAAGCCAACTCCGTCGTCGGCCGCGACGGCGACGACCTGTTGCTGCAAAACTGGGAGGGGAAAACCTACCGCTATCCCGATCCCCTGGCGTAATGCACATCGGTTTGACCTACGACTTGCGGGCGGACTACCTGGCCGAAGGCTACGGTGAGGAAGAAACCGCCGAGTTCGACCGGCCCGATACCATCGAAGCCATCGAATCGGCCTTGCGGCAACTGGGACACCAGACCGACCGCATCGGGCACGGCCGGCGCCTGGTCGGCCGCCTGGCCGCCGGCGACCGCTGGCAGTTGGTCTTTAACATCGCCGAGGGGTTGCACGGACTGGCCCGCGAGGCCCAGGTGCCGGCCATTCTGGACTTATTCCAGATCCCCTACACGTTTTCCGATCCCGTGGTGCTGGGGCTGACGTTGCACAAGGGGCTGACAAAGATCGTGGTCCGCAACGCCGGTTTGCCCACTGCCGATTTTGCCCTGATCGAGCGGCCTGCCGACGCGGATCGCGTCGACTTGCCGTTTCCGCTGTTCGCCAAGCCGGTGGCCGAGGGCACGGGCAAGGGGATTTCGGCCCGGTCCAAGATCCGCGACCCGGCGGCCCTGCGAACGGCGTGTGCCGAGCTGCTGGACCGTTATCGGCAGCCGGTCCTGGTGGAGACGTTCTTGCCCGGTCGCGAGTTCACCGTGGGCATTTTGGGCACCGCTGCGGAGGCCCGGGTGATCGGCAGCATCGAGGTCTTGCTGTTGCCCGGGGCCGAGGCCGAGGTCTATTCGTACGTGAACAAGGAGCGGTCCGAAGAGCTGTGCCACTATCAACTGGGCCGGCCCGGCGAGGATGCGGAAGTGGGCCGGGCCGAGGAAGTTGCCTTGGCGGCCTATCGGGCCTTGGGCTGCCGCGACGCGGGCCGCGTCGACATCCGCTGCGACGCCCGAGGCCGGCCCCATTTCCTGGAGGTCAATCCCCTGGCCGGCATCCACCCGGCCCATTCCGATTTGCCCATCATCTGCGGCTTGGTGGGCATTCCCTACGTCGACCTGATCGACCGTATCGTGCGCTCCGCCCAACGCCGCATCTATCGCCCT
Organism: Thermoguttaceae bacterium; assembly: GCA_049509675.1. Taxonomy (GTDB): domain Bacteria; phylum Planctomycetota; class Planctomycetia; order Pirellulales; family Thermoguttaceae; genus JBEKZQ01. Next base: position 1,286 of record JBEKZQ010000412.1, on the reverse strand, counting down.
GTAGGCGAGCGGGAGGCGTAAGCCCAATTGGATGGAGATTCACAAGTGACTGCCGGTCGCACACTCAACACCCTGAGCCAGGAATGGGGAACGCCCGAGAAGTACGTGAAGGCAGTTCGCGAATTCTTTGGCGGGCGGATCGACCTTGACCCCTGCTCCAACGAGTATTCGATTGTAGGCGCGAGAACGGAATACCGACTTCCGAAACACGATGGCCTTCGTGAGAGTTGGGATTTCCCCACCATCTACGTAAATCCGCCATACGGGCTTGACAAAGAACGTGGCACCTCGATCAAGAAATGGCTGGCAAGGTGCGCAATGGCACACAAAACGTATGGGGCCGAGGTGCTTGCTCTTGTCCCCGTGGCAACGAACACGCGGCATTGGAAGAACTTCGTTTTTGGCAATGCAACGGGAGTTTGTTTTCTTTACGACATGCGCCTTAAGTTCCTTGTCAATGGTGAGGACGGTGGCAAGGGCGCCCCGATGTCATGCGCCATGATTTACTGGGGAACGGATTTCGACAAGTTCTTTTGCGCATTCACTCGATTTGGTGCAGTCCTTGACGTAAGGCCGTTGAAGGGAAGAACGATCGGGGCCGATTCCGAGAACGGCCCAATGCAGATGAACTTCGGAGACGGTTAGATCGGGTGAGCGGAACGAGTCATATCCGTCGTGATCCCATCGAATTGCCCATGCGCATCGCCGTGCTCCATCCCGCTGTGGCCCAAAACGCCTCGCCCGAGGACCAGGATTCTCTCGTACAGGTCGAGGTCGTCGCGGAGGCCCTGAAAACGCTGGGGCATGAGCCGATCGCCGTGGCCTGCACGCTGGACCTGAGCACGCTGGGCGACGTGCTCGCCCGGCACCGCTGCGACGTAGTGTTCAACCTGGTGGAATCGGTCGACGGGGCCGACAGCCTGCAATACGTGCCGCCGGCCCTGCTGGACGTGCTGAATCTTCCCTACACCGGGGCGCCCACCGAAGCCATTTTTCAGACCACGCACAAGCTGCTGGCCAAGCAACTGCTGCACCTGGCCGGGCTGCCGACGCCACCCTGGTCTGTGGCGGGGACTGGCTCGCAGGGCAGCGACGTGCCTGCCGCCCCGCAAATGGGGACTGGCTCGGAGCGCAGCGACGTGCCTGTCCCCTTTTGCCCGGGCGAGCAGCAAGTGCTGCGGATGGCGCTCGTGGGGCTGTACAAGACCGCCGGGGCGGAACTGCTGCGCCGACAGATCGAGTCGGCACTGCCGCAGCCGACGCCCGCTTACGACGTGACCGAGGAG
>JBEKZQ010000411.1:0-11024 GCA_049509675.1 Thermoguttaceae bacterium | reverse complement strand
TAGCAAGCCTGGCGGAATCGACTGCCTGGTCGGCGACATTAACAACGACGGCCGTCAGGATGCCTTGATCGCCTACGGCGCCATGAGCCCGCAACTCTTCTTCAACCGCGGCTACCGCTGTTTCGGCCATGCCCACACGCTGGACCTGGCCGAGCGGCAATTGCTTCCCGCGGCGGAAGACGGTCAACAGTCGGCATGCCTGGGTGATTTCGACGGCGACGGCGCGCAGGACATGGTGCTGGCCCTGACCAACGGCGAGATCTGGATCTTCTTCCGCGAGAATGACGACGGCGAGGCACGGAGCGTCGTGGCGGCCCTGCCCGTCGGCGGTCAGTACAAAGGACCGGTGGCCGTAACGGGCTGGATCGGCAAACGCTGTCTGGGGGCGTGGAACGTCCTGCCCGGCGCCAGCCAGGCATTCTTCGGCCGCCGCGATGCGGGCCCCGTGACGCTCAAGTGGCGTCTGCCTGGCGGCAAGGAGCAACAAAAGGAGGTCGTCGTGGAAAAAGAGACGATGCGCGTGGAGATCAAGTAGCACATGGAGTCGTTGGTAGTACCGGCTTGCGCCGGCCGTTGAGAACAGGTCTTTTGCGGTGGTTCTCAACGCTGCGGAGTAACCGCTACTGGTTCACGCGCACCGCGTGAAAGAAGGAAAGACGATAGGGGAAACCCATAAACCCACAGGACGGAGAGCACGGAAATGATGACTGCACCTTTGAGTACCGGACGCGATTGGACGAAGCTGCTTGGCGTCAGCCTGCTCGCAGTCTTGGGCTGTGTGACAACGGGCCGGGAAGGTATGGCCGGCGAGGCGGGCGGCGTGCCGCCGATGGCGCCCATCAACACGGACGGCTGGACCACGATCCTGGACAACTCCAGTTTCTGGCGGATCTCGCAATCCGGCGGCAACATCCTCGTGAAAAGGAACGACCAGGACGACAAGATCGAAGAATACCCGTCGGCGTTCAAGTTTTCGTTGCCTCCGGGAGAATGGATCTCGCCCGACTTTGACGACTCCGGCTGGGGGCGCCAACATTTCTTCCCGAAATGGGCCAACGGCGAGTGTGACAGCCGGGCCGGCGGTGGCTGCCAGTGGGTCCAGCTCCGCCAACTGTCGCTGCGCGGCAAGTTCACGGTCACCGACCCGGCGGCCGTCAAGCGCCTGGCGCTGAACATGGTCTTCCGGGGCGGGGTGGTTCTGTACCTAAACGGCAAGGAGGTGACCCGCGCGTTCCTGCCGGTCGGGAAATTGGAGCCTGGGGCCGCGGCGAGGCTTTATCCTAAAGAGGTTTACGTCGCGCCCGACGGCCGGTACATCCACTGGTATCACAACAACAAGACTGCGCAAGACTCTTATTCCTTGCGCCTCAGAAAGTTGACGGGCGTGGAAATCCCCGCCGCCCTGTTGCACAAGGGAACCAATGTCTTGGGGGTGGAAGTCCACGCCGCACCGCACATCGTGCCCGCGAAAATCAAGATCGAAAAGTTGCCCTACGGGAGCCCCAGTTGGTCAACCTGCGGCCTTGTGGAGCTGCACCTACAGGCCGAGAACGTCGCCGGACTGGTGCCCAACGTGGTGCGCCCCGCCGGCATCCAGGTGTGGAACGCCAGCCCCCACGAGTCTCTGCACGACATCGAGTACGGTGACGTCCACGGGAAGCTCCGGCCGGTCTCCATTGTCGCCGCTCGGAACGGCGCCTTCTCCGACCGGGTGGTGGTCAGCAGCGACAAGCCGCTAAGAAACTTCAAGGCCCGGGTCAGCGACCTGAGCACCGCCGCCGGCAAGAAGCTCCCCGCCTCGGCCATCGAGCTTGGCTACGGCAAATTCGACGTCGTCCCCGTTCCGCGCTGGGGCGGCCTGACGCCGGACGCCGTCAATCTCTACCCGAACCTGAACGTCTGCCGCGAGCAGGGCGTGCTCACCGCCCCGCCCGCCGAAGTCGCCGTCAGGCCGATCGGCGCCAGCCACTACCTGGCGCCGGCGGCGCGCGACCAGGACGGCCTGCCGCCGTACGTGCCCGGTGCCATCCAGTCGGTGTGGGTCATCGCCAACGTCCCCAAGGACGCCGCCGTCGGCGACTACCAGGGAACGCTCACGGCGACCACGGACGGCGAGAGGCCCGTCGCGGTGCCGGTGAGACTCGAGGTCTGCGACTGGACGCTGCCGGACCCGGCCGACTACGCCTGCTTCATGGGCATGATCGAGTCGCCGGAAGGCGTGGCCCAGCCCTACGACTTCCCGCTCTGGAGCGACAAGAACTGGAAGTACGCGGCCAGGAGCCTCGACTACCTGGGCAAGATCGGCAACAAGGTGCTCTATGTCATGGTCGGGGCCGAGAGTCAGTACGGCAACGCCGAGGGCATGGTGCGCTGGATCAGAGGGGCGGACGGCAAGTTCACCTACGACTTCAGCCGGGTGGAGAAATACGTGGACCTGGCCTTGAAGAAGATGGGCAAGCCGCAGTTCGTGGTCGTGGGAGTGTGGGATTCGTGCATGCACTGCTACGCGCCCGCGGACAAAAAGCGCAAGTTCCCGCGCTTCACGGTGGAGGACGCCAAGACCCATGCGGTGACCACCGCGGACGGCCCGCCCTACGGCTCGCCCGAGAGCCTCGACTTCTGGAAGCCGGTGCTGACGGGGGTTTATGGCATCCTGAACAAGCGCGCGCTGGGCGAAGCCATGCTGCTCGGCTACTCCTCAGACGTTGTGCCCGACCCGCAGACGGTCAGCATACTTCACACGATCCTGCCCAATGTCTGCTGGCAATCTACCAATCATCCCCCCAACGGTCCTCACAACGTGAAGTACGACGGCGGGGTAGTGCCGGTCCTGTATCTTGCCAACGTCTGGGGCGGTTGGGATGTGCCCGATCCGCAGCAACAGCGCAATTACGGCTGGCGTTATCACGTTATCGGCGACGATCCCCGGGCCGTCCGCACTTGGCTGGACCGCGACTTCTACGACGCCTCCAACCCGAGCTGGTTTTTCAACGCCACGGAGCGGGCGCTGCTGGCCGGCCCCGGCGGGCTGCACGGTTTGGGACAGATCGGCGCCGACCTCTGGGACAGGCGCGACAAGAACGGCAACGTGAGCACGCTGATGGTCGGGCGGTTCCCGGGGACCAGCGAGGGCAACCTGGGTTGCTACCTAGCCCAATTGCTCTATTACGGGCCCGACGGGCCGGTCCCTTCGGTGGGCTTCATGATGATGCGCGAGAGCATCGAGGAGTGCGAGGCGCGGATCTTCCTGGAAAGACTGCTTCTCGACAAGAAGCTGCCCGACGCTCTGGCCAGGAAGTGTCAGAACCTATTGGACGAAAGGACCCTGGCGGTGAGGGGCTTTAGCGCCTACGGCCGGCGGGCGCAACTATTCGAGGCCGCCGGAGAGGCTGCCAAGGCCGCCGGCGCAAAGTAAAATCGCTTTGCCAGCGACCGATCCGGCGGTTATCATAACCCAGACCAGGAGCCGCCGCATGTCTCGAGGAAGCGATCAGTTGTCTCGGCTGGCAAAATATGCCCTGTTCGTCGCCATCGCTTCGCTTTGCTCGCGGGCTTCCGCGGCAGACGGGATGAGCAGGACGATTCTCGATGCCAGCGGTTTCTGGAGAATCCATTACATGCTGCGGCCACCCGTCGTCAAGACAGCGGCGGGATTGCAAACCGTCGCGCAGCCTCGGTGCTTATGGCTCAACCGCGACACGACCCCGCCGCCCGATGATTGGCGGAGCGTCGACTTCGACGACTCGTCCTGGTGGCGCAGCCCCGGCGCGGTCTTTCCGGTGCGGCGACTGGAGTGGCTCAAGCTTCCGGACCTGGACTTCGGCTTCTCCGACCTGGATTACAGCACGGTCTACTTGGCGCACCTTGCCATGCGCGGCAAGTTTGCGGTGCCGGACCCTGCGCAAGCCGGCGACCTCTCGCTTTCCCTTGCTTACCGCGGCGGCGTGGTCGTTTATCTGAACGGAAAAGAGGTGGCGCGGGGCGACATGCCCGAAGGCGAAATCCATCGCGACACCCTGGCCAACGATTACCCGCCGGAAGCGTTCGAGGCGGCCGGGGGGAAGTTGCTGTCAGCCGAGCATCGGGAAGGCGACCGCGCCCGCTGCGAGTTGCACAATCGCAAACTGAAGGACGTGACGATTTCCGCACGCCTTCTGCGGAAAGGCCTCAATGTCTTGGCAATCTCGGTCCACCGCGCGCCGCATCACGAAGTGGTGCTGAGGCACCAGTCGCAGAAGAAGCCGTTCCTCCTTTTGTGGAGCACGTGCGGTCTGTCGAGCGTGCGCCTGGACGCCCGCGGAGAGGTCGTGCCCAACTGCGCGCGTCCCAGGGGATTGCAGGCATGGAACAGCAACCCTTTGGCTGTGGATTTCGACCTGGACTGGGGCGATCCGCAGGAAAAGCTGGCTGCGATACGCCTTGTCGCCGCGCGGAACGGGGTCGTTTCCGGCAAAGTCGTGCTCGGCGCCACCGAGCCTGTGCGGAAGCTCTCGGCCAAGATCAGCGACCTGGCGTCGAACCAGGGAGCCAAGATCTCCGCCGCCCGCGTGCTCATCCGTTACGCGACCGCCGACCGCTGGGAGAATGGCGCGTCGCAGCATTATCCGGCGGCCGTCGCGGCCTTCGACGGACTCGAGGAAACCCCTCCGGCCGAAGTTGAAGTGCGTGCCAAGAAAGCGGGACGCGGCAACTGGATTTTGCCGGGCCAGCCGCCGCACGTCGACGGCGCGGTGCAGCCGGTGTGGATCACGCTGAAAGTGCCCGCCGATGCGCGGCCGGGCGACTACGCGGGCCAACTGGAAATTGCCGCCAGCGGCCGGACCTTCCGGGTCCCCCTCGGGTTGCACGTGTGCCCTTGGCGGGTTCCCGACCCGCAACACTTCGCGTCGTTCTGCGAACTCGTCCAGTCGCCCGAGACGGTGGCGCTCGAATACCACGTTCCTTTCTGGTCCGAGCAACATTTTGCGCTGATCGGCAGATCGCTTTCCTTCCTCGGGCAGGTCGGCGCGCCGACCACGTATCTTCCGGTCGTATGCCGGACCAACATGGGCAACGATTACTCCCTGGTCCGCTGGATCAGGCAACCGGGCGGCGGCTACCGCCACGACTATGCGCTCCTGGAGAAGTACCTGGATGAAGTGGTGCAACACCAGGGCATGCCGAAGATCGTCTGCATCTACATCTGGGATTATCACTGCAACGACGGAGAGATTCCCGTTACCGGCCTTTCCGCCGACGGCACGATGGAGACGATCCATCTGCCCAGGTATTCCGATCCGCAGAGCGTGGAGCTTTGGAAGCCGCTGATTGCCGGCATACGCGATCAAGGCGCTTTCGCCCGGCACGCCCTGGATCGTACACAGTCACGGCTCGGCGGCGGAGACCGTGGCGCGGTCGTTTCCGCTGGGGTACTGCGCGAACGTGTGGTCATCGCATTTCGCCGAGGACCCCGCGGAAAGCCGGCGCTACGGTTGGAACCGGCCGGACCTGAGAATGCACTTCATGCGCGGCCGGCACAACGACGATTACCTGGTGACCTATCGGTTTCTCGCCGAGATCAACGTGGCTGGCGACCAGCGCGGATTCGGCCGGCTGGGCGCCGACTTCTGGCCCGTCTTGCCCGACAGCAAGGGACTCTGCGTAGGCACGCTCGGCACGCGCTACAATTCCTGGCGCAACCTGGACATCGAGACGTCGGTGCTTTCCGCGGGCAACAGTGGCGCCATTGGCACGCACCGATTCGAGACGCTGCGCGAGGGCATTCAGGAAGCGGAGGCCCGCATTTTCATCGAGAAGGCGCTGCTGGGAAAGAAAATCGACGGGGCGCTGGCCGAGCGCTGTCAGACAATCCTGGACGATCGCACTGCGGCGATGCTCCGCGGCGTCAACGATCTGGTGCTTTCGCCGCTGGTTTACGAGAAGTATCCGCAGAATCCGCACGGCTGGTGGCAATATCCGTGCTGCGGCGCCAGCTATCCGTGGTATGCTGCATCCGGCTGGCAGGACCGCTCGCGCGCGCTTTGGGAAGCGGCCGCCGACGTTGAGCGCGCGATGGCCAAGGAGCCGTAAGAGAATGAGTTGCTCAATCATTGTAGGACGGATTGGCAATCCGTCCTACGGGCAACTGGCCAAGTCGTTGTTTTACGGGTTGCTAAGAACGGAGAGGCTGCGGAACGCAGTATTGGTGGAAACAACCTATGAACAGTCTGCCCTTTGCGGTGGCCCCCGTCATTATCGGCCCGCTCCAAGTCCTGATTGCCATCCTGCCGGCGATCCTGCTTTCGCTGGCTGGCTTGATCGTCGGGTTGCTGAAGCCGCGCGCGATGTGGGCGGGCGTGAAACTGCTGTGGCGGCAAAAAGTCGCCGTGGCCGTAATTGCAGGTGTTGTTACCGGGACAGTCTTCATGGTGCGCAGCTTCGCCTCTAACGGCGGCCCCACGAGCGCGCAAGTCGCGGGCGCGGACTGGCCCATGTTCCGGGGCAATCCGGGGCGACACGGCAATGGCGGCGGCAACGAACCGCCCGCCGACGGCGGCCTGGTCTGGAGCTACGCCGACGTGAAGACCTTTTTCGCCAGCCCCGCCGTGGTCGGCAACCGGGTCTACGTTGCCTCGGCCGACAAAGGCCCCTTGCGCGACCGCGGGGCAATCTACTGCCTCGACGCCGATTCGGGCGGGCTGGTCTGGAAGGCGGCCCCCAGCGGCTACGTCGCCACCTTCTCCTCTCCCGTGGTGGCCGGCAGGTTCCTGGTCTGCGGCGAGGGGCTGCATTACACGCGCAACGCGCGGGTGTTCTGCATGGACGTGCTGCGGCAGGAGGTTCTCTGGACCTATACGACCCACGGCCACGTCGAGTCCACGCCATGCATTGACAAGGACCGGGTTTACGTCGGCGCCGGCGACGACGGCTACTACTGTTTCCGCCTCCAGCCCGATGCCGAGGGCCGGGCGGTGGTGCTCTGGCACGCGCCGACCGACCGCTGCCCCGATGCCGACACCTCGCCGGCGGTGCATGACGCCCGGCTGGTCGTCGGCTGCGGCATGCACGGCAACGCCATCTGCTGCCTCGATGCCGACACCGGGGCCGAACTGTGGCGCGTGCCCACGCCGTATCCGGTATTCGCTGCGCCCACCCTGGTTGGCGGGCGGGTCGTGTTGGGCATGGGCAACGGGAACTTCATCGAGTCGGCAGAGGAAGTCAAACGAAAAGAACTCGACAAACTCCGAAAGCAGGGCAAGACCGCCGAGGAAATCGCCGCTGCCGAGAAGACCCTCGGCCCGGCTGGCGAAGTCTGGTGCCTCGACGAGAAGACGGGCCAGGTGCAATGGAAGTTCGTTGCCGGTGACGTGGTCCTCGGCGCGGTGGCCGCCGGCGAAGACCGGCTCTTCTTCGCCGCCCGCGACGGCTACGTCTACGCCGTCTCCACCGCCGGAAAAGAGCTGGGCCGTTGGAATGCCCACGCCTCGATCGTTGCCTCGCCGGCACTGAGCGGCGGTCAGGTCTTTGTCGTCACGGAGACCGGGAAACTCTACGGGCTGCGGGCCGACGACCTGGAACTGGTGTGGGAAGCCACCCTCGGCTTCACCGGTCCGTTCCTCAGCTCACCCGCGGTCGCCCGCGGCCACGTCTACGTGGGCTCGCAGCAGGACGGCCTGCTCTGCGTCGGCATGCCGGGCGGTAAGAAACAGGAGGCCCGCTGGGCCGGCTACTGCGGCGGACCGGGTTGCGGCGGCGTGATCGACAACCAACCGCTTCCCGAGAGGGGCAAGTTCGGCTGGCGATTCCCGCAAACCGAAGACACGGACCAGGCCCCGGACCTGCAAATCGCCGCGCCGCCGGCTTGCCTTCACGGGATGCTGTACGTACCCGTACATGGCGGTCGCAAGGGCCTGCTCTGTCTCGGCGAGGATCAGAAAGGCAAGGCGCAGGCGTCGGAGGTCTGGTTCGCCGCCGCGGCGAACGGCGTGACGCTCTCGCCGGCTGTCACCTCGCACGAAGTATTCTTCGTCGATGGACAGAAGGGCGATGCGGGCCGCAGTCTGCACTGTCTTTCCGCCGCCGATGGCAAACAGAAATGGAAGCTCCCTGTCGCCGCCGACGCCCCGGGCGACTTCGTCTTGACGGACGAGGGCGGGCTCATCGCCGACGGGCCGGGCCGGTTGACGGCCTTCGGCGGGGCCTGCCAGGTGACTTGGCAAGCCAACTGCGGCGGCGTGTGCGGCATGCCGGTCACGAGCGATGCGTTTGTGGTGTTTGCCACGGATCATCCGCCCGCCCTGCTCGTTCTGGATCGCCCCAGCGGCCGGGCGCTGTGGCGACTTCCGCTCGCCGCCGCCGCGACGGCCGCTCCATTGGTGCGGAAGAACGTTGTCTACCTGGGCACGAAATCGGGCATCACCGCGGTCCGCCTGGCCGACGGCCGACGCATCTGGGAAACGACCGCAGGCCGGCCGGCGACGCCGCTGGTGCTCGCGAAGAACCGTCGGGCCTACACGAGCGCGGCCGGGCAACTGGTGATCATCGGCCTGGAAGAAGGCCGCGTGGAGAAGACGCTCTCGGGCGCAGTGCCCGGCATCCCGCCGCTGGCCACGCCGGAGTCGCTGGTTTACGCCGGCAAGAGCGGCCTGATGTGTTGCCCGACCAGCGGCGGCCAACCGCGGTCCTGGATGAACAGCAACTGGCTGGGGCGACTCACCTGCGCGCCCGTCATGGCCGATAGCCGCCTCTACATTGCCACGGACAAGAAGGGACTTGTATGCTTGAAGGGCAAGTAGCAACATTCAGTTCACGCGGGCCGCGCTGGGTCTATCCCTTCGGCCCCGGCCTTGCTGATCTCGACCGACCGGGCAAGGAGCTCCTTGGCGGCAAGGGGGCCAGCCTGGCCGACATGAGCCGGGCCGGACTGCCGGTCCCGCCGGGCTTCACGATCACCACCGAATGTTGCCGGGCCTTCTTCGACGGCGGCGCGCAATGGCCCGCCGGCCTCGAAGAGCAGATCCGCTTCCACCTCCGGAAGCTGGAGGAGGCCAGCGGCCGGCGATTCGGCCGCGGACGCAACCCCCTGTTGGTTTCCGTCCGCTCCGGGGCAGCGGTTTCCATGCCCGGCATGATGGACACCCTGTTGAATTGCGGCCTGCATCCCGGACTAGCCGACGACCTGGGCAATCCGCCGGAGTTCTGGCCGGTCTATACCCAGTTCATCCTCATGTTCGCGCGCACGGTGGCGGGGATTCCAGCGCAGGCATTTGGCGTCGCGGGAGATGATCCTCACCATGCCACGCGCCGCTGGGCCGAGGCATGTTTGGGCATCTATTGCGAAAAGACCGGCCGGCCGTTTCCCACCGACCCGTGGACGCTGCTCTGCGAGTGCATCAGCGCCGTGTTCTGCTCATGGAACACCGACCGGGCCGCGGCCTATCGCCAGCGAAACGACATCCGCGGCATCCTCGGCACCGCGGTCAACGTTCAGGCCATGTTCCCTTCGGAGGTCTCCGGTATTCTGTTTACGCAGGACCCGAACGACCTGGCCGCCAACCGCATGGTTCTGGAGGCGTCGTACGGACTGGGCGAGGCGGTCGTCTCCGGCGACGTCACCCCGGACCGGTTCCTGGTGCCGCGCGACGACTTCCACTCGATCCAGGCGTTTCTGGGCAACAAGAGCCACCGGGTCGCGGCCCTGGGCAGCACGCTCGAGCGCGATGCGAACGAGGCCAGCCTCACGCCCGAGCAGATCGCCGAGGTTGGCGCGATCGGCCTGCGGATTGAAAAGCATTTCGGCCAGCCGATGGACATCGAGTGGGGCTGGGCCGGCGGGCGATTCGCCTTGCTGCAGTGCCGGCCGATCCGCGGGCTGGAGATCGCGCGCGACGTGGAGGCCGGCCGCGCCGCCGAGATCGAGCGATTGAAGAACCTTTCGGACGGCCGCCGCCGCATTTGGGTCGCGCACAATCTTGCGGAAACGCTCCGCGCCCCCATGCCGCTCACCTGGGACATCGTGCGCCGCTTCATGAGCGGCAATGGCGGCTTCGGCCGCTTCTACCAGGATCTTGGCTACCGGCCCTCGCCCCAAGTCCGCGAGGACGGCTTCCTCGAGCTGATCGGCCAGCGGATCTACGCCGACCCGGACCGCGTGGCGCAGCTTTTCTGGGGCGACAGCCCGTTGCGCTACGACCTCGATGCAGTGCTCAAGGACAACACGCTGCTGGAGCAGGCCCCGACGAACTTCGAGCCGGAGAAGGCCGATGGAACGTTCTTCCTCCGGCTGCCGGGGATGCTGCGGTCGATGCTCCGTGCGTCGCGCATGTCCAAGCGGCTGCGGAGTACGATCCGCGACCATTTCGAGAACGAGGTTCTGCCGCCGTACCTCGATTACGTCCGCCGGAAGCGCGCCGAGGACCTGTCGAAGCTGGATACGCCGCAGGTGTGCGCCGAGTTGCGGGCACGGTGCGTCAGCGTGCTGGATGAATTCGGCAAGGAGTCGCTCAAGCCCGGGTTCTTCGGCGCCCTGGCGTTCACCGACTTGCGCGGATTGCTGGTGCAATTGCTGGGCGACGCCGAGGGCGGCCGGCTGGCCTGCACGCTCAGCATGGGCCTGGAGGGCGACACCACCGTCGCCCAGAACCAGTTGCTCTACCGGGTCGCGCGCGGCGAGGCCGCGATGGAGCAGTTTCTCGAAACCTACGGCCACCGCACGGTCGGCGAAATGGAATTGGCCGAGCCCCGCTACCGCGAGAACCCCCGGCAGCTCGACACCACCTTGGAAGCGATGCGCCACAGCGACTGCGCGCCGGAGCAGATCCACCACAAGCACGCCAAACAGCGCGCCGAGGTGGAAAAAGGACTGCCCGCGCTGCTGGCCAAATGGGGCGGGAGCTCCTTCCGCGAGCAGATCGAAACCAACCTCCGCCAGATGCAGAAGCTGCTGGCCTATCGCGAATCGGGCTATCACTACCTGATGATGGGCTACGAACTGATTCTGCTGGCGATCCTGGAACTGGCGCGCCGCTGGGGATTGGGCCGAGAGG
>JBEKZQ010000410.1:0-5727 GCA_049509675.1 Thermoguttaceae bacterium | reverse complement strand
TGCGCACCAGGCGATGGATGCCGCTCTCGCCCTTCAGGTAGCCGTAGGCCATGGGGCCGCGGATGGCCACGGTGGCGCTGTTGATGCCCGCCTCCTCGTTGTCCTGCCGATCGAGGATCTCCGTGTCGTACTGGCTGTCCCTTGCCCAGTTCAAGTACATGCGCAGGAGCATCTCCGCCCAATCGTTGGCGTCGGTGCCGCCGTCCCGGGCGTTGATCGTCAAGAGGGCGGAATTGCCGTCCAGCGGGCCGCTCAGGAGGGCCTTGATCTCCAGTTCCTCCATCATCTTCTCTAGCCGCTGGAGCGCATCGGGCACCTCGGCCGCCAGGCCTTCGTCTTCCTGGGCCATCTCCACCAGGGCCGCCAGATCGTCGGCTGCGCCACTGGCTTCCTGCAGCGGCCGCAGCACCGTCTTGAGCCCTTTGAGTTGCGCCACCACCTCCTGGGCCTTCTCGCGATTGGTCCAGAAGTCGGGCTGGCCCATCTCCCGCTCGATGGTCTCGATGCGGGCCTGCTTGGCGGCAAAGTCAAAGAGAGTCGCGGAGCTGCAGGATCCGCGCTTGGATGTTTTCCGCCCTATCGATGAATTCGCGTTCCATGCCGTGTTCCCAGGAAAAACCAGGTGCAAACAGGGAATTATAGCAGCCGGCGGCGAGCATGGCGAGGGTGGTCGAAGCACTGGCGGAGCCAGTGGCACCCGCACGGAAACACTGGCGGGGCTTGTGGCAGCCGAAGCCGGCGGCGTGCCGGTTGACGCTGCCCGGCTGCTGCCGGAGAATGCAGGTTATTCTTTTCCACGTCCCCAGGATCTCCTTTTGCCGTGAAGCGGTCCCGCATCATCGTGGCCATGTCCGGCGGCGTCGATAGCAGCGTCGCCGCGGCCCTGCTGCGGCAAGAAGGCCATGAGGTGATCGGCCTGTTCATGCGGCACGGCCAGCAGGCCGCGCCTGCCTGTGCGGTCGGCCCCACGGCGGGGCGGAAGCAGGGCTGTTGCAGTGCGGCCGACGCGGCCGACGCACGCCGCGTCGCCGACCAGCTTGGAATCCCCTTTTATGCCCTCAACCTGCAACAGGACTTCGATCGCATCGTCGCCTATTTCGTGGCCGAATACTCGGCCGGACGCACGCCCAACCCGTGCATCGCCTGCAACACCTGGGTGAAATTCGGCCGCTTGTTCGAGTATGCCGACAGCGTTGGCGCCGAACTGGTGGCCACCGGCCATTACGCCCGGCTGGTCCGCGAGTCCACGGGCGAGGTCGGCCTGTTCCGCGGCGGCGATCGCAGCAAGGACCAGTCTTACGTGCTCTGGGGTATTCGCCGGGAATTGCTGCCGCGTCTGCTGTTTCCCTTGGGCGCCTATCGCAAAGATGAGATTCGCCGCATGGCCGGCGAACTGGGCCTTCGCACCGCGCAGAAACGCGATAGCCAGGAAATCTGTTTCGTCCCCGATCAGGACCATGCACGTTTCGTCCGCGAACATCGCGATGGTCGCGAGACCGGCGGAGAAATCGTCACCACCGATGGCACGGTCGTGGGACGGCACGACGGCTTCGAGCGTTTTACGATCGGACAGCGAAAAGGCCTGGGCGTGGCCTTTGGCGAACCGCGTTACGTGGTGCGGATCGAGGCCGCAAGCCGCCGCGTGGTCGTGGGAAACAAGGAGGATCTCGACCGGGACGCACTTTTGGCCGCCGAGGTGAACTGGCTTACCACCCCTCCGGGGGAAGCGTTTCATTGCCAAGTGAAGATCCGCTACCGTAGCGAGCCGGTCGGCGCGATGGTGGAAGTTCTGCCCGGCAACCGCTTCCGAGCCCGCTTCAACCAAGCATGTCGCGCGGTGGCCCCCGGGCAGGCCGCCGTATGCTACCAGGACGACCGCCTGCTGGGCGGCGGATGGATCGAATCGTAGTGGTCTTGGAACTTGGGATCTGGCGAGGAATAACTTCCGCATTTGGCCGTAGGACGGATTGTTAATCCGTCGCCGAACCGTGGACGGATTAGCAATCCGTCCTACGGGATTCTGCCAAGCTGTTCTTCGCCAAGTCCTAAGAATCAAGTCCCAAGACCAGTACGTAGCAGGGCTATAATAGACCCGTATAGGTGGTATGGCACTCTATTATACTACCGCCCCAGTATTATTTATTTTTTCACTGTTGACGAAACGGCCAAATCGATTATGCTGAAGCTGACGGTAAAAACCGTTGTTCGCGATATGCGAGTAAATCTGGCAGTGTGAGCAAATCTGACAGGGCCAAGCTTGGCCCACGGTGAGGCAGCGCGTCGGACGCACAATTTGAAACGCCGCTAGAGGCCGAAAACATGCTGCCCAGGAGCAGTTGTTTTTCCCTCTGGGGATTCGCACCACTAGGTGTGGGGGAGAACGAACCATGAGTATGACCGGTTCACCTACTGATGGAGTGCCCGTCATTATCGGCGTTTCCAGGGCAATCCGCGAGGTATTGCAACTGGTCGATCGCGTGGCCGACAGCGATTGCTGCGTTCTTATCGAAGGGGAGAGCGGGACCGGCAAGGAGTTGATTGCGCGTCGTTTATGCGCGAAGAGCCGGCGCCGAGATCGGCCCTTGATACCCGTCAATTGTGCCGGCATTAGCGAATCGCTGTTTGAGAGCCAGTTTTTCGGGCACGTGCGGGGCGCGTTCACCGGCGCCGAGCAGACCATGCTGGGCGTGATCCGCACCGCCGACGGCGGCACGGTCTTTCTGGATGAGATCTGCGAATTCCCGCTTTGTTTGCAGGCCAAACTGCTGCGCGTCCTGCAGGAGCAGGAAGTCATGCCGGTTGGCAAGCCGATCCCGATCCACGTCGACACCCGATTCCTGGCCGGCAGCAACCGTTGCCTGGCGGAGATGGTGCGGGAGGGGAAGTTCCGCCGCGATCTGTACCATCGGTTGAACATTGTCCGCATCGTGCTGCCCGCGCTGCGCGAGCGCGTCGAGGACATCCCTTTGCTGTTGGAGTACTTTTCGCAGCGGTTTGCCGCCCGCTATCAGCGCGCGGCGGTGGTGGTGCCCGCTGCGGTCCGCGCCTTGCTGATCAGCTACTCTTGGCCCGGCAACATCCGCGAACTGGCGGCCTGGGCCGAGCGACTCTACGTTACGGGGCTGCCGCCCGAAGTGCTCATCGAGATGCTGCTCAGCGAGACCGATCGGCTGAGCCTCTCTTCCGCCTTCGACGGCATGAGTTTGATGCAGTTGGAACATCAGGCCCTTGCGGCGGCCATGGAGCGGGCCGACTTCAACCAGCGCAAGGCCGCACGGATGTTGCAGATCCATCGCGCCACGCTCGCCCGCAAGCTCAAGCGGCACAATCTCGCCTGAGTTCGCTCTTCCCAAGGGTAGCGCGGGGGGTCGCTGCGCTGAGTGCTACTGTGCCTCCGCCGCGTGCCACTGGCGAGTGCCACTGGCTCCGCCAGTGTTTCCGCTGCGTGCCACTGGCTTCGCCAGCCCGGATTATTCATGTAATGGGTGGGTCAAGGTCGCGCAACATTATGGTGGGGCTCGCAAACCGACGAAACTCTGCTCCGCACCCGGCAAACGAATCAGACCGGCGGCAAGCGACCGAAGCCCCACCAGTACAGCGGTTTGCTCGACCCACCCTACATTTTTATGAATAATCCGGGATAAGCTCGCTGCGTGCCACGGGCTTGCCCGTGCTGTTCGGAAGGGCTCTTGCGGCCGATCATCGCTGTTCCCGTGGTGCCAACGGATTCTATGTTCGGCGAGCAGCGCGCGGAGACGTTTCTGGCGGCTCATCGCTGTAAGAACCGACGAGAGACGGCACTGGCAAGCCAGTGGCACCACCGCAGCACTGGCAAGCCAGTGACACCCACCGCCACAGCCTTGCCCGTGCTCTCCCGGGTACGACAGTCGCGCTTTGCGACCGGGGGTGGGTCGCAAGGCGCGACCATGCCCATGCGGCTCACCTTGATCGCCGATCGTGGTCGCCGGTGGTAACGTGTTTTGCTGCGGTCACTTCGGCTTGTTCTTTTCCGCGGCCGCCTCTTCGGCACGTCACTTGCCTTATGACCTGCGTCGCTCGACGCGTTTGCGTCGGACAGCCGATCCCTTTGAAGCGCTTTCCGAAAGGAAACGAGCTTTGAGTCAAACCACGCACGATCTGAGCGGACCGCGAATCTTGCTGTTCTACCCGAGTGATTCTCTGGTACAGCAGGTCAACGGATGGGCCAGCAAGCATGAGCACGGTGCGGTCGAGTCGTGTTTCGGACGGCTGCGACCCCAGATCCACGCGGCGATCCAGGCCGCCGACGGCGTGCTGGTGGATGCCACCGCCGACGAGGCACAGGCGATGGAAGCCTTTTGTCAGGCAGTAACTTGTTTGGGAAGCGCTGCCACGACCGTCTATACCGAACGGATGCACGCAGGACTGGAATTGTTCGTGCGGACCCGCGGCGCGCTGCTGCTGCTGGGACCGCTCGACGACGCGGACTGGGAGAGTTTTTTTCGACGGGCGATCCCGGGCAGCGACGGGCAGCGCTCATGGCGCCTGGTGGCTTAGGGCTGGAAGGCAAGGCGGCCCGGCCACGTGCGCCGATGGTAACACGAGACCCTTGCATCACCGAACGGTGCCGGTTGCGGCCGGCACGCACGAGGAGTAATCCCAACGATGAACGCGATCCTGAAACAATTGTTACAACTGGCCGACCAGGACCTCTATGACCTCAGCGAGGCGATCGACGTCGAACTGCAGCGCCGCGCTCAGTTCCTGGACGAGTCGGCGGAATCCGCGAAGCGGCGGGCCACAGATCGAGACCAGAGCTACCGCCGCCGTACCGGCGCCGCCGGTGCGCCCGTCCGCGCCGTGGGACTGGCCAGATCGCAAGGGCCGCGCAAGGCGGCCTGACAAAAAAATGAACGCGCGCGTGACGCGGAAACGTTCTGCGCAGGCCGAAACCATGCGATGCGGCACTCCGCACGCCTGGCCGCCTGACGCCCCAGCGGCAAAAAACGTAGTTCAAGTCCAAAGTGCGAAATGGTGTTAACATGGACAAATGGCGTACTAGCAACTCCGCAAGGTTAGTGTGGGCGGGCATGATCTCCGCCGCTTTCTGGCTCGGCACCTCGAGTGCCGGCCAGGCCTACGACGCAAAACGGTATGCGGTCGATCCCGATCAGGACGGCATCTACCTGCCGGCAAACGCGGTGCAGTCGCCACCGCGCGCCTGGGACAGCAAGCCTGTCGAGGACCGGCCGGCCGACGTGTACCTCAAACCGCTGGACGACGGTAGCGGGAAGGAAACGAAAGGCGGGCTTGCCAAGTCGGGCATCGCCGTCAAAGCCCGCGCCGGCGCGGGGCCGAGCGGGACCGCCACGATCGGCCCCGCGGCGCGAGTCGTCGCCGTGGCGACGATCCTCGCTCTGATCGCCGCCGTCGGCTTGCTGGCATGGGCCGTGGTCCGCCAGCGAGGCCGGCGCGCAAGGCGCCGCGAAGCGCCGCCGATCCTCGCCCATGGCCTGCAGCAGGGCGCCTTCCAGACGCCGCAAACGCAGCCGCCCGCCGAGGAATCGATCCGCCGCCGGGCAGCCTAGAACTGGTTTTATACGGGAGCAATAATCCGATGGGTGCTTTTCTAGATCGTTTACCCAAAATGAGCATTCGTGAGCTTCATCGTCTCGGCGAGATGGTGGACAGGGAGATCCAGCGTCGCTGGCAGGAACAACAGGCGGCTGCCGCCTTGGCCGAGGCGGA
>JBEKZQ010000041.1:0-24168 GCA_049509675.1 Thermoguttaceae bacterium | reverse complement strand
CCTGTTTCGTTCAATCCTCTCGGAGGTAACACCATCAACTGGAGAGCCGGATGCGGGAAATCCGCCCGTCCGGTTCGGAGGGAGGGGAGGCCGAACTCAATCGGCCTTCCCTACCCCTATCACGCTGCCGCCTGTGCCCCGAACGGGGCGTGACTCGAAAGCCCACGGCGCAGCCCTGGGGAACGAAGGCAAATTCCACGCCCCACAAGGCCCAACGGGCCGTAGCTCGCATACGCTGGTAATCTGCCCTTGATCACAAGGGATTCCAAGATTCAGGCGGCGGGCATCGCGACCGTTTGGTAGCCATCAGCCGGCCGAATGACCCGCCGTTAGCTTTTGCCCAGCGATGAATCGCTGGGCTATTGTCAACCGTCCCCACGGGACGAATACCACGATGGCCGCCCGATGATAAGACCCCATCAGCGTGAATCAGTACATAACTCGTGTAGGTCAGGCATCCCGGTGCCTGACGACCTCAACTTGTTGGCAAGGTCAGTGGCGTTCGGTGTGAATAAGCCCACTTATTGGTGGGTCTCGCTGCGCTCGACCCACCCTACTATCTCTCGACCCTCGACTACTCCCCGATCCCCAACTCGTCCAACTTCTTCCGCAACGTGGTGCGATGCAGGCCGAGGCGGCGGGCGGCGGCCAGGCATTGACCGTCGTAGTGCTCCATCGCGGCACGCAACAGGGGCGGCTCCACCAGGGCCAAGAGCCGCTGGTACAGGTCTTCGGCCTGCGGCGCGTCGTCAAGCTGCAATTGCGCCCAGCGACTCACCAACGACGCGATGGCCTCTTCGTGAACCAGGTCCGACGTGCCGCCCTTGAGCATCGGCGGCGGCAGATGTTCGGCCATGACGATGCCGCCGCGGGCGAGGATCATGGCATGTTCGACGGCATTGCGCAGTTCGCGCACGTTGCCGAACCAACTGCGCCGCCGCAGTTCGGCCAGGGCCTCGGCCGATAGCGATGGCCGCGGCCCGCCCTGCTTGCCGGCAAGCAGGTCGAGAAAATGCTCGGCCAGGGCCGGGATATCGTCGCGCCGCTGGCGGAGCGGCGGGATCTCGATCTCGAACGTAATCAGGCGGAAATACAAGTCGTGCCGAAACGTGCCGTCGGCCACCCGCTGGCAAAGGTCCTGATGGGTGGCCGAAATCAGGCGAAAATCGCTCTGGACCGGATGATCGGCCCCGACCGGCAGGATCTCGCCATGCTCCAGAACGCGCAGCAGCTTGACCTGCAAGTCCAGCGGGATGTCGGCCACTTCATCCAGGAAGATCGTGCCGCCGTCGGCCTGTTCCAGCAGTCCGGCGCGGTAGTGCTCGGCCCCGGTGAAGGCGCCGCGGGCGTGCCCGAACAACTCGCTCTCGGCCAGCGAGGGACTGAGCGCC
Source organism: Thermoguttaceae bacterium (assembly GCA_049509675.1). Classification (GTDB taxonomy): domain Bacteria; phylum Planctomycetota; class Planctomycetia; order Pirellulales; family Thermoguttaceae; genus JBEKZQ01. The sequence continues at coordinate 22,777 of JBEKZQ010000041.1, read as the reverse complement.
GCCATGTTGACGGCCACGAACGGCCGCTCGGCGCGTCGGCTGTAGCGATGGATGGCCCGGGCCGCCAGCTCTTTGCCCGTGCCGCTTTCCCCGCGCAGGTGGACGCAGGCATCGGAGGGGGCGACCACGGCGATGCGTTTGAACACCTCTTGCACGCCCGGCGACGCGCCGACGATCGAACTGTCGGCGTCCTTGGGTTGGATTGCGGCCACGCTGTCCGGCACGGCCGCCGCGCTCCGCAGGGCCCGATCGATGGCCCGCTGCGCCACGATCAGATCGAAAGGCTTGATCAGGTAGTCGAAGGCCCCGTTGCGGACTGCGCTGACGGCGGTTGCCAAATCGCCGTAGGCCGTGATGATGATGATGGGCCGGGGCCCCACGGCCGCGCGGAACTGTTCCATGGCCGCCAAGCCGTCCATCCCCGGCAGGCGCACGTCCAGCACAATGGCGTCGGGCGGGCGGGCGCGCGCCATTTCCAGGCCTTGCTCCGCCGACGCGGCCGAAGCGGCACTGTGCCCCATCTCCTCGGCCAGCTTCGTCAGTCCCCAACAGATACTCTGCTCGTCGTCGACAATCAACAGGTGGGCCATGTGTTTTTCAACCAGGGCGTGCTCACGAACACCATCTCCCCTCTCCCCTTGCGGGAGAGGGGCCGGGGGTGAGGGGTTGTTTTGGAAATCGTTGATCCATAAGCAATTCGTCCCCCTCACCCTAACCCTCTCCCGCCGAGGGAGAGGGGATCGCCAGCGGCAGTTCCACGCGAAAACAGGTCGTCGCACACGGCCGTTGCCAGCGGATCGAACCGCCATGGTCCTCGGCGATTTGCCGGGCCACGAACAATCCCAGCCCGGTGCCGTCCGGCTTGCCTGTCACGAACGGCTCGAAAAGCCGCTGGGCCACGGCAGGGTGGGGCCCGGGGCCGGAATCCTTCACCTCGATCACCGCCCGCCCTTGCTCCGACCGCTGCACTTCGATGCCAACCAGGGCGGGCCGATCGCCGTGGCCCTTGGTGGCTTCCACGGCGTTCATAACCAGGTTCAGCACGAGTTGGCGGAGTTCTTGGGGATCCCCGCAAACGGTCACGGAGCAGGGCGATTGGGCAACGGCCAATTCGATTCCCGCATGGGCGCACGTGGGCCGCACCAGAGCCAGCACGTCGTCGACCAGGTCGCCCACGTGGACTGTCTGGCGGGCCGCGGCATGCGACTGTCCCAGGGTCAGGAAACGTTGCAGGTACGACTCCATCAATTGGAGTTGCCGCAGGGCGACGTTCAGCGATTCACGTGCCGCGTCGGCCCGGCACTCGCGCTGATGGAGTTCGATGGCCATGCGGCCACCGGTGGCGGCGTTGCGGAGTTGATGGGCGATGCCGGCGCCCAGTTGTCCCAAGGTGCGAAGTTGCTCGCTGCGGCGGACCTCGCTTTCGTATCGGCTCAGCCGCTCGGTCATCTGGTTGATGGAAACGGCCAGGTCGCGGATTTCGTCGTTGCGGGGCGAAACGGCGACGGGCTGGAAATTGCCGCCGGCGATGGCCGCGGTTTGCGTCACCAGTTGCCGGATCGGCCCGCCGAAACGCTGCGCCAGCAGCATGGTCACCAGCAGCACGGCGGCGATGGCCGCCGCCCCGGCCACGAGCGCCGGACAGGCCGCTTGCCAGGCCGCGGCCGACCAGCGATCCTCGGGATAGAGCGCGACCAGCCAGCCCGTCCGCGGCAGCCCGCCGCGGCCGGCCACCGGTACGCGCCGGCTGAGATACGCCCGGCCGCCCAACAGCACGGTGGGGCTGGAGGAGAACTGGGCTCCCGGCGCCTCGATGGGCAGAGTACGGAGCACTGCGAGGTCGGCCGCGCCGATCTGGAGCGTGGCCGCCTCCGCCTGCTGGTCGTTGTCCAAAAAGACGAACTCCGCCCCGGACAGTCCGCCCATTTGCCGCAGCACGGGCTCGCGCAAGGGGAAGCGGGCCTCGATCAGCGTCGCCACCACGCGGCGGAGGTTGTCTTCTTGCAGTTGCCGGGCCCGCGCCCCGCCGTGGTAGGCGCTGATGACGCTGGCCAGCCCAATCGCCAAGACGACAATCGAGAGCATGGGCAGCAGCAATTGTACTTGAATGGGCCAGCGCATCATGCGGATCTCCAGCATTCACCATAGCTTGCGGCGCGTCCCGCCGTCAAATGGGCACCCGAGGAGGATGGCAAAGTCCGCGATGCGAGACACTAGCGTCGCGCATCACGAACCTTGCAGTTCTTCCGATGGCACGCCTGGCGCATGTCCAACAAACCGACAGGCGTGTCGCTGTTTGCGACACGAGCGGCCGGCAAAGGATCGGCTACGACGGATTGTTAATCCGTCCTACGGGATTCCGCCAAGCTGTTCTTCGCCAAATCCCAAGACCCAAGACCGTCGCTATTTTGTTGCGGTGCGGGTGGGCTTGGGCTTTTTCAGCGTGCCAAAGACACCGTCGTCCAACGTGCCGGAACCGCCCGTCGCCGTTTTCATCATGCCGCCGCGCGGCGCCGTCGCGTCAGGCGTCTCGGCTTCCTGGCTTTGCCGGGCGAGAACGGCTTGATCGTCCAGTTCGTTATGGGCCACCAGTTCGCCCGACTTGTCCAGCAGCAGCACTTCGCCGGGGCGCGTAGGAACGTCGCCGTGAGCGGCCCGCTCCAGAGACAGAGGCTCTCCGCCCGTCACGTCCACCACGGTCTGGCCGGTGACGCAATCGATCCTGGTTGCCGCGGCCGCCGGCGTGGTAGTGCGACGCCCTCCGACCACGCCGCGCACCGGCGCTGGCTGGAAGGGGTCGGCACGCCGCGGGGGGCCCGGAGGTTTGACCTGCATGAAATCCAGTAGTTTACCGCGCACCAAAGGCGCTCCCTCTTTCAACGGGAATTCGATGGTCGTCGAATAGCCGGTCTCGTCCAGCCACTTGACGATCTTGACCGTGGCGCTGGCCTCCTGGTTCCCCTTGGGCGGCTTGACGGCCACCGCCAGCACGTGAATATCCTCGGGCACGGTGACGGGTTTGCTGGGCGCCGACCAGGCGTAGGCATAGTTCTTATCGATCTGGAACTTTGGTCTTTCGCGTCCTCAACGGGGCGAACCTCTGCGGGCGGTTTGGTCCGGTCTTGATCGTTGGACGGATTCAACTTGAGCGGATCGTTGTCATCGAGACCTGGTGGCGGGGCGTCTTGTTTGCGCTGGGCCGCACCGATGATCGGGCCACGGCCATCGCGCGGCGAAAGTCCCTCATTCGTCAGCACGGGAATGGCCGGATCGTGTGCCGCTTCGACTCCCCAGCGGCGATCCAATCGTTGCGGCAACGGGGCAGTGAGGGATTCCTCGACACATTGCCGATCGACGACGTCCGCCTGAGACGCGCGACCTGACGAATTCGGGGCGTCCTTCCACCAGAAGAACTGTTTGGCTTGCGTGAAGTCCGGTTTCTCGCCGGGACTGGCGAGCTTGACGCGTTCGACGATGAAGCCGAAGTACCTCGGCTTATCCTCTTCGCTTCTTGTATATACGGCCCTTTCAAAGCAGGTGTTGAAGGCATCGACCAGTTTGGCGTGCGGCACCAGGCCGGTGAGCACCACGAAGCGCTGCCCTTGTTGCCCTTTGGCGCCGGTGAAGGCCCCGGCGCCGGCCTCGGCCCGCAGTTGCTCGACGGCAAACAACTGTGGCATCTCACGCTGAGGCCGGACCGGTCTAACGTATGTATCCATGGGCCCCAACAGCGTGTAGAACTCCTCTCGGATCGTCAGCCGCGTCCCGCCCAGGATCTTGGCGTAATCGGGATGGTTGAACTCATGCAGCGATTTGACGAGGTTGTCGAAGGTGGTGTCCGCGATGTGCGTCTCAGCATTGTTACAGGAGGCGTTCAACTCCTCGGGTCTCTTGTCGTAGTTCTTCCTTGTAAGCGACTGGGAGGTGAAAACCAGGAAGCACGCGACCACGCCGACGAACACAATCTTCTCGGTGTGCTCCAGGAAGAACTGCTGCACGGAATCCTTGTCGAGCTTGATACGGACCTTCATGGTTAGGCTCCTTTGACCGGTGGAGTGGGCGTGGCCGGAGCGGCCGTCGGACCGGGGGCGGCGGGACCAGGCCGGGGACCGGCGGCGGGCACTCCGCCCGTCGGCACTGTGGCCGCCGGCGCCACGGGCGCCGGGACGGCGGGCAGCGGCGCCCGGGCAGGCCCGCTCGGGGCGGCGGGCACACCGCTCGCCGGTGCCGCCGGTCCGGGGACTCCCGCCGCCGGGGCAGTTCCCAACGCGCTGCGATCGGGTGGATTGTAGATGTAGATGATCCCTTGCACCTCGATCGGGAACGGCGGCCTCAACACGTTGGCCGCCTCTTCTTCGATGTCGGCAGATGGTGCGACTGCGCCTTCGCGCGGCGGTCCGCCGCCGGCCCCCATGTGCGGGCCGATCGCGGCGCGCGCGCCGGGCCCCATGTTCGGCCGCGGGCCGGCCCCGGGTGGGCCGGATAGCGCGCCGGGGCGACCGGCCTGCGCCACCGCCGTGCCGCCCAGGTCCAGCGGACTGCCTTCGGTCAGCAACAGCCGCACGGCCCGGATGTCCATGGGCATATTCGAATTGGCGCATTCCACCAGCAGCTTGGGGATCTTGTCCTGTTCGATGTCCACGCGGATGTTCACGGGGATCATGCGGAACTCGTTGTACGGCTGCTTGGTGGGATCGGCCAAGGGCCTGCCCTTGTCGTCCACGTAGCGGTTGGCCAAGGGGGAAATGCGGCCCTCTTCGGCCCTTCCCGGCATGTCGCCCCGCGGCGCGCGGGGGCCGCGAGATGTGCGCGGCATGGGCATCGGAGCGGTGGGCACTGGTGGACCCCCGGGCTCGCCGCCCGCGGCCGGGGTTTCCCCGGCAGGCAGCAAGGCCACGGCGCTTTCGCTCTTGCGCCAGCTTTCCACGGCATCCTCGCCGATCTCCAGGGCTCGGATCCGCTTAATCGCCGCGTGCTTGCGGTCCGTGGCGCCCTCGTTCGTGTTCCGGATGGCCTTCAGCAAGGCCTCATAGACCCACAGGTCTTCCTGGGCCAGCATCACTTCCAGGGTCGACGGCCGGGACTGCCACTTGTCGAACCGTTCCAAGGTCTTCTCGGCGTCCGGCCAATCGACGATCCCCACCCAGTTCTGTTGATCCTCTTGCTCCCCTGGCCGACCGATCGGTCGCGCCGCGGGCTTTGCATTCCCGGCCGACTTCGCTTGCGCCGGCCGACGGCGATCGATCAACTCGAAGAGCTTGGGGAAGTGGTCCTTGATGTGGTTCCAATAGGCGTCGCGCCAGGTGGGGTCCATTTCCTGTGCGGATGTCAGGTTTTCCAGTTTTTCCGGCCATCCCCAGCGTTTCTCGAACTCCCCTTTGAAACCTACGCGGATTTCCTCCAGGGTTTTGGTGTCGTTTTTCGCGCTCTGCTCCTTGTACAACCCGGTCCACGCACTGAGCACGTTTCCCTTGAGAACCTCGTGCTGCTCGCGTGTTTTCTTGATGACGTCGTCGTTGGGATGATTGGGAAAGTCGGAAATGCCGCGGACCTGGGAGAACTCGCCGTCCAGCTTGCTCTTGCGGGCATTGGTGCGCGCGGTCAGATCGGCGGTGGCGTTTGCCCAGCACAACAAGGCCACGAGTATGACCGCGCCGCACAGGACCCAGAAATGGTGTCTTCGGATGGCCGTCAAGATCGGTTTCATTTTGTCCATGATCGCGGATCCTTTTCGTGGCAGCGAGTGTTTTGTCGAGTCCCTTCTCGCGGAGGGAGAGGGAGGCTATTCTCCCTCACCCCGACCATCTCCCGGAGGGAGAGGGGGACTATTGTCAGGTTCCCGGTTTGGTCTCTTTCTTTTCATGCCGTTGGCGGTACGAAGTCGGTTTCCAGGCGAAGTGGATGGTGAAATTGAAACGGTCCAGCTTGGTCGTTTCCTCGGCCGGGGCCGAGTCGTCGCCGCCGCCCGCGCCGCCGACCGCGACACGGGGACCTCCGCCGCCGAAAGGCCCCCGGTTGGCAGTGCGCCCTTCGCCGCTGCCTCCTCCGCCGCCGTGGACGGCCGTCGGACTGGTGAGCGTCTCTTTCTCGATCCGTCCCGGATTGACCAGCACCGGATAGCCAATGCCCAGGTCTTTGAGGGAAACCAATTCCATCTCCTCTTTTCCGTTGGGCAGCTTGTTTCCGGTGGGCAAGAGGATTTTTTCATCGGCCGAGCCCAGTTTTTTCATGAAGGCGCGGCGGAGATACTCGGCCCCCTGGTTCTCGCCCTCGTTGTGATAGTGATACCCCTTGATCTGGATAATCGTGCCGGGACCGCTGGGCCCCTGGTCCTCCGACGTCAGGCCGGGCTGATCGGCCGGGCCGGCGCCCGGGACGGGCGCTGGCAGGCCGGGTGGCCCGGGGGCCGGGGGAACAGCCGGCGGCCCGGCCTGCGCCAACACACCGCCCGCCGGTAGAGCGGCCGGGGCGGCCGCGGGCGGTACACCCGGGACTGCGGGTCCAGCCGGCGGGACAGGCGCAGTGGGAGCAACGGCAGCGGCGGGGTCGGCCGGCGACCCCTCGCTGGACAGCGGCTGGTACCACTTCTTGACGCCCGCGAACCACTTCGCCAGGTCGTCCGCCTGTTGGCAATCGATGTTGGTGATGTGCAGTTGCGCCGAGTCGGCGATTTGCTTGACCGGTTGCCGATCGCGCGGCAGGCACTGGTTGATCGCCAGCAGCAATTCCAGCCACTTGGCCCGGCCCTCGACGTTATTGACCAGGTGGTCGCCGATCTGCTTGGTGGTCAAGAACTCCTTCAAGGTGGTGTCGAACTCGTTCTTCAACCGTGACGACGTGCCGGCGACCTGGCTGGCGTGGCTCTCGGCCTTTTTCCAAGGATCGTCATCGACCATGCTCAGCGATACGGCCATGCCGGCGAAGCTCAGGCCGCAGGCCAGCAGCAAGGTGGCGGCCGAGGCCACGGCCCAGGGCTTCTTCTGCCGGATGAGGCGATCCTTGACCATTTCCCGCGGCAGCAGGTTGGTGCGCAGGCCGCCCTTGCCCAGGGCTTGCAGGACCAGGCCGTAACACACGCCGTAGGAGAGGATGTTCTCTTTGAAGGCCGGCGTGCCCACGATGTCAGGCCCGGCCAGTCCGCGGTAGGCCTCGATCCGTTCGATCTCGAAGCCCAGGCTCTGCGACAGATACTTGCGCAACCCCGGCAGCTTGAAGGCGTTGCCCAGGGCCACCACCCGGCCGATCTTGGCGGCACGGTCGATATTGCTGAAGTACCCCAGCGAGCGCTGCAACTCGGTGAGCAGGTCGCTGAACACCGGGCGCATGGCCTGGAAGACAGCCTTGGGGTCCTGGGCCGTGGTGGCGTTGCGTTTCAGGTGCTCGGCCTTGGCAAAGGTGAGTTTCAACTCCTTGGTCAAGGCCTTGGTGAAATGGCTGCCGCCCAGCGGCACGCTGCGCTGCCACACGCGGAAACCATTGGTGACGACCAGGTCCGTGGCGTCGGTCCCCAGCGAGATGACCACCACGGACTCGGGCGGGTTCTCCGGGTCGTACTCCTCGAGCGACGGCAGATTGTCCAGCGTGTCGAACAAGGCGTAGTTGTACAAGGCCAGGGGCGTGAGTTGCACCATGTCCACCTCGATGCCGGCGTCGCGGAACGGATCCAGGGCGCGGAACACGGCGTCGCGCTTCATGGCGAACAGGCCGATTTCCGTCTCCAAGGCGAAGCCCTCTTCTTCGCTTCCGCCCCCCATCCGCTGGTAGTCCCAGATGACGTCGTTCAAATCGAAAGGGATCTGCTGCCGGGCTTCGTAGCGGACGATGTCGGGGATCTTCTTGGCTTCGACGGGCGGAAGCTTGATGAACCGCGCCAGGCCGTTCTGTCCGGAAACGGAAATCGCCACCCGGTCGCCGCGCACCGAATTGCGCGACAAGAACTGCTGCAGGGCGTCGCCGATCAACTGCCCCGGGTCGGAGCCGGGCTGGCTGAGGATCTTCGGATACTCGATGAAATCGAAGGCCTCGGCCGTAATCTTCTCCGGATCGTCGTTGGGACTGCACCGCAGGGCCTTCAACGCGCACTGCCCCACGTCGATCCCCCACACTGCATTTGTTGCGGCCATAGCACTAGTACTCCACGGATGCCACGATTGACCCATGCCCATACCCAATGACTAACGTGGCTCCCCTGGAGTTCCTCCTATGAGTCATTGCAACTTGGTCATTGGTCATTCGTGGATTTGTCTCTTCGAGGCTACTTCCTTCCCTGTTCCTGGCAGCCCCCAAAGCCCGAACCAGGGCCATCCAGAAAGGATCAGACGAGAACTGCCTGCTTCCGCTAATCCCTAATTTATCTCAGTACCGTGCTTTATGTCAACCAAAATGCCCGCCAGCGTGCGGCTTGGCTGGATCCATGATAAGATATGATGCAGGAAGGAAGGGATCGGATCCACTGGGGGCAGAACCTACTATTATCACTCCACCCGTTGCTACTATCTCGCCATGCAGTTCGATCATCTGACTTTCCTCTTGCCGTGTCGTGGTTTGGAAGAACTCTCGCTGGAGCGGTCGGGCGACGAGGCGGAGCAGTTGCTCGCCGCTTGGTCGGCTTTATGGCATCCGGCCTTGATTTGCGCGGCGCGGGCCATGCCGCGGTGGGCCGCCGCCGACTCGCCGCCGCAGGAGCCGGCGGGGCACCTGGTGCTCGTGCCGCCCTGCTGCGAGGGTCTGCTGCCGGGCGCCTGGCCGCAAACGGCCGCCGCAGCCGGGGCCTGCGTGCTGCGCAACGTGCGGCAGCGGCCGGAGATGGTGGCGGCCGCCCTCGGCCACCTGGAACCGCCCGCCGTACCGATCGAACCCGAGTTGGTGAGCGACTTCCTGGCCCTTGGTTTTTGCCACTTCGTCAGCGAGATGGTGTCTTTTCGCCTGCGATACATGAGTAATCTGGACCAGGCCGCTTTCGAAAAGGAACTGGTCGCAGCCGCTGACGAGGCCCAGAAAGGCGGGGCCCAGCCGGCACGAGACCATCTGCACGCGGCCTTCGACCTGCTGCACAACGCCCGGGAGTACTACTACCCGACTCAGACTCGGCTGTTGGATCTGACGCTTGTCGCCTCGACCACCTTGGGGGCGTCGTTGCGGACCGAGCTGGGCCGGCCTTTGCCACGGAATCTCCTGGTCTCGGGCGAGATGATCGAGGAGATGGCCCGGCGGGAGCCCGCGACCTTGGAGGCACTAGCCAAGGCGTTGGCCGACAACAGGGCCTCACTGGTGGGGGGGGAGTTCAGCGAGTACGAACTGCCGCTGCTGCCGCCGGAAGCCATCCGCTTTCAGATTCGTAAAGGGCTGGCGGCCTATCAACGCCATCTGGGCACGCGACCGACGATCTTCGGCCGACGCCGCTTTGGCATGACGCCCGTGCTGCCGCAGATTCTGGAACAGCTCGGCTTTGTCGGCGCGCTGCACGCAACGCTGGACGACGGCCGCTTTCCCGCCGGTAATCAAAGCCGTATCCGCTGGGAAGGGATCGATGGCACGATGCTGGAGACCTTGGCCCGGGTGCCGCTGGACATCAGCCGTGCCGATGCGTTTCTGCGTCTTCCACAGCAGTCAGGCGGCACGCTGGAAGGCGACTCGACCTCGGCCTTCCTGCTGGCTCATTGGCCCGGTCGATCCAGCCCGTGGTACGATGATCTGCGGCGGATCACCGCGTACACCTCGGTCCTGGGCTCGTTCAGCACCGTGGCCGACTACTTCCAGCAGACCGGCATGGGAGGACAACACGCCCAGCACAAGGCCGATGCCTACCGCTCGCCGTACCTGAAACAGGCGGTAGCGGCCGGCCAGGCCGATCCGATCTCGTGCTGGGTCCGCTATTTTGGCCGGCGTGCAGCGGCAGAAGCGGCACAGTCGCTCAGCACGCTCGCTGCCCTGGTTACTGTCCGACAAGCTCCCCATCTCCCGGAGGGAGATGGTCGGGGTGAGGGGATTTCGGACCAGTGTGGTCGTAACTTGGCGTCTTTCGGCTCGGCACCCTCACCCCCATCCCCTCTCCCGGAGGGAGAGGGGGAAGGGGACAGGCACATTTCTCGGCCCGAAACAGACCGAAAAATGACCCAGTCCCCAGGCTGCGAAGAGGTCGACCAGTCGCTGCACTGCGAGGCCCCGGCCGGCAGTGAAATCGACCAGCGCGTGCAAGCCGAGCTGGCAGCAGCCACCGAGCGATTCTGCCGCGCGGTCGTGGGCCCCGAGCGATCCGGCCAGCCGGCCGCCGCAGGCATTCTGGTCGCCAATCCGTGCAGTTTCTCGCGTCAAGTGGGCCTGGAACTGGGCGGTCCCGAGGACCGCCGGCCCGTGACGGTCGAAGTGCCGCCGATGGGTTTTGCCTGGCTGGACGCGGCCACAGCCGCCGACGTTGCAGCCAAATCTGGGAAAAAGTGGGGGATCTTCAAGAAAAAGGCCCCGCAAGAGCGCTTGTTGGCCTCGCTCCGCGTACACGAGAGCCGAGGACGAAAGGACTCTGCCCAGGCCCCGGAAGTTGTACTGCGCAACGAATTCTTCGAGTTGGTGGTCGATCCGCACACGGGTGCGATCCGCTCCATCTTCGATTACGTCAGCCGCGGCCCGCGGTTGGCCCAGCAGATCGCGCTACGGTTGCCCGTGGGTTCGCGTAACGAGGGGGACGACGCCTATTCGATCATGGCCGCCGACGAAGTGGTCATCACCGCGCCCGGCCCGCTGTTGGGCGAGGTGGTCGCCCGCGGTCGGCTGGTGGACCGGCAGGCGCGCCGTCTGGCCGGTTTTCAACAGACGACGCGGATCCGGTCCGGCAGCCGGATCATTGAATTGCTCATCGAGTTGGACATCGATCAGCTTCCCGGCCCGGAGCCGTGGAGCTCGTATTACGCGGCCCGATTTGCCTGGCCGGATGAAACGGCCAGCCTGTATCGCAGCGTCAACATGGCCACACTGCCCACCGACACAGCCCAGTTGGAGGCGCCGCACCTGATCGATATTCGCGCCAAGAAGGTGCGCACGACGATCCTGACGGCGGGTTTGCCTTACCATCGACGCTGCGAGATCCGCAAGCTCGACACGCTGCTGGTGGTTCGCGGTGAGACGGCGCGGCAATTCCGCCTGGGAATCGGCATCGACCTGCCGGGCGCCATGGCGGGGGCCCTGGACTTTCTGGCCCCGCCCACCTTCCGCACGGCAGTCGCCGCGCCCCTGCGCGGTTCCGGCTGGCTGTTCCATCTCGACGCCCGAAACGTGATCGCGACCTGCTGGGAGCCGATCGGCCCCGAGGAAAGCACTGGCATAGCCAGTGGCACACAATCGGGCAAATGTCGGGGATTTCGGGTACGATTGCTGGAGACCGACGGCCGACAGGTAACTTTCCGCCTGCGGTCGTTCCGCGCCCCGGAGTCGGCACGGAAGATCGACTTCGGCAACAATCCCACCGGCGGCGACCTGACGATTGAAGGGGATTCGATCGCCATCGACATGCGGCCGCACGAGTGGGCGGAAGTGGAGGTGAGGATGAGGGAATAGTGCAGTGCTGTTGCCAATCGTGCGGAGTACTGACAAAATTGGGGAGGGAAGTGTTCAGTGTTCAGTGTTCAGTTTTCAGTAGGAAGTGTTCGAACGGTTAATACATACTGAAAACTGAAAACTGAAAACTTCAAACTCTTCGCAACTATGAAATGTCCATCGTGCCAGGTCGACAATGATCGCGTGATCGACTCCCGTGCCAGCCACGACGGGTTTGCCACCCGGCGGCGGCGGGAATGCCTGAATTGTCGGCATCGCTACACCACCTACGAGCGGATCGAAGGGACCACGATCAAGGTCGTCAAGAAAGACGGCACGCGCGAGCCGTTCGATCGGCTGAAGATCAAGCTGGGCCTGGAAAAGGCCTGCTGGAAGCGGCCGGTCAGCGAGAGCCAATTGGAGGCGGTGGTCAGTGCCGTCGAGAATGAGGTGGAGGGGCGATTCGAGTCGGAAGTGCCCAGCGACGAGGTGGGCGAAGTCGTCATGCAGCACCTGCGTAAACTCGATCAGGTGGCCTACGTCCGCTTCGCCAGCGTCTATCGGCAGTTCGAGGACGTCCACGATTTCGTCCATGAACTGAAACCGATGTTGGACGAAGAACGGCGGGGCAGCGAAGGCGAGCGGGAGGCGTAAGCCTTCCGGAGGAACAAAGGTGGCAGTGAACCGTCGTTGTGGGAATTCCTTGCATAAGTAGTTCTGCCCGTCGCGTAGCGACGTTATGATGGTAGCCGTGGGTTTCAACCCGCGGTTTGCGATTGCCCCACGGGTCCGAATTTCGCAAGCGGTACGCGTGGGGCTGATTTTCGAAAGTAGTCGCCACGCTCCGCCTGATGGATTCCATCTCGCGGCGCGAGATGAGTACGAACCCTCACTTGCCCGCCGTCTTCTGATACTGCTCCTGCAGGGCCAGGTTGATTTCCAGCACGTTGACCAAGTCTACGCCGACCAGTCCGCCCAAGGGGGCAACGCTCTTCTGGTGCAATAGCTGCTTGATCTCGCGGCGGATTGTGGCCTCGTCGCCGCTGGTCTTCTTGGCCCAGGCCGGGGCCACGCGGTCCAGTTGCCATAAGGCATTACTCAGCGTGATGTGCGGGTCCAGGCCGGAGCCGGACGTGGTGAGCATGTCGGCCGGCACGTCTTGGAGACTCACGTCCGGATTCATGTCGCGCCACATGTCGAAGAAGCCGGACTGGATATCCGCCCCCTCCTTGACCGGCTCGATTCGCTTTTCCGTCTTGCCATCGGCCGTTTTGTGCTCGACCGTGCCGGGGAACGTGCCGGGATGCTGCTTGGACCATTCGCTGAAGAACGGCACGGCCAGCCCGGCGGCCAGGTCCTCGGGTTTTGGCTCCGCGGGGTCCGGGTTGTCTTTCTGCCAGTCGGCCACGTCCTGCGGATGCGCCTTCTCCCAGTCGGCCATGTACTCGGCGTTGAGCTTGTCGCCGGTGACCCAGCCCTTGAGCCAGTTCTGCGCGGCGCTGGTGTGCAGCTTGACCCACTGCGCCACGATGCCCGGTTCATTCTGGTAGCGGTCCTGCTGGAACCAACTTTCGATGTCGGGGGCCACGAGTTGTCCCTTCTTCTGGCCGCCGGCGTATTTTGCGATCGGGCCAAGCTGCCGGGCCACGCGATCGCGCAGGGCGTAGTTGCTGGCCGCCAGGTTCGACGGGCTGGAAGCGGTCGCATTGTAGGACGCCGCCGAAGGCCGCGGCTGGAAATACTCGTCGGCCGTAAACGGCTGGGCGATCAGCCGGGAACCGATCGTCTGGCCCTTGGCATCCTCGATCAGGCTGCCCTCCGACTGCTCGGGGAAAGCCGTTTTTCCGATGCCCCACAGCACAAGCGGATAAAGCACGCAGCACAGAATAACGGTCAGGACCAGCAGGCACAGGTTGGCACGAAGGTGAGCAGTCATGGTAGGAGGAAGAAGTTAGGAGTTAGAAGTTAGAAGTTCGTTAGGTCAATACGTGTAGGGCGACCAGCACCATGTCGATCAGTTTGATGCCCACGAACGGGGCGATCACGCCGCCCAGGCCCCAAATGAGCAGGTTGCGGCGCAACAGCGCGTCGGCCCCGATGGGACGATACTTCACGCCCTTCAGCGCGATCGGAATCAACAGCGGAATGATGATCGCGTTGAAGATGACCGCCGAGAGGATTGCCGAGGTGGCCGAGTGCAGGCGCATGATGTCCACCGCCTTGAGCCAGGGCAGCATGGGATTCTCGGCGGTGCCGGCGAACATGGCGGGCACGATGGCGAAGTACTTGGCCACGTCGTTGGCGATGGAAAACGTGGTCAGGGCCCCGCGGGTCATGAGCAGTTGTTTGCCGATCTCGACGGTCTCGATGAGCTTGGTCGGGTCGCTGTCGAGATCGACCATGTTGCCGGCCTCTTTGGCGGCCTGGGTGCCGGAATTCATGGCCACGCCCACGTCGGCCTGGGCCAGGGCGGGGGCGTCGTTGGTGCCGTCGCCCATCATCGCCACCAGCTTGCCGGCCGCCTGCTCCTGGCGGATATAGGCCAGCTTGGCCTCGGGCGTGGCCTCGGCAATGTAATCGTCCACGCCGGCCTGCTCGGCGATGGCCCTGGCCGTCAGCGGATTGTCGCCGGTGACCATCACGGTTCGCAGGCCCATGCGCCGCAGCCGCTCGAAACGCGCCACCATGCCGGGCTTGAGAATGTCTTCCAGGACGACCATGCCGACGATGCGATTCCCCTCGGCGACCAACAGCGGCGTGGCGCCTTTGGCGGCCACCGCCGACACGCTGCCCTCGACCGTGGCGGGAACGACCGCGTCGTGCTTGCGGATGTGGCGCAGGATGGCGTCCGGCGCCCCTTTACGGACCTGCCGGCCGTCGGGCAAGTCGATGCCGCTCATGCGGGTCTGCGCGGTGAAAGGCACAAACCGCGTCCCCGCGGGAACCGCGGCATCGCGGCCGCGCGGGTCGGTCGTGGCGCTGAGGCGGTGGAACAGGGCGACGATGCTCTTGCCTTCGGGCGTTTCGTCGGCCGCCGAGGCCTGGGCGGCCAGGCAGCCGACCTCGATGGCCGCCACGTTGCCGAAGGGCACGAACTGCGTGGCGTGGCGATTGCCGACGGTGATGGTGCCGGTCTTGTCCAACAGGAGCGTGTCCACGTCGCCGGCCACTTCCACCGCCTTGCCGCTCTTGGCGATGATATTGGCCCTCAGGGCCCGGTCCATCCCGGCGATGCCGATGGCCGCCAGCAAGGCGCCGATGGTGGTGGGGATCAAACATACCAGCAGGGCCACGAGCGTGGGCACGTCGGTGCCCAGGCTTTGCACCGGCTTGCCCTTATAGGCGGACATATACTGTTCGGCGTTCAGGGCCATGGGCCAGAGCGTGGCGCAGACGATGAGGAAAATGAGCGTGAAGGCGGCCAGCACCAGCGACAGCGCGATCTCGTTGGGCGTCCGCTGCCGGATGGCCCCTTCCACCAGGGCGATCATGCGGTCCAAGAAGGTGCTGCCGGCGTTGGCCGTGATTTCGACTACGATGCGGTCGGACAGCACGCGGGTGCCGCCGGTCACGCCGGAGCGGTCGCCGCCGGCCTCGCGGATCACGGGGGCCGATTCGCCGGTGATGGCCGATTCGTCGATGGAGGCCACCCCCTCGACGATCTCGCCGTCGCTGGGGATGACGCTGCCGGCGACGACCTCGACCACGTCGCCCGCCTTGAGTTCCGTGGAAACCGTATCGCGGGTCGTGCCGTCGGGCAGGACCAGCCGGGCCGGCGTGGCCCGCCGCGTTTTGCGCAGGGCGTCGGCCTGGGCCTTGCCGCGGGCCTCGGCGATCGCCGAGGCGAAGTTGGCAAAGAGCAACGTCAGCACCAACCAGATGTCCAGGGATACCAAGTACTTCAGGTCGGCCACACACTGCAGGCCGCAGAGCTTTGCGACCGTGTAGCCCAGGGTGAGGACCGTCCCCACCTCGACAGTGAACATGACGGGGTTCTTCCACTGGATGTCGGGGCGAAGCATCGCCAGCGACTGCCAGAAGGCGGTCTTCATCAACTGCGGTTCGAAGAGCCCCGCCTTGCGACTGGCCCGGCGAACCAGCTTCAACTCTTCCTGCGAGGTGGCAATTCCGGGCACTTCGTCAAGCGTATTGGACATGTTGCGTCTTCCTGTTCTTGGTTCCCCTCTCCCTCCGGGAGCGACCAACGCTTCGCGTCGGTGCCCGAGGGTGAGGGGAAATGCGATAAGACGTGGCTTTCCTGTGTTTCCTGTCTCTCAGCGTCCCCACTCCCCGGCCCTCTCCCGGAGGGAGAGGGGGACTCCAGCGAACAAGCGACATTAGCCGCCGAACGGGATCGGGCCGAGGTGTTCGGCGACGGGCCCCAGGGCCGCCACCGGCAGGAACAACAACGCCCCGATCAACAAAATGGTTCCCAACAGCAGGCAGCCGAAGGTGAACGTATCGGTCCGCATCGTGCCCACGGTAAACGGCGTGGGCTTCTTGGCCGCCAGACTGGCCGCCATGGCCATCGGCGCGATCACCGGGATGAAACGACTAAACAGCATGACCAGGCCCGTGGCGATGTCCCAGGGCCGGCTGAAAGGGGCCGGATTCGGGTTGTCGTTCGCTCCCCAGCCCGTGTTCAGTCCGGCGAACTCCGAGCCGTTGTTGGCCGAGGCCGAGCTGAATTCATACACCATCTCCGACAGGCCGTGCGGGCCCGGGTTGCTCGTCGACTTGTTGCCCCAGTCGGTAGCGGCGAAGTACCCGGCGGGCATCAGAATCAAGATCGGATGCACCAGCAGGGCCAGCATGGCCAGCTTCATCTCCCGGGCCTCGACCTTCTTGCCCAAGTACTCGGGCGTGCGGCCGACCATCAAGCCGGCGATGAACACGCCGACGATCAGATACAGCAACAGATTGATCATCCCCACGCCCTTGCCGCCATAGATGCAGTTCAGCCACATGCCGGTCAAGGGCGAGAGTCCGGCCAACGGGTTAAGGCTGTCGTGGGCGCAGTCGACCGATCCGCAGGAAATGGAGGTGGTGGCGGCGGCGAAGGTCGGACCGGCGGACGTGCCAAATCGCAACTCCTTGCCTTCCAGGTTGCCCAGGCTTTGGTCGACGGGCAGGCCGGCCAGCCCCGGGTTCGGTTGCAGCGTGTCCCAATAGACGCCCCAGGTAATGGTCGTCAGAAACATCAGCATCATCACGGCGAAGATCACCCAGGCGTGGCGCAACTGGCCGAGCATGCGGCCGTACATCAGCACCAGCGCGAAGGGGTAGAGACAGAGGTTCATCACCGTGAGGAAATTGCTCCACGCGCTGGGATTCTCGTATGGGTGGGCCGAGTTGGCGCCGAAGAAGCCGCCGCCGTTAGTGCCCAAGTGCTTGATGGGGATGACGGCCGCCACCGGGCCGCGCGAAATCTGCTGTTGGAGTTGCGTCACGCCCTTGTCATCCGGTCCCATGGCCCCCGGCTCGACGGTCGTGGCCACCGCGGCGCGTTCGAGCGTCATGGGAACGCCGTCGGCCATGAGCAACACGCCCATGATCAGGCTGGCCGGCACGAAGGTGTAGGCCACGACGCGCCACATGTCCAGGTAGTAATTGCCCATATGCTTGTCGCCGCGCAGACCGCGGATAATGGCCGCCAGGCTGCAGAAGCCCACGCTGGCCGAGAGGAACATGTTCCACAACACGAAGAAAATCTGGCTGAAATAGGAGAGATGTTGCTCGCCGGAGTAATGTTGCAAGTTGGTGTTCGTGAGGAACGAGATGACCGCGTTGAATATGGTGGTCGGGGCGAGCATCCCCTTGTTGTCCGGATTCAGGCCCAGATCGACCTTCGGTTGGATGGCCAAAATGGTGAATCCGAAGACGAACATCAACAGGTTGAACAAGAGCATCGAAACGGCATACTGCTTCCAGTTCTGGGTGCCGGTGTCGACAAGTCGTTCGCACCAACGGAGCACGCGCGGCGCCCGATAGCGGCCTTCCATGATCCAGGCCAGATAACGGCTAAATGGTATGGCCAGGGCCGTGGTCACCGTCAGGATCAACAGCGGGAGGAACCAGACTTGCAACTGATGGGGCATCGTATCGCACCTTTCAGAACATTCCCCTCGCCCTCCGGGAGAGGGGAACCTCAACAATTAGTTCAGAACCATTCCGGCCGGACCAGCGCGGCGAACAGATAGGCCAGCAGCAAGACGGTCACCGCGGCCGTGAGCCAGGTCAAGATCGTCATGGCATCCCTTTCATATCTTGTCGCACGCCACGATACAGGCGAACATCAAGGCGAAGCCGGCCAATCCCAAGAGGACCATGGCCGGCAGCCAGACCTGAAGATCCATAAGACACGCTCCTTTCTCGTGCAGCGATTCCGACCGGCGCCCCAGGAGATCTGACGCGAAGGCACCCAGAGGGTACCCGGGTCCATGTTTTCGGTCGTAAGTCGGCCAAATGGCAATGCCTATCAGCCGAAAAATGGATCAGACCCCGGCTTCGCAGTTCTCCTGCCCGGCACCTGAACTGCACCATGACCTAAGCATCCTACGTGCCGCGCCCGGATTATTTGACGTAAAGTGCGTTAATTATACGATTTACGACAAACGCCCCTGGGCGTCGCCAGCCACGGATCATTGCATATTGCATGACCTGGTATTGCAGAATGCAAGGTATCATTAAAGAATGTGTAGGGTAGTGAGGCTTCTTGCACGATGAATACGCTCATCATTGACGACGATGCGAACCTGCGGCGGAGTTTGCGGCTGTCGCTGGAGGTATTAGGCCATCGGGTGATGGAGGCCCGGGATGCGGCCCAGGCCTTGGATCTGTTGTCGCACCGCCCCTTCGAGGTGGCATTGTTGGACCTCCGCCTGGCGGAGGAACAGGGTCTGGACCTGCTGCCGCGGCTTCTGCGGCTGGCGCCGGGACTGCACGTCGTGATGGTCACGGCCTACGCGACGATCGAGACGGCCGTCGAGGCGATGCGTCGCGGCGCATTCGACTATCTGCCCAAGCCTTTTACGCCCGATCAGCTCCGCGCCGTGCTGGAGCGGATCGCCGCCTTGTGCCGCCTGCAAACCCAAGTGGAAGAGTTGGAGCAGCAAGTCCGCGCGACGGTTCCGGAGGTCGATCTACAGAGTGCCGAAGCGAGCATGCGGCAGGCCTTGGACATGGCCTTCAAAACGGCGGCCAGCGAGGCCACGATCCTGCTGCGCGGCGAAAGCGGCACGGGCAAGGGCGTGTTGGCCCGCGCCATCCATGCCCGCAGCCCCCGCGCCGCCAACGCGTTCGTCACGATCCATTGTCCCAGTCTGTCGGCCGAGTTATTGGAGAGCGAGATGTTCGGCCACGTGCAGGGCGCCTTCACCGGCGCGGTGCGCGACACGGTGGGCAAGGTGGCCACGGCCGAGGGCGGCACGCTGTTGTTGGACGAGATCGGCGACCTGCCCTTGACGTTGCAGCCCAAGCTCCTCCGCCTGCTGCAAGAGCGATGCTACGAGCGGGTGGGCGAAACGCGCACCCAGGCCAGCAACGTGCGCGTACTGGCCGCCACCAATCACGACCTGGAGGCGGAAATTGCCGCCGGCCGCTTCCGCGAAGACCTCTTCTACCGGCTCAACGTCATCGAGATCACCGTGCCGCCGCTCCGCGCACGGCCCGCCGACATTCTGCCGCTGGCCGAACACCTGCTGCGCTTCTTCGCCCGGCAGAACGCCAAGGCGATCTCGGCATTCGCCCAGCCGGCGCGGGAGGCACTGAAGCGATATCCCTGGCCGGGAAACATCCGCGAGCTGCGCAATGCCGTCGAACGGGGCGTGATCCTGGCCACCGGACCGCTGGTCGAGCTCGGCGACTTGCCAAGCCAGATCGGCAGCCCCAGCCAGGCCGTCCTGGCAACCGGCCAGCCGCCCACCTTGGAACAACTGGAGGCCGAGCACATCCGTCGCCTGCTGGCCACCACGGCGACGATGGAAGAGGCGGCCGCGAAACTCGGCATCGATCCCAGCACCCTTTATCGCAAGCGAAAAAGATACGGGATTTGAGTGGAGATTCTCCCATGACACTTCGCCGGCGCATCATCATCGCCACACTCCCCCTGATCGCCTTGCTGGTGATGCTGGGCGGAACGGGGACCTTCCTGATCTACAACCTGGGCGACCGGATCGACAAAATCCTCCGCGAAAACTACGACAGCGTCGTCTACATGCGCGACCTCAACGAGGCGCTGGAGCGCATCGATTCGTCGCTGCAGTTCGCTCTGGCCGATCGGAAACGGGAGGAGCAATCTCGCCAACAGTTCCGCGACAATTGGAAATCGTACGACCTCAGCCTGGAGGCCGAGCAGGGCAACATCACGGTGCCCGGCGAGAGGGAGTTGGTCGACACGTTGACAACCCTCTCGCAGCGCTATCGCCGACAGGGGGATATCTTCTTTGCACACCCCGATCAACGCCGCAACGAGCTTTATTTCGACGAGGCGAAGCACGCCGGCTTGTACAATACGTTCCTGGAAATCAAGAAGGCGTCGGGCAAGATCCTGCGCATCAATCAGCAGAACATGGAACAGGCGAACGCCGAGGCGCGGCGCCTGGCCCGCTCCTCGTTGCTCTGGTACGGCGGCGGGCTGGCGTGCGGCATCGCCCTGGCCGCGCTTCTGGTGGGCGGCACGATCCGCACCATTCTCTTCCCGATCCGCGCCGTGACCGAGTCGGCCATGGCCATCGGGGCCGGCGATCTCGATCAGCTCGTGCCGATCACCTCGCACGACGAGCTGGGGCAACTGGCCAGCAGCTTCAACGCCATGGCCCGGCAACTCCGCGACTACCGCAAGTCGCACAAGGCGCAATTATTGCGCGCCCAGCAGACCAGCCAGGCGACCATCGATTCCTTCCCGGACCCGGTGCTGGTGGTCGATCGCGCGCAGCACGTGGAGCTGGCCAATCTGATCGCCCGGCGTTTGCTGGGGGCGCATCCGCAGGAGGACGACAAGATCGCGCCCCTGACCTGGCAGCCGCCGGAGCCGCTCCGCCAACCGTTGGCCGACGTCTTGCAGAACCAGCGCGCCTACCTGCCCGAAGGTTTCGACAAGGCGATCGCACTTCGCGTGGGCGAGGAAGCGCACTCGTTCCTGCCGCGCATCCTGCCGATCCGCGACCGCGAGGGAGTGACCGTGGGCGCGGCCGTGCTCCTGGAAGACGTCACCCGCTTCCGGCTCCTGGACGAAGTGAAGAGCAACCTGGTGGCCACGGTGAGCCACGAATTGAAAACGCCGCTGACGGGCATCCGCCTCGTGCTGCACCTGCTCCTGGAAGAATCGGTCGGAGCGCTGACGCCGAAACAACTGGAACTTCTGGTCGACGCCCGCGATAACGCCGAGCGCCTGCTGGTGATGATCAACAACCTGCTGGACCTGGCCCGGCTGGAACAGGGACGGGACCAACTCCACGTCGAACTGCGGCGGCCCATGGAGCTGTTGCAGTCGGCCGCCGAATCGTTCCGCCCCCGCGCCGAGGATAAGGGGGTGGATCTGCTGATCGAGGCGCCTGCCGGCCTGGAAGCGGTGGCCGTCGACGCCGATCAGTTCCAGCATGCCCTGCAGAATCTGCTGGACAACGCCCTGCTGCACACGCCGCAGGGCGGGCACATTGCGCTGGCCGCCCAACGTGTCGACGAGACGATGGTCTTTTCGGTGACCGACACCGGTTCGGGCATCCCGCCGCAGTACCTGCCGCTGGTGTTTGAAAAATATTTCCGCGTGCCGGGCGAAACGGCCACCGGGGGCAGCGGCCTGGGACTGGCGATCGTGCGCGAAATCGCCACCGCCCACGGCGGCAGCGCCGCCTGCGAGAGCGAGCCGGGAACCAAGACCGTTTTTCGCATCTCGTTGCCGCTGCACGGCGGGGGGCAAGAACAGAGCAGGGGAGCAGGTGAGCAGGTGACGAGGTGAGCATGTCCCACGACGAATCGCAACCGAAGCCCGAACAGTTTCTCGATTTGATCCGACGCCAACAGCGGGGACGGCTGAAGATCTACCTGGGCTTCGCCGCCGGAGTCGGCAAGACCTACGACATGCTCCAGGAAGGCAACCGTTTGCGGCGGCAGGGCGTGGACGTGGTGATCGGACTGGTCGAGACGCACGGCCGCGCCGAGACGATCGCCCAGGTGGGCGAGTTGGAACAGGTGCCGCGGCGGCGGATCGAGTATCGCGGAATCGTCCTGGAGGAAATGGACGTGGACGCCGTTCTGGCCCGCCGCCCCACCATCGCCCTGATCGACGAATTGGCCCACACCAATGCCCCGGGGAGCCGCAATCCCAAGCGCCATCAAGACGTGGAGGAGATCCTCCGCGCGGGGATCAACGTCATCACCACCTTGAATATCCAGCACCTGGAGAGCCTGCACGACATCGTGGAACGGGCCACGGGCGTGCGGGTCAAAGAGCGGATTCCCGATTACGTGGTCAACATGGCCGACCAGATCGTGAACGTCGATCTCTCGGCCGAGGACCTCCGCGACCGCCTCCAGGCCGGCAAGATCTACACGGCCGAACGGATCCAAACCGCCATGGAGAACTTCTTCGGCCAGGAGAAACTCACGCAACTGCGGGAGTTGGCCATGGAGGAGATCGCCTTCCATCTGGACCGCCATCGCCGCGAGGCGGCCCAGCGGAGCGGCGTAGCCACCTCGGGCTCGGAGCGCGTCATGGTCTGCCTGAGCTCGCGGAGTCCGCACGCGGCCGCCCTGCTGCGCAAGGCCGCCCGCATCGCCGACCGCATGGGCGCCCCCTGGTACGCCGTGTACGTGCAAACCCCCCGCGAAGACCCGCAACACATCGACGCGGCCACGCAACGGGAGGTGGGCAAAAATCTGGAACTCGCCCGACAGTTGGGCGGAACCTCATTGGAGTTCAAAGGGACCGACCTGGTGAGCACGATCGAATCGTTCGTCAACGAGTACGGCATCACGCACATTATTCTCGGCCGCAGCAAGCAGCCCTGGTATCGCCGCTGGTTCGGGCAGACCGTGCTCGATCGCCTGCTGCAGACCGTTCCCGGGGTGGACGTGGTCGTGGTGGACAACAGTACGCACGCGCGTGCCAACGGCTAAGGAGCTGGCGTTGCGGGCGGAATCTCCACGGGGATCGGATCGGCTACGGCCCGGACGCCTGGTCTTCGTTCGGTTGTCATGCCGATGCTCCCTGTACCACGTTTGTACCACGGTATTGGGCCAATTTAGC
>JBEKZQ010000409.1:0-5737 GCA_049509675.1 Thermoguttaceae bacterium | reverse complement strand
AAGAACGAGACAGCACGCCGCACAGAATCGCATGAACATGGCAAGAACCCTTTCGCGTGATAGATAGAAGGTGCAATGATCGGCGACACCAATGCTACGCTCCATCATAACGAACCCCGTGAGGACCAGAAAGTTCCGCGGACCCTCCGCAGTAGTACTAGCTCCTACCGCGCGGCGGTGCGGATGGCAGGCTGCTGCCCGGGGACAAACTGCGAGAGCAAGAGTACGTAGCGGGCCTGGTAGTAAATGGCCGGTTCGGTAAAGGCCCAGGAATTCTCGTTGGCCTGATGGGCCGGGTTCCAGGCAGTGGCCCAGTCCTTGAAGGCCTTCGAGGGCGGCTCGTGGGCGGGCGGAGAGAGCCATGCGGGCGCCCCCGCGTCGCCGATGGCCGAGTTGGGCCCGCCCGCCAGCAGCCCGGGCGCCGGGCCCAACGAGTTGGGGCCGGACCAGGGGCTCTTCTCGGCGAACCAGGTGTGGAAGGGCTGCATGATGCTCTTGCCCGCCCCGGCATTGGCGCCCTTGGGGCCCATGTTGGTCAGGTACACCTGGCAGAGCGGATTGCGCCCGTGCAGGTAGTGCAGGTAATCTTCGGCCGTCGCGCGGCAGATGCCGTCTTCGGCCGGATTGACGCGCAGTTTCACGGCGAACATGGCCCGGTAGCCGCACTCCGACTTCGTCTGGTTGCAGCCCCACCAGTATCCCGGAAGGTACGACAGGTAGGCGTCGGCGTGCGACTTGTAGGGGCCGGTCACCAGGTCGTTGAGGAACTTCTGTAGCGCCCTGCGGACCTCGCCGACCAGAACCGGATCGGCCTTGGGAGAAAGGGCGTACGCGACGAAGCTGGGCAGGAGCATGTCCTTGCGCGACCTCTTGAAGAATGTCTCGTACTGCGGTTTCGGGTCCAGGAGCCACAGCTGTAGGGCGGCCGCCACGCGGCGCTCAATGTCGCCGGTCCGGCCGTTGTCGCACGCGCCGTCGGCGGCCTCGCTGGGCCGCCCGTGGTCCTTGCCATCGGCCGGCATCATGTCCGGATGTCGCTCCAGCCATGCCCAGGCCCTCTCGGCGGCGGCGCGGCAGGTGCGGGCGGTTGCGGCCTGACTGGGAAACTTTCCAATCACCCGGGAGAAATAGGCCAGGTTCGCGGCGCAGGTGGCCGTCGCCCAGGTCGTCGGCTGCGTGTAGTACCGCTCGTGCTGGCTGTCTTTGTCGGGCGTGACGCCCCCCTTGCTTGTGCGCTCGGTGACGCGGTTGCAGACCGATCCGTCGGGCATTTGCATCCGCAGCAGCCAGTCGCACTCCCAGCGCACCTCGTCGAGAATATCGGGAATTCCGTTGCCCGACTCGGGAATGTTCCAATCGTCGCCGAAGGCCGACGGGTTGAGTTCGTAGGCCATCAGCAGCGGAACCACCACGTCCATGGTAAACGGCACGTACTTGTTGTAGTCGCCGGCGTCGTGCCAGCCGCCATGCACGTCGCGCGGCTGCCCCCTGGTGCGGCCGTCGATGTAAAGCTGGGCGGCCCTATCTTGCCCCGCCGCAACGTGGCAGGCCGGGTGATGCCAGGTGCCGCCGTTGGCCTCGGGAACGTCCCCGCCGCAACGCTGGTAGAAGTAGGCCCGCACGGCCGCCTTCAGCACCGGCAGGTATACGTCGTCGGCAATGCGAAAGCCGAAAGAGCGCACGCGGTTCTCCGCATCGTAAACATAGTAGGAGCCCGGCGCCTGCAAGGCCGAAATGTCGGCATACCACACCTTGTCGCCGGAGGTCCTGTCGGTCTTGCCGCCGCCCCACGGCTTCAGCTCAACCGTGAGCACCGGCGCCCCGCCCTTCTCGCGGCGGACCATCGCTTTCGCGGGCGGCGCGTACTTCGTGCCGGCATTCTGCCCCTGTTGAGGGCTGGCGAAAATGATGATCTTCTCGCTTTGCGGGCGGAAGCCGAACTGGTCGACCATGATCTGCTGACTTAGGTTCGCGGGCGATCTCGCGGCGACCGGCTTGCGGAGCGCGGCGGCAACCTGAACCAGCTCGGCGGTTTGTGCAGCCGGTTCGGCCGCCTGGCTGGCGGCGGGCGGGCTGGCCGCCTCGGCAGCGCCATCGAAGGCGATCTCATCGACGAACAGGCTGAAGTTGATCTCGTCCTGCGACCAGGTGTTGAACTGGACTTCCCAAACCTTGGCCTTGTTCAGGGCGTTCTTGCTGTCGAGGTCCTTGATCGGAATTACCAACTCGTGCCACTTGCCGTCCAGCAAGTCGGGACAGCGCTGCAGCAGGTCGTCGGCCTCGGTCATTTTGTTGTCGCTGGACTTCAGCGCGGCCGTAAGCTGGCTAGGCTTCTTGTCGCCGGTCACTTTCGCCCAAAAGCTCAGGTTCTTGTAGCCGGAAATGTCGGTCCCCGCGTCGGGCGGATTGAAGCCGAACCAGTTCCAGCCGGCGCCGATGTATTCTCGGCCCACGGCATGGAACTCCGCCGTCTTCTTGCCGGCGCGGCGGACTACCTTGTCCTGCGCGGCGATCGTGGCTTTGCCCGACGGGGCGTGCGTCCAACCGCTGGCATGTTCGCCCTTCGTATCGCCGTCGAACACCACCTCCTTCTTGGTAACCACCCGCTCGGCGCTTGGTGCGGCCGGTTCGGGCGCCTGGCCGGCGGCGGGCGGGCTCGCCGCCTCGGCAGCGCCATCGAAGGCGATCTCATCGACGAACAGGCTGAAGTTGATCTCGTCCTGCGACCAGGTGTTGAACTGAACTTCCCAAACCTTGGCCTTGTTCAGGGCGTTGTTCAGGGTGTTCTTGCGGTCGAGGTCCTTGATCGGAATCACCAGTTTGTGCCACTTGCCGTCCAGCAAATCGGTACAGCGCTGCAGCAGATCGTCGGCCTCGGTCATTTTGTCGTCGCTGGACTTCAGCCCGGCCGTAAGCTGGCTGGGCTTCTTGTCGCCGGTCACTTTCGCCCAGAAGCTCAAGTTCTTGTAGCCGGAAATATCGGTCCCCGCGTCGGCCGGGTACCAGCCGAACCAGTTCCAGCCAGCGCCCATGTACTCCTTGCCTACGGCGTGGAACTCGACCGTCTTCTTGCCGGTCCGGCGGATTTCCTTGTTCTGCGCGGCGATCGTGGCTTTGCCCGAGGGGGCGTCCGTCCAACCCTTGGCGTTCTCGCCCGACTTATCGCCGTCGTACACCACCTCCTTCCTGGTTTCCTGCGCCCTGAGCGTCCCGCCCGCGAGCAACAGTAACGCGACCACAACCCACAGCGTCGGCTTTCTCATAGATCTGTCCTCTTGTGTTGAAGGTCCTCAAACTCGTGGGCTCTTCCGGAAATAGGCGCGATCGCCGCACTCTTCTGGAGAGCCGCCCTTTGCTTAGTACTACTGCGCAAGGTTGGAAGTCGTGGGAATGGGGACTGGCTCCGTCGCCACGACTGGCCAGCACTGCCGAAACGGCTTGCGGCGACGGTGCCTGTCCCCTTTCCCGCGACGGTCGGCGTTACGCACTGCGGAAAAAACGGGACAGGCACCGTGGCTGCGACGTTTCTCCCGCTGCCAAACCAACTTGTGCCGCGGAGCCAGTCCCCCTTTTTCCGCCAACCTTGCGCAGTAGTATTAGATTACCTTGCGCCGCCGCTGCCCGCAACCGCCTCAATCGTGAATGTTGGTCGTCATCCGGGTCGATCTGGTGTCAGACGAAGCATCACTCAAAGGCAGCAATGGGTGGCATCCGGGTCTAGCCGTCTTGTTCATCAGGACTTGGCTGGGGGGATTGGAACTGCTATTCTGAGGGTTGCCTGGCCCAACGACCTGTCGCAAAGACGCGAGGTTGCCTTCCCATGAAAATCCCCTTCACGCCGGTGATTTACGAACATGCGGCGCGATTTGTCGGTCGCAGCCCTTGGGACGTCTCCCGCGATGCGGAGTTGATGTTCGAAGCACATCGCCGGGCCTACTTGGAGTACCGTCAGCAGGTCATTGCTGTGGCCATCGATATCTACAATCTCGAGGCCGAGGCCTACGGGGCCAAGGTGGCCGCCTCGACGCCCGACGCCATCCCGGCGATCCATCAGCCGCTATTGTCCTCGATCGAGGAAGGGATCCGGCTCAAACCATTCGATCCGCAGCGGGACGGGCGAATCGCCATGATGCTTTCGGTCGGGCAGCGGCTCAAACGCGAGTTTCCCGAGGCCGACGTGCGTTTGCCGGTGGGCGGCCCGTTCTCGATCGCCTTCAACCTGCGCGGCATCAACGATCTGTGCCTGGATGCCGCACTCTACCCGGCGGAACTCGCCAAGATGCTGCTGCGGCTGGCCGAGAATCAGGCCGTGCTCTGTCGGGCGGTGGCCAAGGCGGGACTCGACGTGGCGTTCTTCGAATCGGCTGCGGCGCCGCCGATTCTCTCCCCCAAGCAGTTCCACGAGCTTGAAATGCCCGCCCTGCGGCGCGTGCTGGAAATCGCAGCCGACTGCGTCGGTCACGCCGTGCCCTGCATCTCCGGCGGCAATACCTATCCGGTCCTCGATGACATCCTCTCGACGGGCACGAATTACCTCGTGTGCAACGTGGAGACCAACCAGGCCGCCTTCGTCGAGCGGGTCTCTCGCACGCACCCCCACGTAACGATCCGCGTCAACCTGGATCCCGGCGTGGTCGTTTGTCACGATCCGCAGCGGATCTATGGCGCGATCGACCACGTGCTGGAGATCGTCGGTCCGCGTACGAACTGCGTGATGGGCACCGGCGCCATGCCGCTGGAGACCCCGCCGGAAAACATCTGTTTGATCCGCGAATACCTCGCCAAGTGATGCCCTTGCAGCCACGTTGGCGATCCAGGGCAACGCGACGATGCCGGAATAGAACGATCGGAACAGGGCCAGGTTGACGGAACGCGGATTTCGTAGCAAGATCCAGTTGGCCCCTGGCGACACGTGGGTCTTGCAGCGCCCGGGTAGCCCCGTCATTTTCTCAATCGTCGTAAGTCAAACTGGGGAACAAGGATTCGAACCTTGACTAAGTGATCCAGAGTCACTCGTGCTACCGTTACACCATTCCCCAAAAGCAGTGCCTTCGAGCGGCCACGTCGATCCATCTTTCCCGGATTGCCACTGCCAACTGCTAAAGGGTAAGATCGGTCTGAACTTGTGTCAAGGGCAGCCGAGCACTTGCGGCCGGCCGGCCGGCACGTGATTGACGTTCCCCCGCCGGCAGTCCTAGAATGGGGACGGCTACCTTGGAGACGAACCGTTCCCCTCTCACTACGGTTCAGATCATTTCAGACCGGGCAAAATAGAAAAGTTGCGCATGGCAGTACTGCAGGCGATACATGGAGCGAGTGCCGGACAGACCTTCTCGTTGGAGCGCGATTCGGCCATTTTGGGGCGGCATCCGGAGTGCGATATCGTGCTGGAATCCGCGGCCGTCAGCCGCCAGCACGCCCGGGTGTTCCGAATCGAGAACACCTTCTACCTGGAAGACCTGAATAGCCGCAACGGCACGTATGTCAACGGCAAGCCGGTCCGCCAGCGGCAAACGCTGGCCGACCAGGATCGCGTGGCGATCTGCGACCAGGTGTTCATCTTTCGCCTCAGCCCCCCGGACTCCAGCTTGACGCTGTCGAAGAGTGCCACGGGCTCTGCCGCCGCGCGGGCGCCGCAAGAGGATGCGGCCATGCTGGTCGACGACGAACAGGGGCAGTCGACGTCGAAGATCATGTCGAAATTGAACGTCGCCACAGGTTCCTCCAGCCTGCGGTT
>JBEKZQ010000408.1:5765-6494 GCA_049509675.1 Thermoguttaceae bacterium | reverse complement strand
CTCCACCGCTATGCCTTTTCCTTGATCGCCTTGATCATCATGGGGATGACCTGGCGGAAATCGCCGACAATGCCGTAATGGGCCACGGAAAAGATCGGCGCGTCCTTGTCCTTGTTGACGGCGACGATCTTGGCCGATTCCTCCATGCCCGCCCGGTGCTGCACGGCGCCGCTGATGCCCACGGCGATGTACAAGGCCGGCCGCACCGTGGTGCCGGTCTGGCCGACCTGGTGTTCCTTGCCGATGTAGCCGCTGTCGACGGCGGCGCGGCTGGCGCCCACGGCCCCGCCGATGGCGCCGGCCAGGTCGTAGATCAGCTTGAAGGCGTCCTTGCTGCCCACGCCGCCGCCGCCGGCCACGATCACCCGCGCGCCCTTGAGATTGATCTTCCGCGGCTCGATGTGCCGTTGGATCAATTTCAGCGCCAGACACGCGTGGTCCAGATCGACCGCTTCATGCACGACCCGCCCGCGGCGCGCGGGATCGGCCGACCGCAGGGCCATCACGCCTTCGCGGACCGTGGCCATCTGCGGCCATTGGTCGTAGTTGACGATCGTGGCGATGATGTTGCCGCCGAACGCCGGCCGGATCTGCAACAGCAAGTTCTTGTGCAGCGTCTTGGTCTTCGGGTCTTCCACGTCGTGGATGTCCAGGTCGGTGCAGTCGGCGGTCATGCCGGCCCGCAACGAAGAGGCCACCCGCGGGGCCAGGTCGCGACCCAGCGCCGTT
>JBEKZQ010000408.1:0-5760 GCA_049509675.1 Thermoguttaceae bacterium | reverse complement strand
TCTGCGGCCGGTGTTTCTGGATCAACGCCGCTACCACCCGGGCGTAGGAACCGGTCTGATAATGGCCCAACTGCGGGTTGTCGGTCACATAGACCGAGTCGGCGCCCTGGGCGATCAGGCGCTCGGCCAGCGGCGTGACGCCCGCCCCGGGCAGCACCGCCCCGGTCTTGACCCCCAGCCGGTCGGCCAGGTCCCGGGCCTTGCCGCACAGTTCCAGCGCCACGTCGTGCAACGATCCGTCTTCCTGCTCGGCAAAGACCCAAACTTCGCCTTGGCGATTCACGTCAATCATTGTTCAAGAAAACCTCGATTTGGCGACTTACTTCAGTCACTACTGAAAAACACCTCTTTTGTGATTCCAATAAGGTTCCCCTCTCCCGGTGGGAGAGGGGAACTGCTTATGAACTCCGGCCTCATGGCTCAACCTAACGTGCGGTCCACGACCAATTCGTGAATCAACTGCCCGACACCTTCCTTCGTGGGGGCGACCTCCGTGTAGCCCGACTTGGTCAACACGATGGCTTGTATGCGAAACACCTTGGTGGGCGAGCCGGCCAGTCCGCACCGCCCCAGGTCGGCGTGGATGTCGTCCAGGTTCCATTGCTCGATCAGCAGCTTCTGCTGCTTGAGCGACTCCAGGCGGCAGCCGACCTCCGCCGCCTGCTGCTCCTCTGGGGCGTCGGGCATGGCGGTTCTCACCTCCGCGGCCACCTCGGCCGCCACCCGGGCCCGCTTCAGCCGCATGACCCGCTTGGCCGCCGGCGGACGCGGCACGTTGGCCGTCTGAACCACCGTGACCAGCACCGGCAGCCTGGCCTCGACGATCTCCCAGCCGTGGCCCACGTTGCGGCGGATCTGCACCCGGCCGCCGTCAAGCTGCACAACTTTCTCCAAATAGGTAACTTGGGTAATGCCCAGCTTCTCGGCACATTGCGGCCCAACCTGCGCCGTGTCGCCATCGATGGCCTGCCGGCCGCAGAATACGAAATCGTAGCGCCCGATGGTGCGGACGGCCTGGCTGAGGATGTAGCTGGTGGCCAGCGTGTCGCTGGCCGCGGCCCGGCGATCGGTCAAGAGGATGGCCCGATCCGCCCCTCGATAGAGGCAGTCGCGGAGCACGTCGGCGGCCTTGGGTGGCCCCATCGAAACGGCCGTCACCGTCCCCCCATACTGGTCGCGAACTTCCAGGGCGGTTTCCAAGGCATGAAGGTCCTCGGGATTGAAGATCGTGGGCAGGGCGGCCCGATTGACCGTCCCATCCTCCTTCATCGCCTCGGCCGTGACGTTGGCCGTGTCGGGAACCTGTTTAACGCAAACAATACTGTCGTACGGCACGGTTAAGAACTCCCGAATCCGCAGATTAGGAAAGGTTTGCAGGTTATCAGACGATGCGGTTCCGGTCAAGCGCGGTTCCGTTAAATTGCCGTCAACGTGTGAGCGTCCTGGTTGTGGGTGGGAAATTTGCCGTAAGGAGCACCGATGGATGAAGTTTACCTACTTGTGAATAATCCGGTCAGGCCCGGTTTTTCTCATGCCAGAGGTCGGCAATTTCTTTGCAGAAGGGATCCTCTTGGCTGAGAAGGCACTTCGACAGAAACGCGCTGCGAACGGTTCGGTACTTGCCCAAATCGAAAATGGTGCGAAAAAGTTCCAGCTTGCCGAGTAGTTCCAGGGTTAGCAGCGTACGGCAGCATTTCTCGCACACAGAGCAGTTTTGGCCCTTGGCGTCCGGGTTGACGCAGACGTTGAGGTATCGTTGCGCCACGGCCCAATCAGACACCTTCGCGGTCTTCTCGACGCGGGTATATTGGCATCCCGTGGAAATGGAGCGGAGCGTTTCCGTGGAAAGCAGGTGTACGGCGGCAGGGTCGCTGAAGGCAAGGTCATACGTTTCCCGGAAGTGGCAATCCTTGTGGTGATAGGCTGACGCATAGAGGTATTTGCCGAACAAGCCCTGCAGCAAGAGTATCGCAGAGAGATTCCTGAAGACGTGCGTCTTTTGAAAACCCATCTTCAGGAACTCCGTCAGGTTGGAATCGACCCATAGAAGGGGCAGGCCAAGTTCATCCAAACAGGGTTTGACGAGTGCCAGGCGGTCGCGGAACAAGCGGCGGTTGGCTTCGCTGGGCCCGCTGCCGTGGGCCCCCACGTTGTTGAAGACGCAATGCGTAACCTTGTAACGGGGATAGGAACATTGCAGGAAATGCTCCACCAGCACGCACAGCGAGTCGATGCCGGCGGAGAAGCCCGTTCCCACTGCATCCGCAGGCGGCGAAGACCGGCCGTCGTCCAACAGCGGTGCATCGATCTTCACGCACTTGAGATCGGGATTGGCGCCGTGCAGCAGGTGCATGTAGGAATTGGTCAAGTTGTACAATAAGGTCTCAGAAACCGCCCCGTTGACCTGAACATCCTCTCCTCGCGCCATTGCGCCGGGGAGGGCCGCCACGAGGAAGCCGTCAAGTTTGCTGGTGAGGCAGCGGGCGTATTTCGCCTCCATCTCATACCACAGATACTCTGTGCCGGAACCGTGCTCGATCGACGCCTGAATCTTGACCGTATCATGCTGTTCGATGATTTCGGGGGCGTTGATGCGCATGGGACTGTCCGGCGTGAGAGGGCAAGCTCGGCGCTGCCTGATCGGCGTTTAGGGGCGGGTATCCTACTGGGTGGGGAGGGGCGGGGCAAGTTCAGTCGGGAACATGCCGATGGCGGGCAACCAAGATCCTCCAGTTCGCCCAATCGGCGTTGACGCCCACCGCCGCCGCCGCGTAGAATGCGGCCCCCTCGGGCGGACCGCAAAGACGCAACATGCCTGCGCGCCGCCAACCGACTCGGGGAAAACTTCATGCGCGCGAGCGACCGTATGCCGATCTGCGAGATGCATTCCCCCCAGTGCCGTTCCGTGAAATCGCGGCGGAGACTTGATGTCTGTTATTTTCAGAAGTACAGCAACTGGGGCGATGCCCTGAATCCTTATCTTCTGGCCAGGCTCACCGGCCGCGACATCGCAACCTGCACCGATTCGGATCGCGACGAAAGGTTGCACCTGCTGGCCGTCGGCAGCATTCTACAGTGGGCCAATTCCAATTCCGTCGTATGGGGTGCGGGGGCCATCTCGACCGACGTCGCGCTCAGTTGCAAGCCGAGGCGGATTTTGGCCGTGCGGGGACCGCTGAGCCGAGAGATCTGCCTGCGCAGCGGCGTCGATTGCCCGGCGATCCTTGGCGATCCGGCGCTGTTGATGCCGGAAGTTTACCGACCTGCCGGGAGGATCGAGCACGCCCTGGGGATCATACCCCACTATGTCGATCAAGACACGACCTTCATTGCCCGCTGCCGCGCCGAGGGCCTGAGGGTGCTCGACGTCTTTTCGGAGATCGAGTCGTTTGTGGATCAGTTGGTCGGCTGCGCCGGGATCCTTTCTTCTTCTCTGCACGGCCTGATCTGCGCCGACGCTTACGGAGTGCCCAGCCGCTGGGTCCGCATTTCGGACAGGGTGCTGGGCGATGGCTTCAAGTTCCGCGACTACTATGCGTCGCAAGGCGTCGAGGAGGAGGCGATTGACGTGGACGCCGGCATGGATTTGCGGCGATTGCACGCCCTTCCTCGCGTCACGACGTGCGCCGTCGATCGTGCCGCACTGCGACAGGCACTGCTGGAGGACGTGGAGACCTGGCCATGAAGATCACCGCCATTCTCTGCGTTCGCAACGAGGAACTGTACCTCGACGTGGTGCTGGCGCACCTGGCGGCTTGCGGCATCCAGTTGGCCGTCATCGACAACGATTCGACCGACCGGACGCCGCAAATCTGCCGGAAGCACCGTGCGCGGATCGTGTACCAGTCGCGGCTTCCCTACCGGGGCGTCTTCAGCCTGACGGAACAGCTCGCGGCGAAGGCCGAGGCGTTTCGCCGGATCGAGTCGGATTGGTTCATTCACCAGGATGCCGACGAGATCCTCGAGTCGCCTCGTGCGGGAGAATCGCTCCGCGCGGGGATCGAGCGCGTGGCCGCCGAAGGCTGGAACGTCGTTAACTTCGACGAGTTCGTCTTCGTTCCGCCGCGGGGCGAGGATGCTGCGGAACGCGGCGATTTCTACCGCCAGATGCTTCATTATTACTTCTTTGAGCCGGAGCCCTGGCGGTTGATGCGGGCGTGGAAGAACATGCCGGGCATCCAGCAGGTGGGCGGGGGGCACGCGTTGGACGGCCCGGACCTGCGCCGCTGCCCCGAGAACTTCGTGCTTCGTCATTATCCGGCTCTGAGCCTCGACCATGCCCGGCGGAAGTACCCCCTGCGGCGTTTCGCGCCCGAAGACTTGGCCAAAGGATGGCACTTCAATCGGCTCGACATTCGCGCCGACACGCTGGCGTTTCCCGGCAAAGAGCGTCTGAAAAGGCTGTCGGCGGCGGACGACAAGAACTTCGACCGCTTGCAGGCCTGGAAAGGACACTTCTGGAACCCATGAAGCGGCAGTACGGCTCAATGGCTGTGCAAAGATCAATCGCAGCGGCGGTGCGCGGCGCGCGCCGGGTCGCTCCCTTAGGAACTAAGGAGTTTGCCGTGAGAAAAGAATCGACGAGGGCGGCCGGTCCCGCCGACGTGCTGGCCGTGGTGCGGAGTTCCGCGCCCGCGCTGATCGACGGGAAGCCGGCGGCCCGGCGGGAGACTTGCGGCCGGGCGGCGATCCGCATCCTCGCCGATCGACTTCGCCGGGTGCTGCAAAGGACCAAATTCTTTCGCAGCGACGCCGCCGGCGCCGCAGCGGCGGAACTGCTGGGCGGCCCCCACTTCACCCTGCCGCAGTTGCAGGACCGCGCCGCCGATCCCGGCTTCGAGCGGCAATTGGCCCCGAACCCGCGAAAAGAACTTCACGAGGAGATGCTCCGCGCCGCCGATCCGGCCGCCGTCAACCAGCGGTTGAACGACGTCGAGTGCAACCTCGGCTGCGAGGAGTTGCTGAGCTTTCCCACCTCCGTCGGCTTGAACATGACTCCCGTGTGCAACGCCCGCTGCGTCTTTTGCCTCTACCAGCCGTCGATGCTCAAGGAGCGGGCCTGCGTCACGGTCGAGGACTTGAAAAAGATGACGTGGCTGCGCTACGTGCGGGACTTCGCCATTTGGGGCGGCATCGGCGACAGCCTGGTGAACCCCGAATTCCCGGACTGCTATCGCCACGTGAAGGCCGCCCATCCGCACCTGGCCGTCTCCTTTTCGACCAACGGCATCGGCATGACCCGGGAAATCTGCGACGAATTCGCGGGGAGTCTGTCGCATTACAAGCTCTCGCTCAACGCTGCGCGGAAGGAGACCTGGAAGAAGCTGATGC
Source organism: Thermoguttaceae bacterium (assembly GCA_049509675.1). GTDB lineage: Bacteria > Planctomycetota > Planctomycetia > Pirellulales > Thermoguttaceae > JBEKZQ01. The sequence continues at coordinate 429 of JBEKZQ010000408.1, read as the reverse complement.
GCGCGAAGGGTTTTGACAACGCCTGCGAGAGCTTCGCCTATTTGGCGCGGCGGCGGCGGGAAGCAGGGTCGGAAAAACCGGGGATGACGCTCTCCATGGTGCTGACCCGCGCGAACGTCGAGGAGGCCGTCGAGTTCGTCGAGCTTGCCGCGCGGCTGGGCGCCGACGCGACGAATTTCGTCCACTACGTCTCGTCGACGCTGGTCGGCCGCCGCGATCTGGCGGCAGAGGACTCGCTTTACCATGAGAAGCAGAAGGCGGACCATTGGCTCCAGCAGGCGGCGGGGCGGGCCGCGGAGTTGGGCCTGCAAGTCACCCGCCCGTTGCCCTTCGCCGCGGACTCGGCGCACATCGAGTACGGCGCCCGCGTGTCCTGGGTCCCGCCGCCATGCCGCAATCCGTGGAACACCTGCTTCCTGTCCGTGGACG
>JBEKZQ010000407.1:0-10304 GCA_049509675.1 Thermoguttaceae bacterium | reverse complement strand
AAACATCAGCGATCCTTGATCCATACCAGGGAACGTCCGCCGCGATTATTGCGGGTGTAATTGGGTATCGCCTTCAGCGCGGCGCCGTTGCGAAAAGTGCCTTCGACGACCACGACGCCGCCCAACAGGCCGGCGTCCCACCGCGTAGACAAGGCCGACTTCGGATCGAGCACCAGCTCGACGTCCTGATCCACGCTCTCGATGTTGTAGATCAGGGGCCCGTACCGCAAGGCAACACGGCCCAGGTCGGCGGCAATGCGGCGATCCGCCTTGACGCGCTGGACCTTCATCGGCAACAGCATCTCGACCTTGTCGCCGTCCGCCCAGGTGCGGCGGAGCACCGCGTAACCGCTGTCGATCGCCGGGGTGACCGCTTGGCCGTTGACCGAAAACGCGGTGACGCCGTCGCAATTCGGCTCGCTGGCGTAGAGGCCGCTGACATTGCGATTGGGCAGGCGGATCCGCAAGGTGAACCTGGCGGCCGCCGACGGACGGAGCGCGAGCGAAACCTTGCCGCTCCAGGGATAATCGGTCGTCTGCACGATTTGCACGTCGGCGCCGCCCACGCCGTCGACCGTCACCGTGCTGCCGACGAAGAGGTTCACGCAAAGACAATCGGCGCTCTTGGCGTAGGTCCACGTGGGCAACATCAACAAGGTTCGCGGGATATTCCCCACGCAACACGGGCAGCCGTGCCAAAGGTAGCGGGACTGGCTCGAATCCAAGGGGTTGGTGTAGGTGAAGTTCCTGCCCTCCAGGTCCACGTCGCTAAGGACCGCGTTGTACAGCGTCTCTTCGTAGAGGTCGGCGTACTTCGCCTCCTGGCAGGCGAGGTTCATCTTGTGCTGGAAGAACACCTCGCCGCAGCCGGCGCACGATTCGCAGTAGGCGTTGTTGGGGAGCGAATAGTTCGCGCCGAACCCTTCGGAAGTTTCACCGCTGCCCACGCCGCCGGTGACGTAATACTTCCTGTTGACGAGATTGTCCCACAACGATTTCACCGCGCTATGATAATCGAGATCGCCGGTGGCCATGGCGACGTCGACCATGCCGGAGTAGCAATACACGGCCCGGACGGCATGTCCCACCGCCTCATACTGCCGGGTAACCGGGAGATGACTCTGGTCGTAGGGTTCGCCGTTGCGGCGGCAGTCCAAGAGGAACTTCGCCAAGGCGACATACTTTCGGCCCTGGCCCGCTGTTTCCTCGTCGGCCAGCCGCGCCAGGCGCACCAGGGCCTGCTCCAGTTCTTCGTGGCCGTCGTACCAGTACTTCTTGGGTGGCGGTCCGATGTGTTTCGACCAACAGTCGGCGAGTTTCCGGGCGGCTCGATACATGCGGGCGTCGGTTTTCCTGGTCATCAAGTAGTGGGCGATCGCCGATTCGATGAAATATCCGGCCGTATAGCCTTCGTGGTCTCCCTTGTTCGACCAGCGCGGAAGTGCATTCAGCGTGTAAAAGGTCTGCAAATAGCCGTCGGATTCCTGGGCGCTGAGGATTTTGGGGATCCAGTCGTCGAGTTTCGCCCGCATCGCGTCCTGGGCCCGGAGCACGTCCTTGTCGCCCTGGGGATCGACCAGCAGGGCCAGGCACATCGACTCCACCGTGTTATGCACCCAGGCGTTGGCCCAAGGGGCGCCGACGTGCCGCGAGAACGGCCTGCCCGCCACTTTATTGCCGGCCTGCGTGAAGTTCTCGATGCCGCCTTCGGCCAGCTTGGGTTCGGAAATCTTGTCGTAGCAGTGGGGAATCCAGTGGACGATCAGGTTCTTGATGCGATCGTTCCAAAGCGGGCTATGGATCTTGAAGGGCCGCGGCCAGAGCGGCTCGAAGTGCGTGCCGGGAGGCGGCGGGGCGACCGTAACCCGAAGCGTATCGGAGGCTCTTGATTGCCCGTCGCCGGCTGTGAGTTGCAATCGATACTCGCCCGGGAGGGTGAAGCGGGCGGTGGTCTCGGCCTGGCCGGCGCTAGCGAAGACGACATTCCCGGGGCCGGACACTTTGCTCCAGCGGACGGCGGGTGCGATCTTGATCTTGCCGGCGTCGCGGACCAAGCCTTGCAGATAGGTCCGGCCGGAGAGAACCACCACGCGGTCGACCCCCGCCTCGACGTGGGGAGCGAAGTGCGGCGATTTGCCCGAATCATACGACGTCGAAGCAGTCGCCACACAGGCCAGGTTGCCCTCCAGCGGTTCGGCCCCAACCGCACTGCTAAGCCAGGCCAGCGTAAAACTTGCAGCCACAAACGTCTTCATGGGCACACCTCGACTTAAGAGACTGCTCGGATTCCAACGGGAACGGAACAGAGGACCACCCACCCGTGTCCGTCGTGCTTGGACATTTCTTCGACCGCACGCTGCCGGCCATCAAACACTCTGAATAGCTCCCCGCGAGGCAACGCAACGGGTCGATAGGGTTTGCCAAGCTGCTCTGCCTCCCTGCGTGCCGCCTTCATGACGTGGACCATAACTCCGCGGAAACGTCGTGAAATGTTCCCGGCACAGAAGAAATCGAGAACGAAATCGCAGTGATGCTCGTCAATCAAGCCTTTCAATTGCTTCTGCACGGTCTGACACTGTCGCACGGTACCGATGTTGTCACGCAGCTTGACGACGATTATCTCTCCAACTTGTTCGAATTCAAGTGGGACCGGCCTTGCGTGGGGCATGCCGATTTCCCAGAGGAAGTCTACGACCCAACCGATAACGACCAATTCCCCGATGTACAGAACAATACCAACCCCGGCGACGACGAACAACGCCGTAATAAAGAGGGTTTCGAGCGGAAAGCTCTTGAAAACGCTGAGCAACACCGCACAGAGCGTCATCAGCACGAACAGCGACAAGAGCGAGAACTGCCACGGTCGCCTGCCCGACGGCGAGCGACTTCCACGGCGACCATCTTCCCGACGTTCTTCCAACATCAGCGTCTCTCTTGCTCCAATACTCCGATCTTGGGCCGCCGCGACAACGCTGTCAAGCAGAAGAAGGGGTCGGGTGTCTTTGTTTCAATGCACATGAGGGCGAATAGCCCATCAAAGACTCCCGACCCCTGGTCCCTCCGGTTCCCACCGTGGACTTATATGGTCATCTGGGGTACAATTCGGCGGTGAAGTGGACGCATGTTAGCGAACCTGCCATGGACAAAGTATACTTGGAGACCAGCTTTTTCGGCTACCTCACCTCACGGCCGAGCGCGGATCCGCTTGTTGCGGCGCGTCAGCGGGTTACGCGGCAGTGGTGGGACACTCACCGCGCAAGCTTTGAACTATACGTGTCGCAGCGTGTAATCGACGAGGCGGGCGCCGGCGATGAAGAAGCTGCAAAGGAGCGGCTTTTCATCGCCGCTGGCCTGCCATTGGTCGAAATCAGCCGGCAAGTGATACAACTGGCGGAGGACTTCGTCAGCCGCGGTCCATTTCCCGCGACCGCGGAAGACGACGCCTACCATGTGGCCGCCGCGACCGTTCACCGGATGCAGTTCCTTTTGTCATGGAACTGCAGGCACATCGCCAATGCCCAGATCATTTGCCGCGCCGGGGCGCTCTGTCGATCCCAGGGCTACGATTTGCCGATTATCTGTACCCCTGAGCAACTGATGGGAGAATGAATGATGGAAGACGATCCAATCATTGCGGAAATCCGGAAGATTCGTGAGGAGCACGCGAAGCGGTTCAACTTTGACGTTCGCGCGATGGGGGAGGACCTGAGAAGGCGACAGTTTAAGGGCGGCCGGAAAGTCGTGTCCTTTGCGAAGGGTTACATGGAGGTCATTCAGGAACGGGCTTGCGAAGATCCTTCCGCGCATCCTTGAACAGGAAGGGGGCCAATCATGTTCCTGCGTGTCGCGTGTCGCTTGTTTGCCGTTGGTTGCTGCCTGACGCCCATTTCTTTGCCGGCAGCGGAAAGCGTATTGGCCGACAACGGCCGGTCGGACTACCGCATCGTGATCGCCCAAGGCGCATCGCCGTCGACCCGGTATGCGGCCGAAGAGTTGCGGTCGTTCCTGGCGCAGATCTCCGGGGTGCGTCTGCCGATTGCCGTAGACTCCGAGCCGGTGGCGAGCCACGAGATCCTGCTGGGCCAAAGCCGTCATTTGGCCGGACTGGGCCTCAAGCTGGACCTGGCTTCGTTGGGCGATGAGGGATACACGATCCGCACGGCCGGCCCGCACCTGGTCATCGCGGGCGGGGCCTTGCGCGGGAACCTCTACGGTGTCTACGGCCTGCTGGAAGACCATTTGGGCTGCCGCTGGTTTGCACCGGGGGTGAACCGCATTCCCGCCGAGCGGCGCGTGGCCTTGGGCCCGCTGGAGGAGAGCAAGGTTCCGGCCTTGGAATACCGCGAGCCGTACACCTTCGAGTGTTTCGACGGTGACTGGTGCGCGCGGAACCGCATGAATTCCAGTTCGGCGCGGCTGGAGGCCCGGCATGGGGGCAAGGTCCGGTTCGGCAACGGCTTCTTCGTTCACACGTTCGCGCGACTGGTGCCGCCGGAGAAGTATTTCGCCGCGCATCCGGAGTATTTCTCCCTGGTCGACGGCCGGCGGCAGAACGGCTACGCGCAACTATGCTGCACCAATGAAGCGGTGATCCGCTTGTGTACGGAAGGCATTCGCGCGGCCATGCGGGCACAGCCCGACGCCACGGTTTTCTCGGTGTCGCAGAACGATACCGACCTGCACTGCCAATGCCCGCGCTGCCAGGCGCTGGCCCGGGAGGAAGGATCGCAAGGGGCGCCGGTCTTGAACCTGGTGAATCGGGTGGCGCTGGCCGTGGAGAAGGAGTTTCCCGGCAAAGTGGTGGAAACGCTGGCCTATCAATGGACGCGGCACGCGCCCAAGAAGATGCGGCCGCGGCCCAACGTCATCGTGCGGCTGTGTTCGATCGAATGCTGTTTCGCGCATCCGCTGGCCACGTGCGACAGCCCGGCGAATCGGGCCTTTCGCGCGGACCTCGCGGCGTGGTCGAAGGTCTCTGATCGCTTGTGGGTCTGGGATTACACGACCGATTTTGCGCATTACCTGCTGCCCTTCCCCAACCAGCGGGTGCGGAAACCGAACATCCGCCTGTTCGTGGCCAACCACGTGAAAGGGATTTTTGAGCAGGACACCTACGACACGCCGCACAGCGAGTTGGCGGCTTTGGGCGGCTACCTGACGGCCAAGTTCCTGTGGAACCCGGACTACGACGAGAACCAGGCCATGAACGAGTTTCTGGATGCTTACTATGGCCCGGCCGCGCATCCGATCCGCGCCTACATCGATCTGTTGCACGACCGCGTCGAACGGGACAACATCCACGTTTTCATTTACGATCCGCCCACAAAACCCTATCTGACCGCCGATTTTCTCACGCAGGCCAACCTTCTGTGGGAAGATGCCGAGCGGCAGGCCGCGGCAGCGCCGGACATCTTGCGGCGCGTCCAGATCGCGCGGATGAGCGTCGACTACGCCATTCTGGAACGGGCCCGGGCCGAAGGGCGGCCGGCCGGGGCGACCCCGTCGCCGCTGGCCGGGCTGGCCGTGGGGCGGTTCACGCCGTTCATGCGAACGCTTTCGGCCAGCGGCCTGACCCGTCTGCACGAGGGCGCCGTGCTCGATCTGCCCAGCTACCGCGCCGAACTGGCCAAGGCACTGGGCCTGAAGCTGTAGGCAGACGGTTGGTGCCACTGGCTTTGCCAGTGGGCTTTGCCAGTGTCGGGTGCCACTGGCTTTGCCAGTGTCGGGTGCCACTGGCTTGCCAGTGCTCTTCCCTGCCGGTTCTCGCAGCGATGGGCCGCCAGAAACGTCTCCGCGTTTTCCGCGCCGAACGTGGAATCGGTTAGCACGACGGGAACCGCCATGCTTGGCCGCAAGGGCCGTTCGGATGAGCACGGGCAAGCCTGACGTTTCTAACGTCGCGGCGGCGCGGGCGTGGGCACGGGGTCCGGCCCGTCGTCGGAACTGGAGGGCGCCGGCGCGTGGCGGCGGTCGGCGGCCCGCAACACGGTGGCGTCCGGCGCCGAGCCACTGGCCGACGGGACCGGCTCGAGCGGCCGCTGGGCCAGCGACTCGTTCTGGTAGAACTGCGTGGTCTCCTCGCGCACCAAGCGCGTCCCCAGCGTCTTGCAGTGGATCTCGGCGCGGAAGACGTGGTTGCCCGCCGCATCGGCGCGGGCGCGGACCCGCAAGCTCACTTCCGCCCCCGCGGCCAGCGTGGCAATGGGGGTGAACACCACTTGTCCCGGCGCCAGGCGATGCGGCCTGCCTTCGGCGGAGATGGGCTCGATGCCGGCGGAGAAGTAGGTCATGACCTCGACGTCCTGTGCGGCCTTCGTGCCGCGATTGCGAACCTTCACGTCGTACACGGCCTCCTCGCCCACGGCCACCGGCCCGTCGGGATCTTTCACGTCCAAGCGCAAGTCGGCGACGCCGTCGACCCGCGTCACGGCCTCGGCCGAAGCCGATAGTTCGTCGTCGGCAGTACTGGCGATTTCCAGTTTGGCGGCGCCCGGCGTGCCCAGGGCGCACTTGACCGACAGCGCCCGTTCCACGTCCGGATCGAGGTTCTCCACGCTCCACTGGACCTTGCCGCCGTCGGGAGCCAGGTGGGCGCCCTCGCTGCCGGAGACGTACTTGGCGCCGGCGGGGAGCGTGGCCGAGAGCTTCAAGTGTCGGGCGGCCGCCGTGCCCGTGTTATGCACGCGAACCCGGTAAGTGGCCACCGTATTCACGAATTGTGCCGATGGCCCCTCGACCTCGATCCGCAGCGCGGCCCGTTGCACGAGCACCTTCTCGGTCAACTCCGCGTGCAGGCCGCCGTCGCCCCGCACGTCGACCTGGATCGTCAGCGTTCCGGCTTGCCGGGCGGTAAGCTCGACTTCGATGACCCGTTCTTCGCCGGCGGCCAGGGTGCCCAGCTTGTGCGACATCGCCTGATGATCGCTGCCGCCCACGGGCAACAGGTGGATCGCCAGGTTCTCGGCCGGGCCATTGCCCGTATTGCTCAGCCGCAACTTGTAAACTTCCTTCTGCCCGAAGTGGACCTCCCGGGCTCCGTCCAGTCGCAGCGCCAGTTTCGCCTCCTGCACTTCGATGGTCGCCTGGGAAGGCACGGGCTTCGCGTCCCAGCGGACCGCCAGATCGAAGGGCCGGCTCTCGCGGGGGATGATTCTGAGCGTCAACTTCTCGCGTCCCTTCGACTCGATGCGTCCCAATTTCCATTGGAACGAATCGATCGACGACGTGGCGACGGCGGCCGGCACAGGCATGGGAGCGGCGCTGGCGATAGGCGAGCGGGGGGCGTTAGCCTCCTGTTGGGCGCCGGCGTCCGCCGCATGCGTCGTACCCACCGAGGCCTCGGCGCCGGCCACCTCTGCCCACGGCGGCAGCGTGACGAAGACCGTGACGTCCTCGGCCGCCACCTCGCCGGCGTTCTGGATCAGCACCTGGTAGACGGCTTCTTTGCCGACCGAGATCCGCCGTGGCCCGACAGTCTCGATGGCCAGACTTGGCGCCTTGCGGACAAAGAGTACGCCCGCTTCGGAGTCCACGTTGGTTTCCGTCTTCAACTTTGTTCCGGTCGACATTCTGTCATCCAAGGAGGCATCCTTGCTGGGAGTTGCCGGCAGCGGCGCGCGCGACTCCGCCGGGGCGTGCGCCTCCAGCAAAGTGGGCGACTCGTCCGGCATGGATACCGAGGAGAGCGCCCGCGGACCGGAACCGCTCGGCGAGGATGAACTCGGCGACGGCAGGGCCGGTGGGTTCGCTTGCCGCGCGGCCGGCGGATCGGAAGCCGGGGCGGCCGTATCGGACTTGCTCGCCGACGGGTTGCCAAACGGCGAATTGCGGAACCCTTGAAGCCGCTGGTGCAACGGTGCGGCAACGGGACTGCCCGGTTCGACAGCCACCTGCCGGGGAGCACGAGTCGGCGCGCCCGGGGTAGAATCCGCAGGCGGATCGGTCGGTAGCGTGCTGGTTTCTTCGGCCGCCGCGGGACGGACCTGCCGCGCGTTGTCGCCGAAGACCGATTGGCCCAAAGTACCCAAGTGGTCGGCCAGCGACCGCTCCCCCTTGGACTGCGGCGAGGATGGATCCTGCCCCAAGGCCCCGTTGACCAGTCCCCCCCAAGCGAGCACAAATACGGCTATTGCAGATTTCATGTTTAACATGGCGGCTCCTGCCGGTAAGCATCCTGTTGGTGCGCGAGAACAGAACCTCGTCTTGCGGTATCGGCGGTATAGTTTTTCCGGGTTTAGCCAAGTCTGAGGAATTACACGATTTTTTGAACTGGAGAAGCTAGATAAGATGCGTCGCATGTGCCAGTCTCTGCGGGATGAAAGCGATGAGGCAAGGCGGGAAAGAGTGCTACTGGCTCTGCCGGTGCAGGGCGCTGTGGCCCGCGCGTCGCGCAACATTATGGTGGGGCTCGCAAACCGACGAAACTCTGCTCCGCACCCGGTAAACGAATCAGACCGGCGGCAAGCGACCGAAGCCCCACCAGTACAACGGTTTGCTCGACCCACCCTACTTTTTTGTGAATAATCCGCCTTACTCGTCGCCGGCCACCTCGAACCCCAGGGCCTCGATCATGCGATAATCTTCTTGCGGGGGCTGGCCCTTAGTGGTCAGGTAGTCGCCCACGAAGATCGAGTTGGCCGCATACAGGCCCAACGGCTGCAAGCTGCCGAGGTGCATCTGGCGGCCGGCGGCGATGCGCAATTCGCCGTGCGGATTGGCCAGGCGGAACAGTGCCAAGACCTTCAGACAATAACGGGGATTCAATGGCCGTGCGGCCTCCAAGGGCGTGCCGGCGATCGGTTCCAGGAAATTGACCGGCACGGCCTCGGCCGCAAAGGCGCCCAGGCGCAGGGCCAGGTCGACGACGTCCTCGTCGGTTTCGCCCATGCCGATGATGCCGCCCGAGCAGATCTCCAAGCCGGCGCGGCGGATGGCAGCCAGCGTGTCGAGGCGATGCTGGTAGGAGTGCGTGGTGCAGATCCGCGGATAGAAGGCCTGGCCGGTATTGAGATTGTGATTGACGCGGTCCACGCCGCAGGCCTTCAGGCGTGCCGCCTGTTGGAGGCTGAGCAAGCCCGGCGAAACGCAGACCTTCACCCCATAGGCGGCCTTGATCCGGGGCACGATCTGGCACAGGATATCCAACTCGCGCGCGGCAGGCTCCCGGCCGGAGGTGACGATACAGTAAGTCTTGGCCCGATGCTCGACGGCGATGCGGGCGCCGTCGAGGATCTGCTCGGGCCCCAGGAGCGGATAGCGGGGGATCTCGGCCCGCGAGACTTTGGATTGTGCGCAGTAGCCGCAATCCTCGCCGCATGCGCCGCACTTGGCGTTGATGAGAAAGTTCAGATGGACGCGGTTGCCGAACCAGTGATGCCGGACGCGGTAGGCGGCGGCCAGAAGGTCGAGCAACTGCCCATCGTCGGCGCGGAGGATGGCCAGGCCTTCCTCGGCCCGCAGCGCGTGTCCGCCCAGGACCGCTTGGGCCAGTTCGAGCCACGGGTGGCGGGTTGCGTCGAGAGGCATGGGGGGTCCGACTTACGTCAACATTTTGCCGATCTGCTCGCGGACCTGGCCCTCGATCTTGCCTTTCATGAGCGCGGCGGCCAGGGGCAAGTCGGCCGAAAGATGAACGCGATCGTCGTCGACCGCAAGCGTGCCGGCGATCTTCATCCCCAGGGCGCGGCCGGAAAAGGTCAGCTTGCCGTCGTGCCACTCCTCGCACACTTCGCTGAGGTGCGATTGGTAGGCGGCCAGCAGCGCGGCGATCTTGCCTTGCAAACGCCGCACCGCCCCATCGCGGCCGAGGGAATGGGGGATATCCAGGGTGATCTTGGGCATGGTGGCTTGCGGGCGGTGGTTGCTGCGGGCGGCGCCGGCCGCCGAATGGTTGGGATTATACTCGCCGGACACGGGCGCGTGCCAGGGCTTTTTGCCTTTATTGACGTTCAGCAAAGTAATGCAATGGCCTGTAGGCTTTTCGTCCGCAAGACCGGCCTCCCGTTGGTCGGCCTCGTTGCATTACTATTCTCCGGCTCAATAGGCGGCGTGGCCGCGATACGCGTCTGGCAAGCCGCCGCCGGCTCCCCCCACAATGGTCCTCTTGCCTCAAGACTCATCAGGACAATTGCAAAGTCCAGCGGGCAACGGGGTCAGGTCCGTGTTTTCGGGCGAACCCCTTAATACTACTGCGCAAGGTTGGCGGAAAAAGGGGGACTGGCTCCGTGGCACAAGTTGGTTTGGCAGCGGGAGAAACGTCGCAGCCACGGTGCCTGTCCCCTTTTTTCCGCAGCGCGTTACGCCGA
>JBEKZQ010000406.1:0-5776 GCA_049509675.1 Thermoguttaceae bacterium | reverse complement strand
GTTCCGGACGACAATGGAATCTGGTAACCGTTCACGGGGGACTGTCCCAATTTTCGCCTGCAATGCGCAGCATTGCCGCGAAAATGGGACTGTCCCCTTCCCGGCCCGAGAGAGTTCTAGCCCGTATCTCTGCAAGCGAAATGGGATGACGAAATCAGTTCTAGCATGTCTGCTCGCCTGGACCGCATGTGCTTCGCTCGGGGCGCAAGAGTGGCCCCGATTTCGCGGTCCGAACGGCTCGGGAGAGTGCGAGGCCGATGGCATTCCCGTAACATGGGGCGAGAATGATTATCTATGGAAGGTGCAATTGCCCGGCGCCGGCAAGTCATCGCCCGTCGCTTGGGATAATCGCGTCTACGTCACCTCGTCGGACGAGGCTGATGCTGCGCAACTGGTTTCCTGCCTTGACGTTGCCGACGGAAGCGACGTGTGGCAGCGGCGTTTTCCGGGAAAAGTCTACAAGAAGAACGCCTTGAACAGCTTTGCCGCTGCCACGCCTGCGCTCGATAGAGACCATATTTATCTGGCCTGGACCGCGCCCGAGCAGTACACGATTGTCGCCCTGGATCAACAGACCGGCAAAGACGCCTGGCGGCGGAACCTCGGGCCGTTTGCCGCACAACACGGCTTTGGGGCGTCGCCCATCGTGTTCAAGGACATGCTGATTGTGCCCAACGACCAGGATGGCGCAAGCTCGTTGATCGCGCTGGATTGCAGGACGGGCAAGACGCGCTGGACCTCCCCGCGCCGCAACACAATAGCTGCCTATTCCACGCCGTTCGTCTACTCAGGACAGAATGGGTCGCCGGAGTTGATACTTGCCAGCAACGCGCATGGCATTTCGAGCTTCGATCCGCACACCGGCAAGCTGAACTGGGAGTTGCCGGTGATGAAGCACCGAGTGGTCGGCTCACCGATCCTGGCGGGCGGACTGATCTTTGCCGCCTGTGGCGAAGGGGCAGGCGGCAAGCAGATGTTTGCCGTTCAGCCGCCGGACGCCGGCAAGAACCATGCCGCCAAAGTGGCTTACAACGTCGACGCCAAGCTGCCTTACGTGGTCACGCCGGTGGCCTGTGGAACGCTGATTTTCCTCTGGACCGATCAGGGCATCGTCTCCTGCCTGAATGCCGTGACGGGCAAGACGCTGTGGCAGCAGCGCGTGGACGGCAAGTATTACGGATCGCCCATTCGCATCCGAGACCGTTTGTACTGTATCTCTCGCGAAGGGCAAGTCGTGGTGATCGCCGCCGCCGACAAGTACAAGCTGCTTGGGCAGACCAAGTTGAATGAGCCCAGCCAGAGCACGCCCGCCGTATCCGGCGGGGTGCTGCTGCTGCGCACCGAGTCGCAATTGCTGGCGGTCGGAAAAAAGCAGGTTCACTAGTTGTCCTGTTCTCGAAAGCACTCATCACGCTCCGCGTGATGCAGTTCCATCTCGCCCCAGCGAGATGAGTACGTGTTTGACGGGTTATTGGAGCACAGGGCCGGCGATCCGCCGGCCCTGTTGCTGGCGGGCCTGGTCGGCCGGGTCGAACGTGCCGTAGAACAGGGCGTTGGTGTCCATCCACGTGGCCAGCCGCTCGATCTCCTCGGCCGTGAGCATGACCTCGTGGTGGCCGTCCAGGAGCATTTTCATCAAGCGGCTGCCGCGGGCGCCGAAATAGCCCGGTACGGTGACCGGCTCGCTATTGCGGCGCAGGAAATCGCCGTCTTGCCAGGCGGAATACGGCACGCGCGGGGCCAGGGCGTTGTACGACGCCGTGTAATGGCCTTCCGGCTGGCCGGTCAACACGAGACGGCCGGCCGGTTTTTTTCGGCCGTGGCAGGAAACGCACCTCTTCTCCAGCACCGGCTGCACGAGGATCGGGTAGCTGAACGGTTTTGAGCCGTCGGGGGCGGGCTCGATCACCGAGGGCGGCCGCCCCAATGCCCGCGGCATCGCGCCGACCGGCGGGGCGGTGCTGCGCGGCTCGTGGCAGCCGATGCAGCCGGCCGTTTCCCCGGGCTGCAAATAGGTGATGCTCCGCATCATCTGCACGGCCTGACCGCGCTCGTCCAGGGCCTGGAACGCCAGCGGAATGCCCGCCGGGGCACGGAAGCAGGCCGAGCCGTCCGCCTCCACCGGCACGGTGCCCAGCACCTGCCGGCCCGGCGAGGCGTTGGCCATGCCCATCGGCGGCTCGTTCATGTGCGGCGTCGACTTGGGAAGGACCTGCACAATCCGCAGCCGCTTGATGGCGTCCTTGGGCAGCGCGGGCCAGCCGCGATAGATGTCTTCCAGCAGCAGCGTGCCCTCTTGGCGATTTCCCGGTTCGTCCTGCGCTTCGGCCGGCGACGCCACGATGGGCGGCCGCGGGCGAGCGGCCAGCGGCATGGGCCACAGGCTGGAAATGTCCGCATCGCGATAGAGCAGTTCCTTGTCGCCCCACGCGTCGACCAGGTAGATGCCGAACATGTTGGCCGGATTCGCCTGCGGCTCGCCGATCAGGCTGTCGAAACTGTAGGCGGCCAGGAAGTACTTTTCCGAAAGAGGATAGGGGCTGCGATAGCAGTGGCCCGGCCAACGCTGCGCCTCCAGCGGGATTGGCGGCGGCGACGGCGCCGCCCAGGGCTCGTGCCAGCCCGGCAGCACGGTCGTCTCGCTCTCGGGAAACGGCGCGTCGGGGGTCAATCGCGTGAGGGGCGTCAGGCCGTCGCGGCCGCGGGTCACGTCCAGCAGAATGATCGAACCGGCCGTCATGGCATGATGGGCCGCGGCCGTCGCCATCACGCGCGACGAACCGGGCACCGCCCGCGCTTCCCACACGCCGACCGGGTTAAGCGTGCCGTTGCCGTAGTAGATCCGCACGTCGCTGCCATCGGGGCGCACCGACCAGAGCTGCTGATAATGGACCGCGTGCCGGTCCACGTAATCCCAGCGCGTGTAGATGATCCGCCCGTCCGCCAACACGGCCGGGTCCCACTCGTGCGTCTCGTGATAGGAGACCACGTGCGGCTGCGTGCCATCGGCATTGCACACGGAGAGCGTGTAGACCGGGCAAGGGCCCCGCCCGCACCGGTGAAATCCGCCCCGCCGCGTGGAAATGAACACGATCTTCCCGTCCGGAAGATAGCGGGGGGCAAAGTCGTCCCAGTTGCCGTCGGTCAACTGCCGCAGACCCGAGCCGTCGGCCTGCATCTCGTACAAGTGATAGTACCGCTGGAGATGCTCTTCTCGATCCTTGGGAGTCGTCTCCGCATGGCAATAGGAAAACAAGATGCGGCGGCCGTCCCAGGACACGTCCAGATGCTGATAACTGCCGGGGGGCAGCGCGCCGGCGGCCAGCGGCCGGCACTGCCATGTGCCGCCCGAGACATCGAGGACATACACGCCGCCGCCGGGCCGCGCGCAACTACCGTAGTATTGCGTCAACTGGTGACTGAAAATGCCGGGAACCTGCTTGATCAACACGATCGGTCCGGTGCGCGCGGCCGGGTTGGCCAGCGCAATCTGCCGCCGCAAGCGATGCACCTGCCGCCAGAGGTCCTGCCACGCGCTCGCCGCGGCATCGGGCGCGGCCGACAGTTCCTTGTACTGCGATTGCAGTTGCCGCCATTGGGCCGCACGGGCCGCCAGCGGCACACCGGCCGCCAGCAGATCGGCCAGCAGGCGGTCGCCCCGCTCGAGGGTTTGCGCGATGGCCGCTGGAAACGTGCTCGGCGCGCGGGCCGTGCCGATGCCGTCCTGCATCCGCCAGTCGCGCTCGATGGCTTGCGTCGCGTCGGCCCGGGCAGGGGCTTCACGCTGCGGCGCACCCCAGGCGATCGGACCTGAAAAGACCGCAGCCAGCAGGCCAGCCGCCCTGATCCCGAAGCGGAGGAATCTTTTTCTCGGCTTCATGGGCACTTCAGCGGTTCGTAACCGTTCACGGGGGACTGTCCCAATTTTCGCCTGCAATGCGCAGCATTGCCGCGCAAGCCGAAACCGGCGCTCGCCAGCCACTCCCAATCTGCATCGAGAGCGGCACTTGCGGTTCGGCTGAGTATTTCGACCATGCCATGCCCACGCACCGGCACTGCGGCGCGGCTACAGCCACTTTTTACGCTGCTCAAGGTGGACGAACTGCTCGGCGTCCGCAATGCCTTTGACTTTCAGCGCATCGCTGTCCCACTCGATGGGTTTACCGAGGCGCATGGCGACCATGCCGACCATGGCGATCTCGGCCACGCAGGCGGCCGTATCGAAACCCTGGAAGGTCTTGCCTTCGCCCTTGCAGGCCTCGAGCCATTCGCGCATGTGGTCCTTGGTCCGCGGCAGGGTTACGGGGATCGACTTGCCGGCCTCATGGTCCTTGACGCCGCGGCACTTCTTGTCGCCCTTGAGCTTGACCACGCCGCCGACGCCCCAGGCGTCGGAGAGCAGAATGCCCTTCTCGCCGGCGAACAGCACGCCGTTGTCCGGCACCTTGCCGTAGGTCGACAGCAACTCCTTGCCCAACTCCTCCGGCGGACCGGCCTTGCGGCCGTCGTGCCACCAGACGCTCACCGGGTCAAAGCCTTCCCGGGCGGCGAAGTCCCAGCGGAAGTCGGTGGCCGAGGGATAGCTGTCCTTGAGCGGCTCGGGGATCTTGACCGACGCTTGCACCGGTGCGCCGAGCTTCAACGCCCGCCAGGGCAGGTTCAGGCCGTGGGCGCCCATGTCGGCCAGGTGGCCGTCGCCGAAGGGCAGCCAGCGGCCCCAGTGCAGACAGCCCACGGCGCCCGGGGCGGCGAGGTAATACTTCTTGTAGGGCAACAGCGGCGACGGGCCGCACCAGAAGTCCCAGTCAAGCCCCTCGGGGATCGGGTCGGCGTTGGTGTCGATCGGCGCACTGGGCGGGAAGCTGCGCGTGATCCAGCAGTGGACCTCGCGGATCTTGCCCAGCAGGCCCGCCTGAATTACCTCCATGCTGCGGCGGAAGGTGTCCGTCGAGCCGCCCTGTGAGCCGAGCTGCGTGGCCAGCTTGCTCTGGCGGCCCAGCTCGCGGATCTCCCGGGCCTCGGCGCAGCTATGGGCCAGCGGCTTCTCGCAGAAGACGTGCTTGCCGGCCAGCATGGCGGCCTTGCTCATCGGCACGTGCCAGCGCTGACCTGCGGCGATGACCACGGCGTCCACAGGCTTCTCCAACTCCAGCAGCTTGCGATAGTCCTCGTAGACCTTGGCCCCCTCCAGCCTGGCGCCGAAAGCTCTTTTCAGGTGGGCGATTTGCCGGGCGTCGACGTCGCAGATGGCCGCGACCTTGTCGCCCTGTTGCAGGGCCGAGCCGAGGATCTGGCCCATGCGCCCGCCGCAACCCAGCAGGGCCAGATTCAGCTTGCGGTTGGCCCCTTCTCCGGCCAACACCCGCGAGGGCACGAGGTACGGCAGCGCGCAGGCGCCGGCGCCGGCCGCGCCCAAGGTCTTCAAGAGTACACGTCGAGTGATCTGCGAATGCTGGTACATGTTGGGTGGCTCCGAGGAAGGCACAGAGGGGTGGGACGAAGAAACAGCGGGAAACTCCGGGAGACGCAAGTCTCCCGGAAAGCGTGATTCTAGTCGATGGGCAAACGAAGGTCAAACAAGTGGTTTGAGGGGCCAGGAGAACCGCAAGGTTGCGATGCGAGACACTAGCGGCCTGTCCATTTCGACATTACCCGTTGGGTGCCACTGCTGGCTTGCCCAGCAGTGCTGGAAACACGGTTGGACAAGCCAACCGTGGCACCCGTAAACTCAAGTTGGACAGACCACTAGCCCGAAGCGCCAGCGAGGGAGAATTGC
>JBEKZQ010000405.1:0-5779 GCA_049509675.1 Thermoguttaceae bacterium | reverse complement strand
GTGAGCCGCATGAGCTGGCAGAGCTCGCGGCGGAGGCCGGCGCGATGCTCGGCCATGTCGGGCCGCCGGCGCAGCGCGCGGACTTGGGCCGCGATCTCGTCCATCCGCCGCGAGATTTCCTTGAGCTTCTCCAGGATCGGCTGCAAGCGTTGCGTGCGCAGGCCGAGTTCCTCGACCAGGCGGACCATGCGGCCGCGGCGGGCCGCCAGGCGCCGCCAGGCCTCGCGCCGCAGCCGCTTGGGCCGCCGCTTGTGGATGGCCACGGCGAAGTCCCGGCGATTCCGCCGCATCAGGTGATACAGCGTGTGCAGGTTGGGATCCAAGACCCGCGTCAGCCGCCGCTTCTCGCGCAGGTTGATGACCGATACTTCGATGGTGCGGTCCAGCCGGGAACGGCCGTCGCGGATGCTCTCCAGCATGTTCATGGCCGCGGAGAGCACGTAGTCGGTGGCCAGCATGTGGTGCCGGAACCGCTGCCGGCCTCGCTCGATGCGGATGGCCGCGCGGAGTTCCTCGCGGCGGTTGAGCATGGGGATCTCGCCCATCTGCATCAGGTAGATGCGGATGGGATCGTCGATCTGGTCGTCCTCGCCGGTGCCGTCGGCTTCGCGGGCCTCGTCGCCGTGCGGTTCCAGTTCGGCCTCGGCCGGCTCCTCGCCGTCCTCGTCATCGAGGGGCAGGCGGTCCTCTTCGCTCTCGAACGGCTCGTGGTCCAACGGTTCCTCGACCAAGAGATCGCCGAGAGGGCGACCAGACGTGCGGAAATTCGACGGGTGGCGGACGGACTTCTTCGACATCGGCTTGCGGCGGGTTTTCGGCACGAGTGGGCTCCTGCTAGCGGTTGGGGATCTTACCGCTGGCTTCCCAAAGCAGGTGTGGTGCCGAACTCGACGCCGATCTAAGGTGGGATGTTGTAAGGCAGGTCAGTACAATCACTTACGACGCTCGGCGAAATCGCCAGCGTGTCGGCGACTTCCGCCCGGGCGTGGTCTTTTCACAACAGCCGAGCACAGGGCCGTTGCGGTTGGGAAACACTCAGTCCCACCACCACTGCCCCTTGGCCAACTCGATCTTGGTCTGCTGGCGCAGCTTGGCCACGTGGCCGTCGGCGTCGGGCAAGCGATGGTCGGTCTGGAGGAACTGGGCCGGTTGAATGTTCACGCCGCCGCCAATGGGCGTCATCAGGCGACTGCCTTTCCAAATGGCGTTGATCGCTGCCGCCACCTGCTTCGGGGCGTTGCAGGTCTCGACCGGGAATTCCTTTTCGTCGCCAAAAAGCTCCATCTTCCAGTCGGCCTTGCCGTAGAAGTCCTGCTGCTCGATGTAGGCGGAGGTCACGATCAGGTCGATCAAGTTCCGCAACTGGGCATAGACCGGCGAACGATCGGCCAACTCGGAGTACACCTTGGTGAAACTGCTCACGAAGGCCTGGCTGGCGCGATCGGCCCGGCCGGCAACTTTCCGCTGCCCGCCGGCCATGACCAATTCATCCTCGCCCACCAGCTTCACGCCGTCGCCGACCAGTTCCATCGCCAGGCCGTCGTCGGCCGTGCGGACACACTGGTAATCGGGCGTGAAGAACCACCGTTGCAGGGCATTGCGCGCCACTCCGGTCGGGCTGGCCCGATCCACGTAGCTCACCAGGCGGACGGGCGGCTTTTCCAGCCCGATGCCGATGAGCTTCATGCGGTAGTCGGCCTCGACCATCACCTGGGCGAAATGCGTCTTGGGCGGCACGCCCATCACGCTGATCGTTTGCAGGCCCAGGTTGGATTGCAGGCCGCTGACGATGTACTCCGGCGTGACGTTGGGGTTCGTCGAGCCGATGCTCCGCAGGAATTGCTGCATGGCCGCCAGGCCCTCTTGCGTCGGGTCGATCGAGCAGCCGATGAACTTCGTGGGATCGCCTCCCGAGGGAAACGCCCGCAACGCCACCACCAGGTCTTCGAGCTGGATCACGGGCCGGCCGCTGCCGATGCCGATCACCCGGCCCACGACATCGGTGGTCCAGCCTTCGGCCGGTCCGGCCAGAACGATGTCCTTGGTTTCCGGATAGTAGAAGACGTAGCGCACGCGGAGCAGGCCGGCCAGGTACCGCATCTCGTCGGTGAGCACGTTTTGATGATCGGCGATGGCCTTCTCCAAGCGGTTGAGCGAAACCTTCCGCAGTTTGCTGTAGGCGGCCACTTTGGGATTCAGCGCCGCCTTGGCGGCCAGGGCCCGCTCCCGCGTCAGCCGTCCGCCCTGGTCGGCAAGTTCCTTGCGTTGCAACACTCCCTGGGCATCAACCGCCACGCCGCCCTGGGCAAAAACCCACGTGGGCGCTGCCAACACGGCGGCGAGCAACACGATGCAAACGCTCAAATGGGAACGCATGGGTATCGTCTCCTGTATCAGGGGGAATCTCCGGTACGCTCCCACTGCGCCGGACAAAACATCACCATCCGGCTCCAGCGGGAGCGTGAATTGGGCAAAATCAAGATTTTGTGCCGGCGGGCGAAATCGCTGCGGCGGCACCGTGGGTACACCCTTGATCTTAATTGGGCAGGATGGGTAAAGCAAGTAAGCGCACGGGAATTTGAGGGGGATCAAGTGAGTCGAGCCCCCCCATAGACGTACTGCTGGTCTCACGCAAAGGCGCCAAGTCGCAAAGAAAGCGAGGATTGTGGCAAAGGCGATCTTTTCTTAGGGGTTTCCTTTGCGCCTTCGCGCCTTTGCGTGAGGCTAGGAATTATGCGACCGCCCAAGCACGTTGGTGTCCAGGAGGATCATTCGCCTTCCATCCGCGTGTAGATCGCCTCACGGGAGAAGTCGGAAAAGAAAAAGGGGATAAGTCCAATTATTCGAACAGGACACAGAAATTAGGACTCCAATCCACCCTAAAGCCGGGAAAAACCAAGGAAACGGCGATAATTGGACTTATCCCCTTTTTCTCTCTCCGGGACAAAGACTACGACGGAACATGATGGAACTCATCGGCGTGAACCACTCCTCTAGCCGTGTGCCCGCCCGTTCGCGCGGCCGGTGGAGCCGGCGGCGGTGACCAGACGCAGGTTGCCCGGACCTAAGAGTTCCTCGACCCGGGTGCGCATTTCAGGGGAAATGGCCACGCGGAAATCGCTGCAACTGCATTCCACGCGGCGGCCGTCCGAGAGGCAGATCACCAACTGCAGCCCGCCGGAGCCCGGATAACCGCGGAGGATTTCGTGCAAGAGGTCCAGTTTCTCCAGGCCGTGGGTTTCTTCGAGGAGGCGGATCACGATGCCCCGCGTGCAGCGCGCCGGCAGGTCTTCCAGGACAATCATTTCATTGACGATCAGGTTCGCCTCTTCGCTGCCGGGCCGCTTGTCGATCACGCCGCGGACCACGCGGATCGTGTCGGCCTCGACCAGTTGGCCGAACTGGGCGAATTGCTCCGGCCAGACGATCGATCGCATGATGCCGGCCGTATCTTCCAGATCGAACATGGCATAGCGACTGGGGCTGCCGGGCTTGGGATTCTTCGTGTGCGACAGCTTAACGGCCGACACCATGCCGCCGAGCATGACTTCGGTGCGATGCTTCAGGGCGGCCGCCTCCACGGTGCTATGCGAACAGTAGGCGGCCAGCGTCTCGCGGTGCTCGGCCAGGGGATGGCTCGACATGTAGAAGCCCAACACTTCCTTCTCTTTGGCGAGCCGGTCGCGGGGTTCCCACTCGGGCATTTCGGGCAGATCGCCGGCGCCGGTTTCCGCCGGTTCGTCCTCGTCGCCGAAGAGGCCCAACTGGCCGCTGCGGCGGTCGGCGGCCGCCGAGGCGCCGGCCTGCAGGGCCCGATCGATGGCCGTGAAGTATTGTGCCCGGCGGCCGCCCAGGCGGTCGAAGGCCCCGGCCTTGACCAGCGATTCCAGGGCGGTGCGGTTGACCATGCTGGGATCGAGCCGCCCGCAGAAGTCGAACAGCGAGCGGTACGGTCCGTCCTTGCGGCGGCCCGCGACGATGGCCGCCGCCGCGCCGCCGCCGCAGCCCTTGATGGCCGACAGGGCGTAACAGATATTTCCGTCGGCCACGGTGAATTCCACGCCCGAGCGATTCACGTCCGGCGGCAGGACGGTAATGCCCATCCGCTGGCAGTCCTCGACGTGTTCCACCAGCGAATCTTTCTTCTTGAAGTTCCGGCCGGGAATGTCGCTGGAGAGCAGGGCGGCCATGAACTCCACCGGGTAGTGGGCCTTTAGGTAGGCGGTCATGTAGGCGATCAGGGCGTAGGCGGTCGAATGGCTCTTGTTGAAACCGTAGCCGGCGAACTTCTCGATCAGCCCGAAGACGTCGGCGGCCGTTTTCTTGGCCATGCCCTGCTGGTGCGCGCCTTCGACGAATTCCTCGCGGAACTTGGCGATCATCTCCAGTTTCTTCTTGCTGATGGCCTTGATGCAGCTATAGGCGTTGGCCAGCGCGATGCCGCCCAGCCGGTTGAGGATCCGCATCACCTGTTCCTGGTAGACCATCACGCCGTGCGTTTCTTCCAGCACCTCCTTCATGACGGGGTGGCTGTACTCGGCCTGCTTGCCGCCGTGTTTGACCTTGATGTAATCTTCCACCATGCCGCCTTCCAGCGGCCCGGGCCGGTAGAGCGCATTGGTGGCGATGATGTCGCGGAAATGGTCGGGCTTCATCCGTTGCAGCAGGTCGCGGATGCCGCCGCTTTCCAGTTGGAAAACGCCCTTCGTCTCGCCCCGGCAGAGCAGGGCGAACGTTTCCTGGTCGTCCAGCGGAAAGGCGTAAGGGTCGATCCGCTTGCCGGTGGTCTCGGCGATCAGATCGACCACTTTGGAGAGGGTCGTCAGGTTGCGCAGGCCGAGGAAATCCATTTTCAGCAGGCCGGCCCGCTCCACGTCGCCCATGGCCCACTGGGTAATGACTTCCTCCTTGTTCTGCACGTGTTGCAGGGGCACGTAATCGGTCAGCGGGCGGTCGGCGATGACCACGGCGGCGGCGTGCGTGCCCACGTTGCGGGCCAGGCCCTCGATTTTCATGGCCAGGTTCAACAGTTCGCGGATCTCCGGATCGCTGTCGTAGATCTTCTTCAGGTCATCGCTCTTTTCCAGGGCGTCGGAGAGTTTGATTTTCAATTCTTCCGGCACCAGGGCCACGACGGCGTCGACGCGCGGGATGGGCAGGCCCAGGGCCCGGCCCACGTCGCGGATTGCCGCCCGGGCGGCCAAGGTGCCAAAGGTGCCGATCTGGGCCACCGTGTCCGTGCCGTACTTGTCCTTGACGTACTGGATCACCTCGCCGCGGCGCTGCTGGCAGAAATCGATGTCGATGTCCGGCGCCTCGCGGCGGTTCTCGTCCAGGAAGCGCTCGAAGAGCAGGTCGTAATGTAGCGGGCAGACGTGGCTCAGGTGCAGGGCGTAGGCCACCAGCGATCCCACGCCCGAACCGCGGGCCGTGGCCGGGATGCCCTGGGTCCGCGCGAAGCGCACGAAGTCCCACACGATCAGGAAGTAATTGGCGAAGCCCAGCTTGTTGATCACTTCCAGCTCGCGCTCGAAGCGGGCGAGCACCTCGTCGGAGAGCCGGCCGCCGGGGCACCGCTCGGGGTCGCCGGCGTACTGCTCTTGCAGCCCCTGTTGGCACAGCTCGCGGAGGAACTCTTCGGAGGTCTTGCCCTCCGGCGGCGTGAAGACCGGAAAATGCCGCCGGCCCAGCTCCAGCTCGAGCCCGACCGAGTCGGCGATCTCCTGCGAGCGCCGCAGGGCCTCCTCCTGGCCCGGAAAGGCCGCGTACATCTCCTCGG
>JBEKZQ010000404.1:0-5783 GCA_049509675.1 Thermoguttaceae bacterium | reverse complement strand
TGCCGTGTTGTCGATACGTGCCTTGCGACTCACCCCCGGTCGCTGGCAAGCGTTCTGGCGAAATGTAGACCAATATGGCTGCCCAACGCTTCTCGCGTAACATCATCCTATGCGAGCACCCCCAGAAGAGTCCAGGCGAGTGTAGGCTCACCACCGCCATGAAAACTCACACCAACAGAGCTTTGCTCAAGGGCAGCGGCATTCTCTAAGACAAAGTCCACGGCAGCCTTGGCGACCTGCCACGGCATGACATTCGGCCGCTCTCCACCAGAGGCATAGCAGTAAACACAGCGCAGATTGCAGGCCCTCGTAAGGAAAAGCGTGGTTTCCGTCGGCCGAAAGTCACCATTGCCGTCTTCGTGCAACTCATCGGGAGGTCCATTGACCAGCCCAAGGTCCATGAGGAGAGACATCGCTTCGAGGTTCCGGTCATTAGGCTCGCAACTGTCCCCGTCATGCAACTGAGCCAGGAGGTTTGCCGCAGCCCGATTGACCATCAACACCACACCCTTTAACGGCGCGTAGGCAATACGGCCGCCGAGATGGTCGAGGCAGAACACATCTGTTGTGAGTCTGTACTGCATATCCTTTTCCAAGCTTACCGCGAACTTCAGTCCCTCATCAGCCCGAAGACCGAGACGCCGAACCGATTGGCTTGTCATCGTTCTCCCGCAAAAGCCCTCCGTCACGCCTCGGTAGAGATAAAGCTGTGCTCCACCATAACGTCGATGAACGCACGTGTATCATCAAGCGCCACGTCGTAGGGTATTACAAATCGACGGGAGATGCTGCTCGCAATATCCTCAACCGAGTGCTTGCCGTTCGCCAACGTCCAAATCTCCCGCGCAACCGGGTTGAGGCGACCACCCAAGACCGCCTTGACCCCTTGGCCGTCTTCCGTGACAAGCAGCGTTCCCTGCGGCTCCGCCGCGGCCAGCATCCTCTTGTTACGCACTGGTCTTCGTCCTTCTCGGCCCAACGGGGGCCGGTGTCGGCCCATCCCCGCGAAAAATGCCAACTCTGCCGTTGCGCCGGAGACCAGTAGTGCCAAGAACTCCCCACGGGAGAGAAGGCGGCCGACGGGAAGCGCCGATCGGTCGTTCTCGTGCTGAGGCGCTATAGCGTTCTGCCTAGCGGTGTCTGGCTGCGTGCCAGACTCACTCGGCCAATCAGGCGCTTCCCACGCGGGTTGCACACCAATTGGCAGGTCAGTTCGTTTTCCGAAACTCTCCACGGTCGTAGTTCTCCCAGAATGTTTTTGGCTGTAATCCCGCTCGCAGGCGCGGTCCCACTGCCGTTTGTTTGGGTGTGTCCGTGAAAATAATGAGGAGACTCGTCATTTCCCTGAGGACTTCGATGCCTTCGGCAATTTCGTGGGGATTGAAGCCGATCTCTTGGAGCGACATGCCCTTTAGGGGCTTTAGGTTCCTGACTTTCGTTCCCGAAATATCAATTCGGTGAAGCGGCATCCCGGCTAGCACCGATAGGTCATCGACTTGCGAAGTAGCGCAGATAAATTGCTCCAACTGCATACCCTTCAGCGGGCTTAAGTCTTGCACTTCAGTGTCGTTACAGACGACGGCCTTCAGTTCCATACCTCGCAACGGCTCAAGACTGGTTACTCTGCACTTGCTCATGTCAATGCCCCATATCTTGCCGTGCTCATCCTTGTAGACCTTTGCCTCGCCTGTATAGTGCGGATTTGCTGCCTTTAGCGCCTGATGGAGCGCTGCCACTGTCGTTGGTGCGGCATCTCCGGCGCGCGGTAACTCGGATTTGCCGGCGGCCGATTCAGTGTCAAATGGGTTTTCTGCCCGCAGAAAGGCAGCACAATCCTTGTGCCCCCGTGCCAATGCGTACTCCACAGGTGTACGACCATTGTTGTCCTTCACGTCAACCCTCGCCCCTTTCCCGATCAGTAGTTCGGCTAAATCCTTCTTGCCGTTCAGGGCCGCAACGTGTAACGGCGTCATGCCTTCCGCCTGTTTGACGTGAACATCGGCTCCACGAGAGATCAGCAAATCGGCCAAACCCTTGCAGCCGTTGTACGCTGCGTAGTGCAGCGGAGTCCACCCCTTTCTGTCCCCCGAATCGGTCGCAGCCCCCTTGGCAAGAAGCAATTCAGCTACGGATTCGTGGCTATAGAATGCGGCCCAATGCAAGGGAGTTCCGGCAAACTTGTCCCTGGCGTTGACTTGGGCGTCCTTCTCCAGCAAGAGCTTTGCCACCTCTCTCTGGCCGTTCTTCGCCGCGATGTGCAGCGGCGTTTGGCCGTCGTTGTTCGCAGCGCTGATTAGCGTGGGTTGCTTTTCCAGCAGTGCGCGGATGGCGGCAACGTCTCCCGTTTTCGCAGCATCGTGGATTCTTGTGTCCGAGACGGCGGCAGCAGGCGCAGGAAGCGTATCTGCCTTCGCAGCCCCCTGGGTGGGAACTCGCCTCAGATCAGTGATGCTCACCCACCCAATTCTGTTTGCCCCGTTGACAGTAGCGGCGACGGCAATCCATTTCGCAGCTAACTTTACCACTTTCATCTGGGTGCCGGCCTTCAGGGCGGCGATAACTGTGTCCCCGGCCATCAGCTTGGCACCCTCGGTTACCACAACCACTGTATCGCCCGGCTGTGTCGTCGGTTCCGTAGCGCTCGCCGTGACCGCTTCTGCCTGCCGCCTCACCTGCTGGTTCGCACCTTGAGCGACTTGTCCAATAACGGATCGCGCCATCGCAAGGTCCTGCGTCGTGGCGGGAAATCGCGACTGAACCTGGGTCGGCGACAAGCCATCGCGAGCCATCCACAGGGCAGATTGAATTGCACCGATCGACGCCGATTTGTCCTGCCCTGCGCTCAGAATCCTTGCCGCTCGCGGATCGGGCGCGGCGAGCGTGAAGGAATCTCGCGGTCCTGGGTTGGCTTTGTGGAAATCCAAGCAGTACGCTTCGACCACGTAGCTGTGTTTGTCGTTGTCGGCCAGAAAGATTTCCGTAGCCGGTCGGTACGAGTTTTCGCCAACGCGCTCCCCCTTGATGGCAGCACCGACCATGTTCTGGACGGTGCCCGAAACACTCCCAAACACGGTGCCGAGGGTCAGCGTAAGGCGCAAGACCCCCGGGACTCTCCGGCGGGCAATAATCAGGATCGCGTCGCCCGTTGACCCACCGATGCCGCTGATTGCCACCTCAGCCTTGCCGTCCTTCACAGCTTCTTCCAAAGGGACGGCCGTTTGCCCGAACGCCGCTGGGGCGCAAACCGCGAGAACGACCATCGTCATAATCACGGTTTTCATTTGCATGGCCCTTCTATCGTATGTGGTAGCATAACGTTACTCAACGGCTGTCGATCATTGCGTTGTGCGGGCTACTTCGTTCACAAGCACCATCACGGTCCCCGCTGAGATGAACTATCATCACCGAAATGCACTATCCAATCCTTCAGTACCGGTGCCTCCTTGCCATCAAACGTCTTCACGCCCGCCAGCGTTCCCTCGAACGACCCGCGCGAGAAGACGGCGTAATTGTTCTCGCTTTCTGTCAGCGGTTTCCTTGGTTTGTCTTCCAGGGCGAACAAGAGGCCATCCTCCCCCTCACATAGCAAAGTCTCGACGAATCGAAACTGTTCTTTCTCATTCTTAACTAACTCGACGTACTTCTTTATTGCGCTGTCAGGCCGCATCCGCCATTCAGCGACCCGACATCCATAATGCTCTTTTAGTGTCTTCTTCCGCATCTGTTCGCATACGTCCCTAAGGTTGAGAACGCCTGGCAAGAGCTGCGATGCGGCTTTTGCTTCGACGCTGCCTCCCCGCACAGCGGCCACAGCGCCAGGTGGTTGAACGGCTCGATTCTTACGTTCGCCCACCTCCGTTTGAAACGTACTACTCTGCGTTCTCTGGACAGTCACCCCCTCATCCAAGGCTTCCGACTTAGCAGATGGCAGATCGTTCTTGGCAGGAACGCCCTCCCCCTTGTCGTTTCGAGTGAAGAAGAACAAGGTTGCTGCCAAAATGACTGCGGCTCCGACAGTACCCGCGGCGATTAGGGAACGTTTCACCGGAAACCTAGCGTAGCTGCTCCGCCTGCCCTGGGAGAGAACTGCCTGCATTACCGAAGCAGCAGGATCGGTCTTAGCATCGCTGAATGGCTTCGATGATTTCACGCTTGCCGGAGCTGCCGGCCCGTCGAGATATGGCTTCAACTGGGCCATGCACGTGTCACAGACATTCCAGTCCGTTCGTGAGAGAACGCCACAAATAGCGGACTCTCGCCATTCAGCGTAACTTGAACCCAACCCCGCCGCCTCCATCATGTCTGGTGCGAATCGCACCTTGTACGGATTGAAGCCAGCCTTCACGGCAGCGCTCATGCTTGCGGCTGTGACAGATTGGCCTTGACCGGGAGTGTTACATATAGCGCAGTACACTACAGACCTCCTCAGCACGGCTATACAACTCTGTTCGGCGGTGCATTAGCCCAGTTTCAGGAACAGCAACATCGCTCCTGGTAGTTCCGAGGCCACGTCCGATAGCTATTGTGGTAGGGACCATGCTTATCCACTTCTCGAACCTGACATGTCAGGCCGTGTCAAATAGTGGCGAATGCGGTCCCTTACAGGATCGCTGTGGAGGCCCTTCTCGGCCGAAGAAGGAGAACTGCCTGTGCTTTCTCCCGCGTGCGTCCCCATTTCCTGGTACACCGCTTCTAGCCTTGCCCGCTCGTCAGTAGGATTCAGCCCTGGGCGGTCTCCCAGTTCCGCGCACATTCTCTCCACAAATCCGAGCCTTATCATCACCAAGTCGAATTCGGACTCCAGTCTTCGTTCGAGAACACGCATAAGGGCCGATCTAAGGGCACAACGCCGGGCGTGGTCTTGCGGCAAGTGGCGGTTGGCTATCGCTTCTAACGCTCGAAACGAGGCGTCCTCGCCTTCCCTGTCGCCAAATACGCAGGACGGTCGCCGCCCAAGCAAGTCATGCGCAACACGGTACACGTAGTCCTTTCGGCGGCCGTCAGGCAAATAGGCTAGTTCCCCAAGAAGCAAACAGGCGTTTGCGAAACTAGGAATGCCTCCGTCGCGAAGATGGGGGATAATCGCTTGCGGCAGCGAGATGATACCGCCGCGGTATTCGAGAAGCCGGCGTCGGATCGCTTCGGTGGCCCGACCAGTTGAATCGCAGCATCGCGCGAACAACTCGATTACCTGCCGCTTGGTGTGCAGCTTCAGGACGATAGACACCATGATGAGCAGCAAGCCCAAGCACGCGCCGAATACGGCCACGACGTAGCCAATTCGCCCCCAGCCAAGCATTGCTGTGGCGGCAGCCGACAGCCCTGAGACAATTATTATGAGCAAAGCGATAGCGAGGCAGTATCGAGCGGCCTTGCCGCGCCGAGGCTCAGGTGGCGAGCCATCCTGCACGTATCTCGCTGTCAGTGCGGCTTCCGCCTGTACCAATCCGTCCTTGCATGGGTCCCAGGGCTGGCAGTTCAGACGCCGAAAGCAATCGACGCAAACCAGATGGACATCGGGCTCCTTGGACCCACCCGGCACGGACAGGCACCCCTCTCCCGGCGGTATCAGATGTGAGCAATCGTAGTCGCATCGTGCGTGACGCCAACCTTGCTGAAGTTGATGGCCGAGCCGAGTCCTGCTACAGCGCCCTTTAAGACTCGGCGGTCTCAAATCTCAATCGCAACTGGCAGGAGGAGTTTCCTCGAAGAAAACTTCAGCGGGAGTGCGAAAGCCGAGGCACGCGCGGGGGCGGTTGTTGAGTAGTTTTTCCACCTGCCGC
>JBEKZQ010000403.1:0-5793 GCA_049509675.1 Thermoguttaceae bacterium | reverse complement strand
CGAACCAGCGGCAGCCGCCGGCCGCGTTGTCGCGACGGCCAGCTTCGTAGCTTGCAGACTTCGGCTATACTACATGGGCATGACCGACGCCGCCAAGCCCGTCCGCCGTTGGTATCGCCTCCCCGACAAGGCCAAGATTGCCCCACCCACCGATGGGCTAGAACCAAGGACGTTACAGTTACCGTGCTATACTTAAATTGCCGGAGCAGTTGTCTCACCGCCATTGACACGTTCCGTGACGTTCCAACTGGCGGAGGTCGCTGTGCCCCGACAACTGTTCGCGGTAATTCTGGAGCGGATCAGACGACTTGCGATGCCACTCGCTGTGTGTCGATCCCGTTAAGAAGCCCGGTTGGGCAGAAGTACGAAGAGGTTTTTTTGGCGAGAGCGAGGGGGGATATATGGCCTGCGGGGCAAAAAACCACGTCCAGGCCGCCTCTGCGGAGGACCGTCGAGCATCAGGATCGGCCGAGGGACTCCATTCTGTACGGGGGATCGTCGCGCCCACTGGAAGGTCGCGAGCCGCTTTTTTAACATGGGGAAACTGTTGCCGGCCGGAACGTACCCGAGCGAAGCCTATATGGGAAATCCCGGATGACTGACGACGCTTCGCTCGTAGAAGTCAGCGTGATCTTGCCGGCCTACAACGAGGGGAAGGCGGTCGACGCCGCCATTGCCCGGTACGTGCCGGTGTTGGAGGCGTGCTGCGCCGATTTCGAGTTGATCGTCATCGACGATGGCTCTACCGACAACACTCTGGCCGTGGCGCAACAAGCGGCTGACCGCGATCGGCGCGTGCGCGTTCTTTACAACGAACGTAACCTGGGGCAAGGGGCCTCGGTTCTTCGCGGCTTCGGCGAGTCACGAGGAGAGATTGTCACGCATAACGGCATCGATCTCTCTTTTGCTCCTGAAAGCACGCCGGAAATCCTGCGGCGAATCCGCGAGGGGGCGGACGTGGTGGTAGTCGAACGAACTGATCGCCAGGCCTACGCGCCGGTGCGAAAACTGATATCGTGGTGTAATATCCTGCTCGTAAAGGTGTTGTTCCGCTCGCCGTTCTGGGACCACAATTTCGCCCAGTTCTTCCGGCGCAGCGTCCTTCAGGCCATCGCCGCTGAGACAAGAGGCGTGAGTACTGTCTCAACGGAACTGATTCTAAAATCCGTAGCGGCAGGTTTTCGCGTCCAGAGAATCAGCGCACCTTATGAACGCCGTGCTACCGGCAAGTCGACTATGACTCTGCGGAAAATCGTTCACACCACGAAAGAACTCTTTCGCTTATGGCTCGTTATGCATCGCAAGCGGACCGCGTGTCCCGCTCACCCTGTCATTGAGAAGTCAATAGGAGCCCCCCCATGAGTTCGCCGCAACGCGTTGGACGCTTCTATCGAGTGGAAGTCGCCGATCTGTTGCCTCCATCTCTCGGACAAAAAAATGTGCCGACGATTCTTTGGATTCCCTCGGATTGTCTTCGCCTTCCCGCGAGGGTAAACGGAGGCAGATGCCTGGTGAAGGGGGTGCCCATGGACAGCTCTGACGCGGAGACCGTGGACTTGGTCTGGCTCACGGAGTCGGGCTTACCACAGGTATCCGTCGACGTGGCCAGTGCGATGGAGGGCATTCTATTGGAGCAGTATCATGCCGGGTTGGAGCCTACGGTGGAAATGCGGTTGCCGTTCAACTACTCCCGACTTCCGCCATGGGTAAAAGGTCTCGCGCGTTTTGTCCGCAAAGGAAGCATCGCCCGCGAACCAGAAGTGCCATTCCCACCAGGAGCCCCCTTCGTCGTTGATTGGCTTTGCGATTTGGCACGGTGGGCGGGCGTACCGCAATCCCGACGAGTTCGTTCCCAGCGGTGGCCCGACGGGCGTCAAGCCGCCTTGACGATCTCCCATGACGTCGACACTGATTGGCTCTTTCGCAATCCCGACTGGATCGACCGGATTTGCGACATGGAGGAGGAGCATGGCCTGTTTGGCGCTTGGTACTGCGTACCGATCTACTCGCAGAGCAGGCGGTCGGCACTTGGAATCGAGCGACTGATCGAACGCGGGTGCGAAATCGGTTGTCACGGTTACAACCATGACGCCAAGTGGCCGCTATTGAGCGGAGAGAAGTTTGCCAAGCGTCTACGGTCCGTTCAAGCATTTCGCGACCGTTGGAAGGCGCGAGGGTTCCGCTCGGAGTGGCTGTGGCGCACGTCCGATTTCCTCTCGGTGCTGGCCCGCGTGTTCGATTATGACAGTTCGGTTCCGACGGCGTCGTCGAGTTTTACGAGCAGAAGTCGGAACGGATGCGGCACGTGCTACCCCTATTTGACGTACGGCGATCTTGTTGAACTGCCTCTTACACTGCCGATGGACGAGGCCAGGCGTACCAGTGGATTGGGGCTTGAGGCGTTCTGGCGCCGGCAGGTCGAGCGGGCCTCGAAGATTATCGAGCGTGGCGGACTCGTAATGCTGTCCCTTCATCCCCAGCCCCACCAGGCAGCAAACAGCCCGACGCTGACGGCAGTCAAGGCAGCGATTCGGGATCTCGTATCCATCCCAAATTTGTGGATTGCACGTCCCGATCATATTGTGGATTGGGTCCGCCGCTCAAAACCATGAGGTTACACTTCCCATGACCGGATTTCGACTGGCCATCCTTTTGCTCTGCACCTTCCTACCTTCCCCGCTGAGACTGGCGGTTTGGCGGATGCTTGGCTTCAAGGTGGGCCGGGGATGCCACGTTTCGATGTTCAGCATTGTGGTCGCCGACCGGATCGAGCTCGGTCCGGGCGCAGTCATCGCACCCCTGACGATGGTCTACCGGCCGACACACTTCTCAATGGGCGAGCGCTCGCGAATCGGCGGCTTCGTCCGCATCATCGGATGGCACGGCAACGTCTTGCTAGGGCCGCAGACTTTCGTGGCGGTGGGCTGCCTGATCGATGGCACGGGCGGTTTCGAGCTGGGCGAGCGATCCCAAATCGGTCCCCGATGCACCCTGTACTCGCACGGTGCTACGGGGCTGATCTTCAACATGCGATATCCGCACCGTAACGGTCCGATCCGGATTGGGGCAGATTGCTGGCTGGGGATGGGATGCATCGTGCATCCGCAAGTAGTCGTCGGGGACCGGGTGATCATGCTTCCCGGAATCACGGTGCGCGGAAACGTGCCTCCCGATACGGCCGTGCTTCCACCGACGGCCGAGCACCGAACGGTCTCTGCCAGCCGGCTGCTGATTGGGGTTACGGACGAGGTCCGTCGCGAGAAAATGGACGATATGCTGCGTCTGTGCGCCACGCATTTTCGCGGCAGCCGGCTGGATGAGAGCAGCAGCGACCTCTGGCGCCTGTTGCTGGCCGGCGGGAACAAGGTCTATCTGATTCGCGAGGACTCGGCGACGATTGATCCTGCCGAGATAGTAGTGGCGCGGAGCGTCATTTGGACTTTGTTCGAGCACACGGTGGCTCCCGGTCCTCCAACATTTTGTTTTGAACGGCTCACCGTCTTCAATGGCTGGACGCCGTTTGCCGAGGAGATAGCCGCCTTCCTCTGCGAGTACGGCGGGGCGCATTTCACATTCCAAAGGGAGACCCACAGAAACCACGATTCGAGGATGAATGCCAAATGAAGCTGGCTGAGGCCCTTAGTCTTGCTAATCAATCCGCTACGGGCAAGGGAAAGGCGTTCCGCGCGCTGCTGGCGTGCGGCTTTACCCCCCAGCACGCAAAGACTTTTCTGATTGCGCACCTGGTGAAACGCGCGCCCGACCGCAGGGTGCTTGTCGAGCCGGGGCTCTACGGCGACTTGATGGGCACACTGGAGCGATTTGACTCCCGACAGGCCGACGCTGTGGCGGTGATCGTCGAGTGGGCCGACCTTGACCCGAGGCTCGGGTACCGCAGCTCCGACCCTTGGCGGTTGTCATACCTGAAGGACGTTTTGGAGACCGTCTCGATGCGGCTCGACATGTTACAGGCGGCCGTGCAACGGGTGGCGGCGCACGTGCCGGTATCGCTCGCGCTGCCTGGACTGGCGTTGCCCCCCCTGTTCCCGACCCCGCTGGGCTGGGGCGATCCGATCGCTTTGGCGCTGCAGGAGAGAGTCTACAGGTTTGCGACCTCAGCGGCAACCGTGCCTTCGGTGCGCCTGGTGAATCCGCAAAGGCTGGATCAGCTTTCGCCGCCCGCCCTGCGGCACGACCCGAAAAACGAGCTCCGTTGGGACTTCCCCTACACTCTCCCACATACTTCCGCGCTCTGCGAACTACTGGCGCATCTGATCCTCCCCGCATCGCCGAAGAAGGCAATCATCACCGACCTGGACGATACCCTCTGGCGCGGCGTCGTCGGTGAGGATGGCCTCGACGGCATATCCTGGGACCTGGACCATTTCAGCCACGGGCACGCCGTGTACCAGAGGATGCTGGCGTCACTTGCGGATCTGGGCGTGCTGGTGGGGGTCGCCAGCAAGAACGACCCGAAGGTGGTCAAACAGGCTCTGGCGCGCCACGATCTGATTGTGCCCGCTGACGTCCTATTCCCCGTGGAATCCCACTGGGGACCTAAGTCTGAGTCAGTAGGCCGTATCCTCCAGGCGTGGAACATTGGCGCGGATAGCGTTGTGTTCATCGACGACAGCCCTTTGGAAGTCGCCGAAGTGACTACAGCGTTTCCGGATATCCTGGGCAAGATTTTTCCCGTGTCGGACGACGCCGCGGTCTTCGAGTTGTTGGAGACGTTGCGCGACCTCTTTGGCAAGGCGTCGGTGACCGAGGAGGACCGGCTGCGGCTCTCCAACCTGCGTGATTCCTACCACCGCCGTTCGGAACCCGCGTACGAGGCCACGGACGATGTCCTAGCCCAATTGCAGGCAGAGATCACGCTCAGCTACGACAAACCGGACCAACGCACGTTCGACCTAATCAACAAGACGAACCAGTTCAACCTAAACGGTCGGCGTATTGACGAGTCTTCTTGGCGGGTTCGGCTGGCCGACCCGCGGTACTTCCTGCTAACTGTGTCCTACAAAGACAAATTTGGGCCCTTGGGCAAGATCGCCGTGGTATCAGGGACGCGGGACCGATTGGACGCCTGCATCGACATCTGGGTGATGAGCTGTCGTGCTTTCTCCCGACGGATCGAGCACCAGATTCTCCAAGCTCTCTTCGAGCACCTCGGCGCCGACGCACTGCGTCTAGACCTCGCGCCGACCGAGCGAAACGGTCCGCTGCGGCAGTTCGTTCAATCGATTCTGGGCCATGAAGCGGAAGTACCGTTGCGGATCGGGCGAAGCGATTTTGTCTCACGGTGTCCGCCACTCTATGCAAAGGTAAACGTGGAATGAACAACACCAAGGAACGCCTAGAAAAGTGTTTCGCCCTAGCATTGCCGGACCTCTCGAAGGAGGTGGTTTCTCGGGCGTCGATGAGTTCGGTCGCTGCATGGGACTCCCTGGCCGCCGTCAACCTCCTCAGCCTGATCGAGGAGGAGTTCAATGTCCGAGTTCCTGACGCCGATCTGGCCATCTTCGTGTCTTTCGAATTGATCCTGGACTATCTACAGTCGAAGAACAATGGTGCCTGAGCCTGAAAACCATCTTGCCGCCGACTTACGGGTG
This sequence comes from Thermoguttaceae bacterium, assembly GCA_049509675.1. Taxonomy (GTDB): domain Bacteria; phylum Planctomycetota; class Planctomycetia; order Pirellulales; family Thermoguttaceae; genus JBEKZQ01. Next base: position 181 of record JBEKZQ010000403.1, on the reverse strand, counting down.
GGGATGTGCGCCGAGTTCGAGCGCGACGTTACGGAACACGATATCCTGGCATTCGCCCGAACTAGCACCAAACGGTTTTTTGAGCCTTGGGTGTTAAGAAAGCGGTGTCAGGGTCCGGCACGGGGTGCGTGCGGAGAAAGCGAGAGGATGATCTGTCGATTGTCGAGCCAAGGAACTCGAT
>JBEKZQ010000402.1:0-5814 GCA_049509675.1 Thermoguttaceae bacterium | reverse complement strand
CGACCACATCAGTGAGACGAAGCCGCTGACCACCTTCTGGAGGGAACGGCCCGCTCGGGCCACCGGCCAACGATCCTACCAGACCACCTCATAGGCGATGCAAAGTACAACTTGCACCCACGGAGAATCGAGCGATAGCCCGAATGCGGGGTTCCGAAGCGGGCCGGGTTTGTGGAAGCCACGGATTGAACACGGATGAAACACCGACAAGTGGAAAAAGGGGATAAGTGGAAAAAGGGGATAAGTCCAATTATCGATGCAAACGGAAGTAAACCGCAGTAATTGGACGTATCCGCTCCTCTCTTTCCTCCCTTCCTACGGCCTTTTTTGTGAGGAGTTGCGATGAGCGCGAATGACCTTTCGGTCTTCGACCTCAGCTCCGTAGCATAACATTCGCGCGGACACACGTTTCGTTATGCTTACTTTTCTTGGGATGAGGTCAAGCAGAGGGTTCGTGCTGGCTATGGCCGCTGAGCTAATCATCATGCCCGTAGCTGCACAGGATACCGACTCCGGAGATCCTGGCGGGGCTTGACGAACGGCGGGGATTCGACCATAATTATGGTCATCATGGCGAAGCAAACCCCGTTCGCTCTGCTTTATGCTGCCGAGGTGAAGCAGCACTTGCGGGCCATCGAAACCAAGTACCACGGCTTGATGCGGTCGGAGATTGAGGCCCAACTGCTCTTCGATCCCAACGTGGAAACCCGAAACCGGAAGCCTTTGGAACGGCCGATCGCATTCGGGGCGGACTGGGAACTTCGCCTTGGCCCGGAAAACCGCTTCCGCGTTTTCTATCAGTTCAACGTCCAGAGGCGTGAGGTTCGCGTCTTGGCGGTCGGCATCAAAGACCGGAACCGACTGGTTATCGGGGGGGAGGAGTTTGAGGAATGAAGATTGTCTCAGTCGCAGAGGTCAAGGCACACTTCAGCGCCTACCTTAAAGAGAGCCGGGAAGGGCCCGTAATCGTCACCCGCAACGGCAAGGCCGTCGCGGTGGTGCTGGCCGTCACCGACGAGGACGAATTGGAACGCCTGGTGTTGGCGCATTCACCCAAGTTCCAGGCGATGCTCGACAAGTCCCGCCGCCAGATCGAAGAGAGCGGGGGAATTTCGCACGACGTTTTCTGGCACGAGGTGGAAGCGGAAAGCCGCGCGGACGCCAGCAAGGGCAAGCAACGGCCGCGCCGAACCAAACCCTGCACCTGATCGGGAACCTGTTCTTAGCAAACAAAGCTGACAGGCAAAGACACAAAGGAGTCTTGCACTGGGTTCACCACTTCCAGGAACAAGAACTCCTTTCACCCTCCTTCCGTCGCGGGTGCTGAACCACTCGATCAGGGCAGATTTGGTTTACATCTTGAGCCGGATCGCCTAAAATCGAATGTGGCCCGCGGAGTGACCGTGAATGGCTACTGCACCGATCGTGGCAAGTCTGATGCATCAACAACACCGTGATGGTGATGGAACTCGACCTCGCTTTTGTCGATCAAACGCTCGAACGTCTGGGACGTCGTCCGGACAGGATTCTGCCCGTCTTGCAGGTCTTGCAGCGTCATTACCGCTACCTGCCTGGGGAGGCGCTGCGGCGGGTGGCGGAGCAGAGCGACATTACCCTGGCGCAGCTCGCCAGCGTCTCGACGTTCTACGCGCAGTTCCGGCACCGCCCCGTGGGGCGGAACCTGATTAGCGTCTGCAACGGCACCGCCTGTCACGTCAAAGGCGCCGAGCGGGTCTACGACGTGCTGCGCGATTATTTCCGGATCACCGGCAACGACGATACCGACGCCTCCGGAGAGTACACCGTCGAGAAGGTCTTCTGCATCGGCTGCTGCACCCTTGCACCGGTGGTGCGTTGCGGAGACGACGTTTACGGCCCTCAGACTACCGGCGGGATCCCCCAACTGATTCGCCGGATCCAGGCGCGTCAGGACCACGGCCCACCGCTGATCGGGACCGGGCTGCTGAACGACGGTCCGTCCCAAGGCCAGATCAAGATCTGCCTCGATTCCTGCTGTCTGGCGCGGGGCTGCGAGCGGACCTTCCACTCACTGGAGCACACGCTGCGCGAGGCCGACGTGTCGGTGCGCATCAAGCGGGTGGCCTGCGGGCTGATGTGCGAGCAGGCGCCGACGATCGAAATCGAACTCCCCGGCGGTCCCCCCAAAGTCTACGCGAACGTCACCGAGACGGCAGCCGAGGCCCTCGTCACGCGGCATTTTCGCCCGCGGCGGATTGCCACGCGGCTGCGAAGTTTCGCGATCCACGCCCTCGATCGCCTGTTGGACGACGCTCCGCAGATGTCGCCGCAGACGCGCGCCGTGAGTTCCCAGCAGCCGGACGTGGCGGCCTTCTTCGGGCCGCAGATCCATATCGCCACCGAACATTTCGGCAGCAGCGACCCGTTGGACCTCGATGAATACCTCGCCCGCGGCGGCTTCACCGCGCTGGCCCGCTGCCTGGAGAAGATGCAGCCGGCGGAAGTGGTCGAGGAAGTCCGCCAGAGCGGGCTGCGCGGGCGCGGCGGCGCCGGTTTTCCCACGGGCGTGAAGTGGGGCATCGTCCGGCAGGCGGCCGGCCAGTTGAAGTACGTGATTTGCAACGGTGACGAAGGCGACCCGGGCGCCTTCATGGACCGCATGCTCATGGAATCGTTCCCCTACCGAATCATCGAGGGAATGTCCATCGCGGCTTACGCGGTGGGTGCCACGAAGGCCATCGTGTACGTGCGGGCGGAATACCCCTTTGCGGTCCAGCGCATGCACGAGGCGCTGGACCGCCTGCGCCGGCGCGACTTGTTGGGCGGTTTGGCGCCGGGGCGTCCGTTGCAGCTCGAGTTCGACGTTTTCGAGGGCGCCGGCGCCTTCGTGTGCGGCGAGGAAACCGCGCTGTTGGAGTCGATCGAGGGACGCCGCGGCATTCCCCGCCTGCGCCCGCCTTATCCGGCCCAGAGCGGCTTGTTCGGCCATCCGACGTTAATCAACAACGTCGAGACCTTTGCCAACCTGCCGTGGATCTTCCGGCATGGCGCGGCGGCCTTCGCCCAGCACGGCACTGCCAAAAGCAAAGGGACCAAGGTCTTCGCGCTGGCCGGCAAGACGGTCCGCGGCGGGCTGATCGAGGTGCCGATGGGCATCAGCATCCGCCGGGTCGTCGAGGACATCGGCGGCGGCATCGCCGACGGCCGCCGCTTCAAGGCCGTCCTGATCGGCGGCCCCTCCGGCGGGTGCCTGCCCGAATCGTTGGCCGACACGCCCATCGACTATGAGTCGCTGGTGGAAAAGGGCGCGATCATGGGTTCCGGCGGGCTGGTCGTGTTGGACGACGGCGACTGCATGGTGGACATCGCCAAGTATTTTCTCAGCTTCTGTCAGCACGAGTCCTGCGGGCGCTGCACCTTCTGCTGCGTCGGCACCAGACGGCTGCAGGACATCCTCGAACGGCTCACGGAAGGCACTGGGGAGGCAGGCGACTTGGAGGAGCTCCAGCGGCTCGGCAGCCTGGTCAAGTCCGCCAGCCAGTGCGGGCTCGGCAAGACGGCCCCCAACCCCGTGATTACCACCTTGCGGTATTTCCGCGACGAGTACGAAGCCCACCTGCAAGGCCGCTGCCCGGCCGGCGTCTGCAAGAACCTGATCCGCTACGAGATCGGGGACAACTGCACCGGGTGTACTTTGTGCGCCCAGCACTGTCCCGTCGGGGCCATCGCCTGGTCGCCCTATGTGAAGCACCGGATCGACCCGGCCCTTTGTACGCGTTGCGATGCCTGCCGGCAAATCTGTCCGGCCCACGCCGTGAAGGTGAACTGAGCATGCCGACGATCACGATCGATGGACGAGCGGTCGAGGTCAGCGACGGCGCCACGGTGCTGACGGCCGCCCGCCAGATCGGCATCCACATCCCCACGATCTGTTTCGGCGGCAATGGCTGTGCGTCTTCGGCCTCATGCCTGGTATGCGCGGTGAAGCTGTCGCGCACCGGTCAGATGATCCCGTCTTGCGCCGTGCAGGTGGCCGACGGCATGGAGGTCGAGTCGCAGACCCTCGAGGTCGAGGAGGTGCGCCGCGCCGCCGTGGAACTGCTGCTCAGCGACCACGTGGGCGACTGCATCTCGCTCTGCTCGCAGAGTTGCCCGGCGCATACGGACATCGCGGCCATGCTGCGGCAGGTCCGCGCGGGCCGCTTTGCCGACGCCATCGCCGTCGCCAAGCAGCATCTGGCCCTGCCGGCTACCTTGGGCCGCGTATGTCATCGGCCCTGCGAACGACCGTGCCGCCGCAAGACCTTCGATGCCCCGGTGGCCATTGGCCAGATTGAACGCTGCGTTGCCGATCAGGACCTGGCCTCGCAGGCGCCCTACCTGCCCGACAAGGCGGCGCCCACGGGTCGCCGCGTGGCGATCGTCGGCGGCGGGCCCACGGGCCTGTCCGCCGCCTGGCATCTGCTGCTGCAGGGCCACGATTGCACGCTGTTCGACGAGCGCGAGACGGCCGGCGGCAGCTTGTTCGACGAGTTTCCCGCCGAAGTGTTGCCGCGCGAGGTGGTGGCCGCGGAGGCGGCGTTGATCGGCCGCTTGGGCGCCCGCTTCGAACTCGGCGGCCCGCGCGTCGACGCCGCCCGCATGGAACAACTGTTGGCCGACTTCGACGCGGTCTTGTGTGCCGTCGGCGGGGTCCGCAGCGCCGAGGCGGCCCAACTCGGTCTGGCGGCCGGCCTGCACGGCATCGGCGTCAACCGCTTTCTCCAAACCAGTCGCGAGCGCGTGTTTGCCGCCGGTCAAGCCGTGCGCCGCACCGGCAAGCGAGTCCACTCGGTCGCCGCCGGGCGGATGGCGGCGATCTACCTCGACCAATTCCTCTCCGGAGATCCCTTGATCCGCCAGGTCCGGCCGTTCTCCAGTCACGTCAAGTGCCTGCGGCCGGACGAGATGCAGCAGTTCATGGCCGTCGCCGATGCGACGCCGCGCGGCCCCGCGAGCGCCGAGGCCGAGCGGGCGGGCTTGACCCGCGAAGAAGCCCTGCGCGAGGCCGGCCGATGCTGCCGTTGCGATTGCCGCAAGGCCGACACCTGCCGCCTGCGCCAGGCCGCCGCGCAACTCGGGGCGCGACGCAACCGCTACGCCGCGCCGCGACGAGAGGTCCGCGTCCGCACCGATCATTCCCTGGTCATCTACGAGCCCGGCAAGTGTATTCGCTGCGGAAACTGCCTGCGCGTGGCGGAGAAAGCCGGCGAACCGCTGGGGCTGGCCTTCGTGGGTCGCGGCTTCGACGTCCGGGTTACCGCCCCGCTGAATGCGGCCTTGTCGGCGGCCCTGCAACGGGCCGCGCGCGAGTGCGTGGAAGCCTGCCCCACCGCCGCCTTGGCCCTCAAGTTGGAAAGCGATCCGGCCGAGGCGAGTTCTGCGCCCGCGCAATGTCTTGATTCGGCCGAACATCCAAGTCCCCGGGACCGCATCGGCACGGAACAACCGCGCCGGATCTGGCCTGAAGAGGATCTCGCTGCCGCTCGGGAGGCCAGCGCGCCGACGCGCGACGTGCAATGGATCGAGCCCGTCATCCCCTGCCAGTCCGCCTGCCCTGCCCATACGCGGATCCCCGAGTACCTGGCGGCCGTCGCCCGCGGGGACTTCGACGTGGCCTACAAGATCAATCTGCAGGACAACGTCTTTTCGGCCGTCCTGGGTCGCGTCTGTGCGCGGCCCTGCGAAGCGGCCTGCCGGCACGGTCGGGAGGCGCAGGGCGAACCGTTGGCCATCTGCTTCAGCAAACGCGCGGCCGCCGATTTCTTCGCCGGCGACCCCGTCACTCTGGCCCCG
>JBEKZQ010000401.1:0-5847 GCA_049509675.1 Thermoguttaceae bacterium | reverse complement strand
CAACACATTTTTTACCGCGGCCCTCTGCGCCGCATTCTGGGCGGCCGCCGTCGGCGGGGCCGAGGAACGTTTGTCCGTCGGCGAGTTCACCGCCACGCGATTCGAGAAGGCGCCGGTCATCGACGGCAAGATCTCCCCGGCCGAATGGGACCGGGCTTTCACCACCTCGGGGCTGATGGCGCCGTTCGAGCACGCGCTGCAAGAATCGGAGACGACGATGAGCCTGGGGTTCGATGCGGAGCGGTTCTACTTCCTTTTCCGCTGCCGCCGCGGCGACCACGAGTGGAAGCTCTGGAAGCACTCTCGCCAGAACGACGACTACAGCTTCGGCGAACCGTCGGTGGAAATCTGGGTGACGCCTCCCGCGGCGGTGCCGGAAACCTATCAGAACATCATCAACACCTATCCCGCCGTGTTCGACGTCAAGAACATCCCGTCGCGCGGCTACTCGTCGCAAGGCTGGAAAGGCGACTGGAAGGTGGGGGTCTCGGAGGACGCCGACAACTACGTCATCGAAGCGTCCGTGCCGATCAAGGATTTCGGCTTCGAGAAGATCAGCAGCGGCGACGTGTGGCAGTTCCTCTTGGCCCGCAACTGCCTGGGGGCCAAACCGCGCTCCCAGGCATCGTGGTCGCTCACGCAGGGATTCGCCGAGATTCCGCAACACCCCAAGGTCCACTTGATGGATGACGAGATGCTGGCGCAGCTTACCGGCGTCTCGACGATCCTCAGCGGCAAGTATGCCTTCGATGTGGGCGTGGTGGCGCCGCGGGCCGGCGGCGCCGAAGCGGACGTCGAGTTGCGCTTCCATCAGCGCGCCACGCCGGGCGGCGGCGACGACCGCGTCGAGCGCAGACACGTGAAACTGAACAAGGGCCAGCGCCAGGTCGTGCATCTGACCGGCGACGTCGCCGCCACGAAACAAGGCAATTTCACCGTCACCGTGACCAAGACGGGCGGCGGCCCGGTCTTCCGCCAGAGCTTTCCGTATTCGGTGAGCGGCTGGACGCCGCGGACCCCGGTCAAGCCCGCCGGTGCGCCGCCGGTGGAAGAGTTGGACCTCAGCGCGCAGTACGGACCGGAGACCAACACGGTCCTGGTGAAGGCCGACATCCTGGACCTTCCCGGCCGCGAGAAGGTGGCTGCCGCGGAGGCCAAGGCGATTGATCCGCAAACCGGCAAGGTGCTATCGAGCGTGCCCATGCGCCCGTTCCGCCAATGGTACGGCGGGGCCGAGCTGCACCTGAACGACGTGGCGATTCCCACCGTCGATTTCCGCAAGGCCGGCGGCGGGAAGGCGCCCGCCACGCCCGGAAAGAAGTTGCAATTGATCGTCGTCCTCCGCGACAAGGACGGCAAGGAGTTGAAGTCCGCCACGAAGCAGGTGGAACTGCTGCGCTATGCGGCCGAGTGGATGAACAACACGGCGGGCGTTTCGGACAAAGTCATTCCGCCTTGGACCCCGGTCGAGGTGAAGGGCAGCGAGGTGGGCGTGTGGAACCGCACGCTCGCGCTGGACGGCCTGGGCATGGCCAGGCGGATCATCAACGGCGGCGTGGCGCAACTTGCGGCGCCGATGCGCCTGGTGGCCGTCCAGGACGGCAAGGAAATCGAGGTCCGCCCCGGGGAGGCCAAGGCCGGCCGCCGCGTCGAGGCGGAGGCCGACTTCACGGGCGCGGCCGAGGCGGCCGGGCTGCGTTTCGCGGCCCGCACGCACGTCGAGTTCGACGGATTCGTACACGTCAATCTCGACGTGGCGCCCGCCGGCAAGGAGCCGGCCAAGGTGGACAGACTCTTCCTCGAAATCGCCTTGCCGGCCGAGGAGGCCACGCACTTCTGCACCACGGCGGGCGGCTGGTCCGCCGTCCACGACGCCTTGCCCGACCACTGGACCAGCCGGGCCACTGCGTCCGGCATGCTCGTGGGCGATTTCGTGCCCTACGTCTGGCTCACCAACTCCGACCGCGCGCTGCTCTGGTTCGCCGATCACGACAAGGGCTGGAACCACGAGCCGGACCAAGCACTGCCCACGCAGGAGACCGTGCGCACCGGCGGCAAGGTGTATCTGCGCGTCAACTTCTTTGCCGTTCCCACCGAGGTGAAAGGGCCGCGAACCATCACCTGGGGCTGGCAGACGTTCCCGTCGCGGCCGCTCCCGCCCGGCTGGCGGGCCACGTTCTGCGCCTCCGCGCCGCCCACGCCGCACACGCGCAACTCCTACTTCTGGTGCGACGCCGACTGGGCCGTGCTCTGGCCCTACTATTGCAGTCCGTTCCCCTGGCACATGGACAAGTCCAGGGAGTTGCTGGCGCAGGCGAGCAAGGACCCGCGTCACCGGCCCTGCCCCGGCTCGATCGCCCACTCGATCGGACGCTACCAGGACTACGACGGACATCAGTTTCCGGAACTCTCGGTCGATTGGGGCGCGTCGCCGGGGCAGATCGGCAACTCGGACGTCACGTCGTCGAAGGGCCCCAACGACTTTCGCTTGTGGCACTATCAGCGTTGGGTGCGCGAGGCCGGCCTGCGCGGCCTGTACGTGGACGAGAACTACCTCGCCCTGGAAGACAACTTCCTCACCGGCAACGCCCACTGGCTTGCCGACGGCGCGCTCCAGCGCGGCTACAACTACCTGGGCCTGCGCGACTACTTCAAACGCATGAAAGTGATGTTCCACCAGAACAACGTGCCGGCGCCGAACCTGTGGCAGCACATCTCCTCCGGCGCGGCCTACCACGCCTGGTTCGGCGACGTCTTCTTCGAGGGCGAGAACGTCGAGCCGACCGACTTGAACTACGACTATATCGAGGTGTTGCCGGCCGGTCGAATGCGCGCCATCGGCAGTTCCGTGTGTGCCGGCGGCGTGGTGACCATGATGTGCCAGTCCGACCGGCACCGCAGCCAGTGGTACCTCAAACACAACCACCAGTTCCTCGGCTGGGTCATGGCGCACGACGTCCTGCCCGAACAGCTTCCGCTCTACCCGAAGCTGGTCGAGGCCGGGCACCTTTGGGCCGACAAGGTCACGTTCCTGCCGTACTGGAAGAAGGGGCCGCTGGCCACGAACCAGAAGGACAGCCTCGTTTCCGCGCACCTGGCCGACGGCCGTGCCCTGCTATGGGTCGTCAACAAGGGCCGGAAGGACGCGGAAGTCAGGGTGGGCGTGGACTGGAAGGCGATCGGTATGGATCCCAAGAAACTCGCCGCGAGCAATGCCGAAACGGGCGCGACGGTGCCGCTGGCCGCCGACGGCTTCACCGTGCCCGTCCTCGAGCGCGACTTCGTGCCGGTGCTGCTGGCGCCAACCCGGGCCGAGCATCCATGAATGCTTGCTGCTCTCACGGTTGCTTGTCCCCGAACAGCCGTGAACGGCTACTACTGACGAATATAGGCAGCTTTGGTAGAATTGCTGCTTGTCCCGGAGGGACACTTGACAATAGCCCAGCAATTTATTGCTGGGAAAGATGCTGACCTTCGCAATCGAGGACATTTCCCATGAGGCTCAAATTGCAGCACGTTGGGCCGATCGCCGAGGCGGATCTCGTCTTTGGTGATCTGACCGTGCTCGTCGGCCCGCAAGCCTCGGGCAAGAGCATCGCTTTACAGATGCTTAAGCTCGTGGTCGACACCGGCTACGTCCAGGAAATGATGACAAAGCACGGCTTAGACTGGTCGGGCAAGCTGCCGGAGTTTTTCGATGCCTACTTCGGCGAAGGGATGCGCGGCATCTGGAATGACGCACGGAGCAGCGTCTTCTTGAACGGCAAGCCCGTTGATATGTCCAAACTTGTTGGACGGCGAATGTGTAAGAAGAAGGAATCCCTGTTCTTCATTCCCGCGCAGCGCGTGCTCGCTCTGCGTGACGGCTGGCCACGGCCGTTTTCCGACTACTCTGCCGGCGATCCGTTCGCCGTCCGGGAATTCAGCGAGCGACTGCGCGTGCTGGTCGAGAAGGAGTTTGGCGCGAGCGAGAACCTATTTCCGCAAGAACGACGATTGAAGGGCGAATTTCGACAGATGCTCGAACGCTCGGTCTTTGCAAAGTTCCGGTTACAGGTGGATAAGGTTCGGGCGCAGAAACGGTTGGTGCTGGGCGCCGCCGGCCAACCTCTTCCCTTCATGGTGTGGTCGGCCGGGCAGCGCGAGTTCGTGCCGTTGTTGCTCGGGTTCTATTGGCTGATCCCGCCGACAAGCGTTACGAGGCGCGGGGATATCCAGTGGGTGGTGCTGGAAGAACTGGAGATGGGGCTCCATCCGCGCGCGATTTCGGTGGTGGTGCTCATGGTGCTTGAACTCGTGGCCCGGGGTTATCGGGTCTGTGTGTCCACCCATTCACCGCAGGTGCTGGAGGCAGTCTGGGCGCTGCGGCACTTAAAGGCGCTGCGGCACTTAAAAGAGGATCAGGCGCATGCGGATGCCTTGCTAAACGCATTCGACGCACCCATAACCCAGAAGATGCGGATTCTCGCCCGAACGGTCATGGCCAAGAACGTCGCGGTGTATTACTTCGACGGCGGCACAGGTCGCACAAGAGATATCTCGGCCCTCGATCCGGCTGACGAAGAATCCGGAGAAGGAGGATGGGGTGGATTGACGGAGTTCAGCGCTCGGGTCAACGCGGCCGTGGCCGACGCCGTGGCAAATTGCGACGGGGAGAGGCAATCGTGAAGTTCAAGAAATCCGTCGAAGAAACACCCGATCTCAAGGGCTCGTGGCGACCCGGACTTCAGGCCCTTTTGGGAGCGGACAAAGACCACGTTACCGCCGAAGATACGCACAGCATCACGGGCAGCGTCAATTTGGATGCCACGCTTAAGGAAAAGTTCCCAAACGACAACCGATGGGATTATGCCATCGGACACCAGCCCTCGAACGTTAAGGGCGTGATGGTCTATTGGACTGAAATTCACCCGGCGAGCAGCGGTGAGGTCAAGGTCGTGCTGGCAAAGTTGGATTGGCTGCAACGCTGGCTGAAAGATTCCGCGCCGAAACTGAGGGCAATGCGGCGTGCGTTCGTTTGGATCTCCAGCGGCAGGACTTCTTTCACGCTATCGTCCCCTAAACAGAAGCGATTTGCGTCGCTCGGCCTGCGGCGCGTGGGCTCGGTGTTCAGGATCCCTAACAAAGCATTTTCCTAGCAAGTCCCGACGCACACCACCATAGGACGCCACAGATGCCAGACGAACCGCTGCGATTGCTCGTACTCGGGGCGCACCCCGACGACGCCGAATTCCACGCCGGCGGATTGGCGAAGGTCTATCGCGAGTTGGGACACGTGGTAAAGATGATTTCGCTGACCGACGGGTCGGCCGGGCATCACCAGCGGGCGGCGGCCACGTTGGGCCCGATGCGCCGCTCCGAGGCCGCCGCCGCCGGACGCGTCATCGGCGCCACCTACGAAACCTGGGACATCCCCGACGGCCAGTTGATGCCGACCCTCGAAGTTCGCCAGCGGGTGATCCGCGAGATCCGCACGTTCGCCCCGGACCTGCTGCTCACGCACCGCACGTGCGACTATCATCCCGACCATCGGGCCGTCGGCCAACTCGTGCAAGACGCCTCGTACCTGGTGACGGTGCCCAACGTGCTCCGCGACGTGCCGGCGCTGCGGAAAGACCCGGCCGTGGCCTGCATGGCCGACACGTTCAGCAAGCCCAACCGCATGGCGCCCGACGTGGTGTTGGACGTGACCGACCGGCTGGACACGATCTTGGCCATGCTGGCCTGCCATCGCACGCAGGTGTTCGAGTGGTTGCCCTATGAAGAGGGCGTGCTGGACGAGGTTCCCGCCGACGACCGCGAAAAGCTCGCGTGGCTCCGCGGCTGGTATCTCAACCACATGCGGCG
>JBEKZQ010000400.1:0-5895 GCA_049509675.1 Thermoguttaceae bacterium | reverse complement strand
TTTCGCTACGCCAGCGACGGCCATGAGACCTCGCTCTGCCATCGCCCGGCAGCCGAGGAAATCGATCAGGAGCAGAGGCTGCGCTGGCGGCTGACGGGTCTGGCCGTGGGCGATCCGATCGAGGTGACCTACCGCGACGGCTGGCGGGTGGTGACGATCCAGCAGAGCGTCGAGGATCTGAGCCCGGCGGCGAAAGGAGCCGCCCGGCCCGCGCCCAAGGCCGCGGCGCCGTGGCCGCAGCGGAAACTCTTTCAACGACGGACCTTGGCCGACCGCACGCAATGGATCGGCCGCTACGGCGGCAGCGCCGCCAGCGAGCGGGCGGCCGACGAGGGGCTCGCGTGGCTGGCCCGGCACCAGGCCCCCGATGGTTTCTGGGCCAACCGCTGCCTCGGTTCTCAGCCGCCATCGATGTGCGAAAAAGGACACCCCTGCGATGGTTCCGGCGAAATGTTCGAGATGGCCCATACCGGTCTGGCCCTGCTGGCGTTCCAGGCCGGCGGGCATTATTACTGCAATGGGGCCAAGTACTGCCAGGCCGTCCGTCGCGGGCTGGACTGGATGGTCGCCCACCAGCGCGGCGACGGCGGCCTGATCGGATCGAAGCAGCCCAGCGGATTCGCCCGCAATCACAAGAACTACATGTACGAGCACGGCATTGCCGCCTTTGCGCTGGCCGACGCCTGTGCCGCCGCGGCAGCGTTGGGCCAGCCGGCCGACGACCGCTACGCCCCGGCGCTTGCCAAGGCGGTTGCGTTCATCGAGCGAAACCAGCACAACGACGGCGGCTGGCGCTACACCGAAGAGCCGGGCGAGCCGGGCGATACCTCCGTCAGCGGCTGGCAGGTGTTGGCGCTCAGTTCGGCCAGAGAGGCCGCCGTGGACGTGGACCCACGCTGCCTGGCGAAGATCGACCGCTTCTTCCGCAGTTGCCAGACCGGCGCCAACGGGCGTACCGGCTACCAAGGCCGCACGCTGCAAACCGACGCCACGACCGGCATCGGCATGGCGGCGCGGCAGTTCTTGTTCCTGGATCGCGACGCGCCGTTGGTGCGCGACGCCGCCCCCTACCTGGCCGCACTGGCGGAGAAGAGCTGGAAAAAGCCGACCCTCGCGGCGGACGACTGCGATTACTATCTCTGGTACAACTGCACGCTGGCCATGTTCCAGGCCGGCGGCGACGCCTGGAACCGCTGGAACGCGGTGGTGCGCGACGCGGTCGTCGGCTTGCAGCGGCACGACGGCTGCCCGCGCGGCAGTTGGGATCCCGGCGACGCCTGGGGGCAACGCGGCGGCCGCATCTACAGCACGGCCCTGGCCATCTTGACCTTGGAAGTGTATTATCGCTACACTCTTCTTGGTACATCCGTCTCCCCTTGACAGCCGGAACCGCCCGCGCTACTCTGAAATGGACAGCAAAGGCCCTCGCGATGAGCGACTCGTCGGATCACTTGATCGCCAACTTTGACGCCATCTGCCGCGCGGCGGCGGATTGCTCCACGGATCTGATCTGTCTGGCCACGACGCACGGCGAGCCGTTCTATTTCAATCCCGCCACGCGGCGCGCGCTGGGACTGACGGAGACGGAAGAGATCCCCTCGGCCGGCCTGCACAGCTATTACAGCAAGGAATCGTGGAATCAACTGCGCGACGTGGCCGTGCCGATGGTGAACAGGACCGGGCATTGGGAGGGCTCGACGCAACTGCGGAACGTGCAGACGGACGAACTGACGGACGTGGAGACGTTCATGTTTCGCGTGAAGCCGGCGCAGGCCGACATGCCGGGCTGCCTGGCGATCATCCACCGCATGGGCGGCCCCTGCCGGCAGCTTCGCGAGGCGTTCGAGGAGGCCCAGGCCCGCAAGCACGCCATCCTGGAGTCCTCGCTGGACCCGATCATCACCATCAATCACGAGGGGGTGATCATCGAGTTCAACCGCGCGGCGGAGACGGCCTTCGGTTTCCCGCGCGACAAGGTGCTGGGCACGCGGCCTGCGGACGTGCTGTTTCCGCCCTCGGCCGGCTCGGACCACGGCACGCGGATCGACCGCTACCTGGAGAGCGGCGAGGGGTCGATGCTGGGCAAGCGGGCGGAGGTGATCGCGGTGCGGGCCAACGGCGAGAGTTTTCCGGCCGAGGTGGCCATCACCATGAGCCAGGAGCAGGGGGCCCCGGTGTTGAGCCTGTTCATTCGCGACATCAGCTTGCGGCGGAAGGCCGAAGAGCAGCAGGCGCAATATGCGGCGGAGTTGGTGCGCTCGAATCGCGACCTGGAACAATTCGCCTACGTGGCGTCGCACGACTTGCAGGAGCCGCTGCGGAAGATCCGCGCCTTCGGCGACCGGCTGGAAATGAAGTGCGCCGCGGCGCTGGACGACACCGGCCGCGAGTGCGTGCAACGCATGCAGACCGCCGCGGCCCGCATGCAGCAGTTGATCGAGGGCCTGTTGACGCTGTCGCGGGTGACGACCCGGGCGCAGGATTTCATGGCGGTGGACCTGGGGGAGATCGCCCGGCAGGTGGTCTCGGATCTGGAGGCGCAGCTCCAGCGGGTGGAGGGGCGCGTGCAGGTGGGCAATCTGCCCACGATCCAGGCCGATCCCTTGCAGATGCGGCAGTTGTTGCAGAACCTGATCGGCAATGCCCTGAAGTTCCATCGGCCGGAGGAGAGCCCGGTGGTGAAGATCGAGGGCCGTTTCGTGCAGGGCCGCCGCCGCCAGGCCGGGGATTCGCCGGCCCACGAGCAATGTCGCATCGTCGTCGAAGACAACGGCATCGGTTTCGACGAGAAACATGCCGAGCGGATCTTCGGCGTCTTCCAGCGCTTGCATCCCCGCGACGTTTACGAGGGCACGGGCATCGGGTTGGCCATCTGCCGCAAGATCGTGGAGTTGCACGGGGGGACGATCGCCGGCTCGAGCACGCCCGGCAAAGGCGCCCGCTTCGAAGTGCTCCTGCCGGTCATGCAGCCCGCTAGAAAACCAGGGCCAAGCGATGGAAAGGTCTCGGAAGACTTGTACGATCCTGATGGCGGATGACGACGCCGACGATTGCCTGCTGGTCGAGGAGGCCCTCCGCGAGAGCGGCCGGCCGCATCAACTGCGGATCGTTCGCGACGGCGAGGAGCTGTTGGACTACCTGTGCGCGCGCGGCGCCTACGCCGACCGCCGCAACGCGCCGTTGCCGGATCTCATCCTGCTGGACCTGAAAATGCCCAAGAAGGACGGCCGCGAAGCCCTGAAGGAGATCAAAAGCGATCCGTTGTTGAAATGTGTTCCGATCGTCGTCCTCACTACTTCCACCGACGGCGAGGACATCGGCTTCTCGTACCGCATGGGCGCGAACTCGTACGTTACCAAGCCGGTCACGTTCCGCGGACTGGTGGAACTGATGGACCTGCTGATCAGGTATTGGCTGGAATGGGTGGAGCGGGCCAGCTAGGGGAGCTTGCGACATGGAAAACGAACACGTCAGAATCCTGTTGGTCGAGGACGATCCGGACGACGTCTGGGTGATGCGGAACCTGTTGGGCGACCGCTGGGACGGCCCCTTCGATCTGAAACAAGTGGAACTGCTGGCCCTGGCCATCGAGCGCTGCGCCGACGAATCGTTCGACGTGATCCTGCTGGACCTGGGGCTGCCCGACAGCCAGGGCCTGGAGACGTTCTTCTTGATGCACGCCCAGTGCGGCGACGTGCCGATCGTCGTCCTGACCGGATATGCCGACGAAGGGACGGCGATCAAGGCGGTGCAGGCCGGCGCGCAGGACTACCTGGTGAAGGGGCGAGTGGACGACAATCTGCTGGTCCGTTCGATCCGCTATGCCATCGAGCGGAGCCGGCGGCGACAGGCGGAGGAGGCCCTGCGCGACACGTCCGAGGAGTTCCGCGCCGCCCAGGAGATCCAACAGCGATTATATCCCACCGGGCCGCCCGCGCTGCCGGGCTTCGACATTGCCGGGGCGCTGTATCCGGCCAAGGCCACGGCCGGCGATTACTTCGACTACATCCCCATGTTGGACGACTGCGTGGGGATCGTGGTGGGCGACGTCAGCAGCCACGGCATGGGCCCGGCCCTGTTGATGTCGGAAACCCGCGCTTGCCTGCGGACCCTGGCCCAAAGTTATCGCGACGTGGGCGAGATCCTCACCCGCGCCAACCGCCTGCTGGCGGCCGACACCGACGACTTCCACTTCGTCACGCTGGCCCTGTTCCAACTCGATCCGCAGAGCCGCACGCTGCTGTACGCCAGCGCCGGCCAGCGCGGCTACCTGCTGCACGGCGACGGCAAAGTCACCGTGCTGGACAGCACCAGCCTGCCCTTGGGCGTCAGCGCCGACACGCTGGTGGCGACCAGTCCGCCCCTGCCGCTGCGGGCCGGCGACGTGATAACGTTCTTCACCGACGGCGTGTTCGAGGCGGAGTCACCGGGTCGCGTCCGCTTCGGCGTGGGCCGGGCCCTGGAAGTCATCCATGACCGGCGGCAGCAGCCCGCCCGGCAAATCGTGGAGGCCCTGTACCAGGAGATCGACAGTTTTTGTCGCCATCACCCCAGGAACGACGATATCACCATGGTCATCGCCAAGGTGACCGCCGAAAACGTGCAAGGAGTGCCATGATGCGAATTCTGATTGCCAGTGTCCTCCTGGCCCTGTTGTGGTGCCTCCCGGCAACGGCCGACTTATGCGAGAAGTGCCGGGACCTGATGTACACCGATTCGGCCGGCAAGTGCGTTTCCTGCGGGGCGGCCACCAGCAGCGCGGCGCTGAAACTCTGCCCGCACTGCAGCGCTCGCTTGCACCGCTGCGAACATTGCCAGGCGCCGCTGGAGGGCGCCGCACGGCCTGCCGCGCCTGCCGCCCCAACCGATGCGGCGGCAAGCGGGCCATCCCCGGCGGAGGGGACGCCCATCGAACAGTTGCCTAGTGCCCCCGGGCCCGGACAACCCGGCGGGAACGTCTCCCCCGGGCCCGCCCCGGCCGTGACGCCGCCGCCGACCGCTCCGGGGCCGATCGATCCGCACAAGGCCGGCACGTACGTCTTCGGTCCTTGGAAATACCGTCTGGACATCACCGATCCCGACACGCGGAGCGAAGGCCGTTGGGGCTGGTTGTACTATGCCGGTCAGCGGCTGCCGCACGGGGCGGTCAACGATTACTACCGCACCCCTTGGGGGTCGATGTATTGGGTCGACGTGCCGCAACCGCGTTGGGGGGCCCACGGCTGGATGACCGGGCCCTCGCCGCAGAACAATCGGCCCGGCCAGGCGCTGGCCTTGCCCGCCGCTCTGGCGGCCGCAGCCCGCAGCGCGCCGCCGACACCCCCAACCGCAGCGGCGACACCGCTGGCGCCCCAGACGGCGCCAGCGGCAGCGGCCGGGCAAGCCGTCGAAATCGGCAAGGCCGACAGCGGCAAACGCCTGCGCGTTACGCTGGGCCAACCGATCGTGCTGCGCCTGCCGGGAAACCCGACGACCGGCTACCGCTGGCAGATTGCCGCCGCCGCGGGCCAGGCGGTGCGCGTGGTGGGCGATCCGACCTATAGCGTTCCGCCCGCGGCGGCCGGCCGGGTCGGCGCCGGCGGCTCGTTCACCTTCCGCCTGCAGGCCGCACAGCAGGGCTCCACGACCCTGAAGCTCTTCTACGTCCGCCCCTGGGAAAAAGGCAAACCGCCCGCCGATGCCTTCACCGTCACCTTGGACGTAACGGGCCGGTGAACGAGTTCTTAGGATCGGCGAATCAATAAGTGCCGGAACAATCGTACTCATCTCGCTCCGCGAGATAAAACTGCATCACGCGGAGCGTGATGACTACTTTCGAGAACAGAACAGTCATTGTTTGCCGATCCTTATGCCCGAGCTTCCTGAAGTCGAAACCATGCGTCGCTGGGTTCTGGC
>JBEKZQ010000040.1:0-19892 GCA_049509675.1 Thermoguttaceae bacterium | reverse complement strand
GCTCCACGCGAGGAAAATCTGGCCGAGCGAGGACCTTGCGGCCTAAACCCAGGGTTAGCTGCGAAATACGCGGATACCGTGGTTCCAGGGTCGTTCACGACCCTTCCCGCCGTAGGCGGTAGTAGGCCCGACGTTCACGTCGGGTTGGCAAAGACGCTCGCTCCCGCGCGTCGCTCGCCCCGTCCGCCCGCCGCCGATGGCGGCGGGCGGACGGGGCCAGCGGACGGAGCAACGCGCGATCACGCCGGTCTACCCGTGCTAAAAGCACGGGCCTAGAACCGCCTACGGCGGGAAGCCCGATGAATCGGGCTGGATGCAAGCGACTCAGGCGTTCCGGCGTAGTCTCCAGATTCCAAACGCCAAGGCGCCGGCAAGCAGCATGGTGATTCCACCGGGCTCAGGGCTCGCTGCGCTACTTACAACACGGAAACCCAGGGCGCTGTCCTCGTCCGGCGGGTTGCCGCCGATGCGGGAGGACGAGCCCAGGTAGTCCGAGAGGCCGATGAACGACCCGCCACGCAAACCCCGCGACGAACCGTTGACGTCGGCTTCGTTCCACTGCCAAACCTCGCCACCTTGGTCGAACGTCCCATAGGGACCGGGAGATGCCGAAAACGCCCCGACAGCCGTCAAGTAGTTTGCCGGGTCGGTGTAAGTGCCATTTCCCGTGCCGCCGAAATCGTAGAAGTTGGCATGATTGCCCGTGTCCGGCAGCGTATTGATCGGCGCCGTATTGCTCTGCGTCGGATAGGTCCAATAACCCGCGTTGGTACTACCTCCTTTGTAGTACGCAGACTTATACCACTCGTTTTCCGTGGGGATGAAATAGGTCGCCCCGGCGTTGCGGGTTTCCGTCATCAAATTCGTGGTGTCGCCGTTGAGCGTGTAGGCCCCGGTTTCCGTCGTGCCGTTCCCCTCAGGCTCATTTGGCTGACCATTTTGCAGCCAATTGCAGAGCCGCGCCGCATCGCCCCAAGAGACGTAGTTGACCGGGAAACTGCCGTTCCTGGTGGTCGCGTAGCTGTAGGTGTCCGAACTGAGGGTTTGAGAAATGCCGCAACCATACGACGTATCGGTTGCCATAGCCGAGTTGTATAAGCCGTATGGGTCGCTCGTCGTGGCGACAGCATTAAGAAACGCGGCGTACTGTGCGGCGGTCACGTCGTACTTACCCATCTGATAGGTATATCCGACTCCACCGTAGCCGGTCGTATCGGCCGCGTTGCCCGGATCGCCCACGGTCACCATGGCCATGGTGATCGTGCTGGCCTGCGCGGCCACCACGCTGGCGGCCACCACGGCCGCCGCCAGGATCATCGTATTCAGCGTGTACTTCATGGTCTTTCTCCCCTTTTTGCTGCCGTAGGACGGATTGCTAATCCGTCTGTTTTCCAAGGACGGATTGGCAATCCGTCCTACAGCCTGACGTACTCATCTCGCTCCGCGAGATGTCGGACCTCTCGCGGAGCGAGAGGAGTACTTTCGATCTTTAGTGAGTAGGTTATGCTTTAGCATAACATCTTGGCGCATAAACGGTTCCGTTATGCTGAAGCATAACCTACCGCTGTTCTCGGTAGGCCGACTCCTGGACTTGGCGTGGCGGAAGTCAGTTGCGCCGGGAGACAAGCCAAGACATAGCAGAGAGGAAACTTTAGGCAGCCCCCGGCGCGGTTCGCCAGACCTCCGCACCGACAAAGTCGCGAAAGACGACCCATTCCTGGGCAAAACGCCCGCTCCTGGTTGATCCCCCAGACGCCCAATTCGTTGGCGGATCAGGAGCTCGCGTTCGCGCTGCCTGCTTTTTTTGGGCTATTTGTGACAATTGGGTAGCACAGCACTCTAGCTTATCAGAATGCGGCGGGCGTGTCAAGCGCTTTGTGCGAAAGTTGTGAAAAATTTGCCAAGAGAAAACTGCAAGGTTGCAACGAGCGACACGTAGCACAGGCTCCCAGCCTGTGACCGACGCCCAGGATGGCCGTGCTACTTCTCCATCTCGGCGAGCTACGCGACATCGCCGTCGGCCTGAAGGCCGTATTTCTCGGGTTCTGCACCCATAACCGGAAGAGCCTGAAAACTGAAAACTGAAAACTGAAAACTGAAAACTGAAAACTGAAAACTGAACACTGACCACTGAAAACTTCCTCACTCCCACGGCTGAGGGACCTTGTGCAGGGTCAGCCAATAGAGCAGGAAGTGGAAGAAGACGGGGGCGGCGAAGCAGATCGAGTCGATGCGGTCCAACACGCCGCCGTGCCCTTCGACCAGGGTGCCGTAGTCTTTCACGCCCCGGTCGCGCTTGATGGCCGACATCGTCAGGCCGCCGGCGAAACCGAGCACCGAGATCACCAGCGACATGGCGGCCGCCATCCAGACGGGGAAAGGCGTCGCCCACCACAGCACGGCGCCGATGAGCGTGACGCTGGCCGTGCCGCCCAAGAGCCCTTCCCAGGTCTTGACGGGATTGATGGCGGGCACGATCACGTGCTTGCTGGGAATCTGCGACCAGGCGTATTGCAGCGCGTCGCTGAGCTGGGCGATGAGCACGAAGAAGAACAGCAGACGGGCGTTGGCCCCGGCGTCCGACTCCTCGTTGGGCAGATTCAAGTTCAGCGTCAGCAAGGCCGGCGCGTAGCTCAGGCAGTACACGCAGATCAAGAGCCCGGCCTGGATCTTGGCCGTCCGCTCCAGGAACCGCTTGCAATCGCCTTCCAGGGCCACCCGGGCCGGAATGAACAAGAACGCGTACACCGGAATGACCACGCTGTAGAACGGGTAGTTGTGCATCGCCACCAGGCAGAATTGCAAGGGCGTGATGACGAAGAAGACCCAGAATAGCACGCGGTGGTCGCCGGGGCGGGTGGGCGTCAGGGTGATGAACTCGCGCAGGGCCCAGAACGCGATCAGACCGAAGAGCACCGCGCTGGCGATCTGGTGGATCAGGAATGCGGCCGCCATCAAGGTACACAGCACCCACCAGGCCTGCACGCGGAGGCGGAAGGTCTCCAGGATGGCCGTGCTCAGGCCGCTGTCGGCGCGGTTCCGCAGGGTCTGCACGATGACCGTGGCCGCCCCCAACAACAGCAGCACGCCGCCCACCAGTGCCAGCGTTGGCAGTTCGAAGATTCCCGACATGGTTTCCTTGACTTCGCCGGTTGCCCGTAGGACGGATTGCTAATCCGTCCGTGTGTTGCGGGACGGATTACCAATCCGTCCTACTATTGCGGGACGGATTATCAATCCGTCCTGCATTGACGTGATTTCGCTCAGTAGATTTCCTTCAATCGCCGCACGGCGTTTCGGGCCCGCTGCAAGAACTCGGTCTTCGGCTCGCCGGCCTCCAGCCACAGGGGCGGCCCGAAGGTGATGCAACTCAACAGCGGCACGGGCAGGAACTGTCCGCGCGGCAGGATCCGGTTCATGTTGTCGATGTGTACGGGGATCAATTCCAGGTCCGGTCGTTTCTTGGAAAGGTAGTACAGGCCGCTCTTGAAGTCGCCGATCTCCCGGCCGTCGGACCGTCCGCCCTCGGGAAAGACGATCAGCGAATAGCGCTGTCCGATTTCGCGGATCATCACGTCGACCGGGCTCTGGTGGACCTTGATTTCCGTGCGATCGATCAACAGCGCGTTGAACACCTGGGTGGCCATGTACTTGCGAATCCGGCCCTTGGTCCAATAGTCTTTGGCGGCGACCGGCCGCGTCAGCCCGCGCACCTCTTGCGGCAGCGCCGACCAGAGCACGATGGCATCCAAATGGCTGGTATGATTGGCGAAATAGACGCGCTGGCAGGTGTCCGGCTGGGAGTCGATCCAGCGCGCGCTGGCCCCGCTGAGGATGCGCGCCAACAACGCCAGCGAATTCCTGGTAACGACACTTGGTTCCATGCTCTGCCTTGCCGCGCCGAACCGCGTGCCACTGGCTCTGCCAGTGTTCTCTTGCGATCGATCGGGCGACGGCCCTCTTGCCCCGCGGAAACACTGGCAGAGCCAGTGGCACCCAGCGCATCGGGACCCCCCGGCCGATTCCATCCTACCCTGCGCGGTGGCGTAAGCCAAGGGCTGCTAGGCTTTAGGGGCCGCTTCGTGCCGCGGTGGCTGGTCTGGCCGAACGGGGAGATCGCCGGCGGGCCGGCCCCCCGCCTTGGACGAGTAAATTCCGGCGAGCAAGTCCTGGTAGCCCTCGACCATCCCCCGCAGCGAGCCCTGGGCGATGACGTGTTCGCGGCCGGCCCGGCCCATCGCGGCGGCCCGCTCCGGGTCGCGGAGCAAGGCGATTGCGTGCCGGGCAATCTCCTCGGCCCCCCCCGGCGCGGCCAGGTAGCCGGTGCGACCGTCCAGCACCGCTTCCGCCACCGAACCGACGCGCGTGGCGATCACCGGTTTCTCCGTGGCCATGGCCTCCAGGATCGACACCGGGTTGGCCTCCGCGTGCGACGTCAGAAGCAGGAGGTCCATGAGCGACAATACCTGGGGAACATCGCTGCGCGTGCCCAGAAAGTGGACCGCGCCCTCCAGCCCAAGCCGGCCGGCCAAAACCTCCAACTCCGCCCGCCGCGGCCCGTCGCCGACGATGAGGAACCGGGTCCCGGGCAGTTCCGTGCGGACCAAGGCGGCGACCTGCAAGAACAACTCGTGATTCTTTTCCGGGCGCAGGGCGGCGACAATGCCCACCACCGGCGCGCCCGCCGGTAGCCCCAGTTCCGCCCGCAGTGCGGGGACCGGCCAGCGGGGATGGAACCGCTCCACGTCGATGCCGTTGGGAATTATCCGCACGCGTCCCGCCGGACACCCTTCGTGCTCGGCCAGGTGCCGGGCGTGCGCGTGCGCCACGGCAATGAAGGCGTCGGTGAGCGGGGCCAGCAGGCGATTGGCCCATGTCACGCGGTCAGGCGCCCCGGTCGAGTGCAGTGCCGAGCAGACCACCGGCACGCCGGCCAGGCGTGCGGCCAGCCGGCCCCAAAACATCTTGTCTCCGGCCCCCACCGTCACCACGGCGTCGGTCCGCCGGTAACGCAGCAATCGCACCAGCCGCGGGAGCACGGCCAGGTCGTACTTGTGATCCAGAAGTCCCGCGAAAACGGGAATCTCCGCCTTGAGCACCTCGCCCAGCGGGCCCAACTGCTTCAGGCAGCACACTTCCGGTGCAAAGCCGGCGCGATCCAAGTGCCGGATCAATTCGGTCAACAGGGTCTCCGCGCCCCCGACCGGCATGCTGGTCGCCACGAACATCACGCGCAGCGGACCGCGGTCCGGCAGGGGAACGAGACGATGCGACGGCCGCTGTTTCATCCGTTATCCTTCCACCTTTGCTGAAGTTTCTCTCATACTCCGGCGGATGCAAATGCTTTTCAGCGAAGCAGCTATCTTTCCGGCGTTTTTCGGGTTTTCGTCCTTTCGGGCTTTCGTGATTGCCCGATTTCCCGCCTCAAGCGTGGAAGGTTGGCCGTGGTGTTCCGGCAACGTCGCGTTGCGGCAACGCAACGTCGGCCGCTCGGCGCAACCGTTCCGGATGGTCCGTACTTGCGGGTTGCGCCGCCCTTTCCCGGCGTTTTGATCGCCTCTGCGGGCCAGGCGGCCGGGGCCGCGCTGCTTGGCACTTCCTTTGCAAAGAGGAATGCTTCAAATCCTCACACCGCCCTTGAGGCTCCTCACGAAACAGGCGCAACCGATGAACACGACACAACCGGCCCAGTTCGATCCTCGCGAAGTGTTGCGAATCTTGACCGTCTATTGGCGGCGGTGGGTCCTGCCGGCGGCGGCGCTGGCCCTGGCAGCCGCCTCGTATGCGGCGGTTTCGCGGCCCACGTGGCAGGCCGCCCAGGCCCTGATCCTCCGCAATGCGGCGGCCGACGGCGCGGCGGAACCCGGCAAATTCAGTCGCAGCGAAGACATGAAGACCGTGCAGGAAACGATCCTCGAATTGCTCAAGAGTCACGACGTGCTCGCGGCCGCCCTGCAAGAAGTGGGGCCGGCGGCGAACCATCGGCGCAACGAGGCCTGGCCCAGCGAGCGCGACGTCGACGTGCTGCGGGGAGCCGTCAAGATCGCGGCCCCCAAAGGCGCCGAGTTCGGCGCTACCGAGGTCTTCTACCTGGACGTGCAGGATCACGATCGGGCCCACGCCGTGGCCCTGAACAAGGCCGTCTGCCGGCACTTGCAGGTCGGTTTCCAAAAGCTGCGCAACGCCAAGGCGCAAAGCATGAGCGACGAACTGGAGCAGGCGGCCCAACTCGCCCGCGCCGACCTCCAGCAAGCGACGGTCCGGCTGGCCAAGATCGAAAAGCAAGTGGGCGGCGACCTGGCCGAACTGCGATCGCTCGAAGAAAGCAGCTCCGGCGAAACCTCGCTGCACCGCACCGTCACGGAAATCGAGAACGAGTTGCGGCAGGCGCGGGCCGGCGAGAAGGCCGACGGGCAGTTGCTCGCGTTGTTGCGGGAAGCCGAGCGGGATCCGGGCCGTCTGCTGGCCGTGCCTGGCCGGATGCTGGACGCGGTGCCCGCCCTGCGGCGATTGAAGGACGGCCTGGTCGACGCGCAACTGCACACGGCCAATCTCGAAGGGCGGCTGTCGGCCGAGCATCCGCACGTGATCGCCGCCCGGCAGGCCGAGGAACAGATCAGCCGCGAGTTGCACAAGGAATTGAACATCGCCGTACGCGGCGCCGAGGTCGATCTGAAGCTCAACTCCGAGCGCATCGCCATGTTGGAGGGCCAGTTGCGGCAAACCGCCGAGCGCTTGTCGGGGTTGGCCGGGCTCCGCTCCGTTTACGCGAATTGCCTGGCCGACCACAGCCAACACGCGAAGTTGCTGGAGCGGGCCGAGCAAAACCTGGCCGAAGCCCGCGCCGCCCGCGCAACGGCCAAGGCCGCCAGCCTGATCGCCTGCATCGACACTCCTGACGCCGGTGTCCGGCCGGTCGGGCCGGGCCGCGCCGCGATCCTTCTGGCGGGAATTGCCGGCGGCCTGCTGGTCGGCCTCGGCGTGCTGTTTCTGACTGTGCCTGCCGCACCGGCGGCGGCCTGGTTGCCGTCCACGGCGGGAACCTACCGCATTGCCAACCGCGACGATGCCCAGTTCGTCGCCCCGCGGGCGGCCAACTCGGAATCGCTCAGCGCAGTGTTGCCCGGCGCCGGCGGGCTGGTTTTGACCTCCTGACACGACAACAAGAAGCACTTCAAGGCAAGTTCTTCACTAGCGCGCAACGATCATGTCGAACGTCGAACTACTGCTGCCGGAATCGATCGAGCCGGATTTCGCAGCGATGGTAACGGTTGTGCCGCCGCATCGATTCCCGCTGGCCCAGCCGAGTCGCCGCCGGGTCCGGGCTTCCCGCGCCAAGAAGCGGCGACCGCCCGTTTCGCTCGTCCGCCGGCACCTCGATGCCGGCACGGCCTTGGTCCGGCCCGCAGGCAACACGGCCTTGGCCTACCGCGCGGCAAAACGCATACTGGATATTCTTGGCGCCCTGGCACTGTTGATCCTGTTGGGACCGTTGATGTTGGCGATCTGCGCCGCGGTGTGCGTGACGACCAGGGGCCGGCCGCTGTTCGTACAACGCCGTGCCGGCTACCTGGGCCGCCCCTTCGCGCTAGTGAAGTTCCGCACCATGCGGCCCGACGCCGATCGCATCAAGCACATGGTCAAGAACGAGAAGGAAGGGCCGGTCTTCAAGAATCGCCATGATCCGCGCGTGACCCGCCTCGGGCGGCTGTTGCGCAAGACCAGTCTGGACGAGACGCCGCAGTTGTTGCACGTGCTGCTGGGGCAGATGTCGTTGGTCGGCCCGCGTCCGCTGGACGTCAACGAGCTTGTCCGCTTCGAGGCGTGGCAGCGTGGCCGATTGGCCGTCAAGCCGGGTCTGACTTGCTTGTGGCAGGTCAGCGGCCGCTGCGAAGTGCCCTTTATCGATTCGGTGCGCATGGACCTGTGGTACGTGCGGCACCAGAACCTGTGGACCGATTGCGCCCTGCTGGCGCGCACGCCGTGGAGCGTGTTAAGCGGCCGCGGCGCGTATTGACGCGGAGGTTCGCCATGCAACCCATCGCACCCTACGATTCCTCCTCACTGCTGCTTCCCGCGCCGGTGGTGACAACGGTTGCTGCGCCGGCCCGTGCCGGCGATGGTCGCCGGCTCTCCATTCTTGGCGTTCGCATGACCGACGTGAGCGTCGCGCAGGCCATCGAGCTGATGGAGGATCTGATTTGCCGCGGGGCTGGTTCCCACACGATCTTTTTCGCCAACGCCCACACGCTGAACCTGGCTGCGGCCGACGACCGGTACAGGGCCGTCCTCAACGCGGCCGACCACGTACTTGGCGACGGCACGGGCGTGCGCTGGGCCGCCCGCCTGCAAGGCGTTCGCGTCCGCGCCAACCTCAACGGCACCGACCTCGTGCCCCAGTTGTTCCATGCCACGACGGGTCGGGGCTATCGCTATTTTCTCTTAGGAGCGCGGAAATCGACGATCGATCGGGCCGCCGCGTTGGCAGCCCAGAACTTTCCCGGCTGGACGCAGGCCGGCTTCCACCACGGCCATCTGGCCGACGGCGCCATGACCAGCCGCGTCATCCGTCAAATCAACCAATGCCGGCCCGACCTGCTGCTGGTCGGCATGGGCAATCCGCGGCAGGAACGCTGGATCCACGCGCATCGCGAGCGGCTGGAAGTGCCGTTGTGCCTGGGCGTGGGCGGCCTGTTCGATTTTTGGGCCGGCGCCGTCCACCGCGCGCCCGCCTGGCTTCGCGCCGCCGGACACGAGTGGTTCTGGCGCCTGCTGGAGCAGCCCGGCGACAAGGCGAAACGCTATCTCCTCGGCAACCCGTTGTTCTTGTGGCGCGTGCTGCGCGAGATGGCTCGGCGGGGCAGCATTCCTCGATCTCAAATCTCAAATCTCAAATCTCAGATCCTTACGCCGCTGCTGGCTTGTCCAGCACTGCCGCCCGGCTGTCAGTTGCGTTTCCAGGACGGCAATGCCCATAATGATGGAAACGCAACATCGAGGACCACGCCGTGTCCACTACAGGTCGAGACATGTGGCAATGAACGCCATCTGCCTGATCACGGATCGGCTGCACGCCGGATATCTGGGCGCGTACGGAAACACCTGGATGGAAACACCGGCCCTGGACCGTTTGGCCGGCCAGTCGTTTGTATTCGATCAAGCCTTGATCGACACGCCGTTGCTGGAGCCGCAGTGCCGCTCGTATTGGCAGGGATGGCACGCCTTGTGTCCGCCGGCGCAAGATCGTGCGACGTTGCCGGCGGTGCTGCGCCGTGCGGGAGTGACCACCGCGCTGGTGACCGACGAACCACTGGTGCGACGACATCCGTTGGCGGCCGACTTCGATGAGATCGTCGAGATCGATCCGCCCGGCGAGATCCATTTGGCCGGCGAGGGGGAGTTCCACCAGACGCACTTGGCGCGGTGTTTCGCCCAGTTGGTCGATTGGCTGGGGGCGGCCCGGGGGCCCTTCCTCCTGTGGTGCCATCTTGCCGGGCTGGGGACCACCTGGGACGCCCCGATGGATTTCCGCCTCCGCTACCGTGAGGAAAGCGATCCGGAACCGGGCGATTCGGCCCGGGTGCCGGAGTTGATGCTCGGCGAGCGGTCCGACCCGGATGAACTACTGTGCCACGTGCAAGCCTACGCCGGCCAAGTGTCATTGTGGGACGCCTGCCTGGCTGCCTTATTGGAGGCATTAGACGATACCCCGGCGGGGGCGGAAACGCTGCTGGCGCTCGGCTCGGCGCGGGGCTTTCCCCTGGGTGAGCATCGCCGCGTCGGCCCGTGCGATGCGGCCTTGTACGGCGAACTGGTCCAGGTGCCGCTGCTGCTGCGTTTTCCCGGCGGTCTTGGGGCGGCTGCGCGATCGCAGGCCCTGGTCGAGCCGGGTGACCTTTGGGCCACGCTCTTGGACTGCTGGCAACTTCCCGGCGCGGCGGCCTGCCCGTCCGCCCAAAGCCTCATGCCGATCGTCCGCGGCGAGCGGGACGCCTTGCGCGATCGGATCTGTATCGCCGGAGGGCAAACCGAGCGGGCGATCCGCACGCCTGCCTGGCATCTCCGCACGGGGCGGTCTACGGCCAACCCGTCTCCAGAGTTATTTGTCAAGCCCGACGATCGTTGGGAGGCGAACGACGTGTCCAACCGGTGTCAAGAAGTAGTGGAGTGTTTGCATTTGGCGTTGGAGCAGTGCGAGCAGGCAATTCGCGTCGGACTGGCCTCCGATTTACCGCCGCTAAGCGATGTCTTGGTGAACGGGTTGGAGCAGTAGCCGGCAGGCTACTGTCAAGTCCCCATCCCCTCTGGAGATGAACCGATAAGTCCCATGTGAAAGGGGTCAGGTCCATGTTTTCGGGCAGGGCGTAGAGGCCATCGCGACGCCTGTGAGCCGAAAAATGGACCAGACCCCAGACTACACTACGATAGCGCCACCATCTGCCCCCCACAGTAATGGTTCAGCGCAAGAATCCGGTCAAACCGGCATGGCTGAATTCGTCACCCTAAAGCTATAATCGCAACCGCTTGGCGATCGGCTGGCCAAGCTAATCTCTATCGTTTTGTTGCCCGGGATCGACGATGGTCGGACAAGGAAGTCCGAGAGCGTCGCGTAAGGATTGCGCATCGCCCTGTTTGTGCGGGACGCGTGCCCGGTTTGCCGCTGCGCTCTTTCTGTTGTTGGCCCTCGCCGGGCCATCTGCCACTGCAATCGCGGCCGGCGACGAGTCGCTCCGCGTTCGCATCGCCTGGGGCGGCGGCGCAGAACGGCTCTGGGAAGGGACCATCTCTGTCAGCCAGGGCACGCTTGCCGATCCGCGTCCGCTGGGGATCGAGGCCGATGAGCCGGGCTCGATGTGGCTCGCCGGCGGGAAACTGAAGCTCCGTCAACGCAGCGCCCGCGGATTTGACGGCGTGGACCTGCTGGTCACGGCCCCGCTGGATGCCAAGCTGTTGATGCACTTGACGGCGGCCGACGACGCGCCGCATCCCGCGCAGATCGAAGTCCCCTTGGGCGAACTGTCCAGCGAGTTCCGCAACGTGCCGCTGGACAACCGCGAGAACCGTTTGCTGATCCGTCGCACGCCGGGCGATCAGTTGCGGGTCACGATGGAGCGTAAATCGTTGGTGTTCGCGCCGGAGGAGCGATTGAAACTCGAGGTCGAGCCGCATCTGCTGCCGGCCACCGGCGACGGGAAACTTCATCTGAAGGCCCAGTTACTGGCCACCTGCTCCGGGCGCGAATTGTGG
The DNA here is from genome assembly GCA_049509675.1 of Thermoguttaceae bacterium. GTDB lineage: Bacteria > Planctomycetota > Planctomycetia > Pirellulales > Thermoguttaceae > JBEKZQ01. The sequence continues at coordinate 8,645 of JBEKZQ010000040.1, read as the reverse complement.
TCCACGCAACAAGACTTGCGCTCCGAGGCCCCCGGACCGATGCCTTTGGAAGTGCCCATGCCGAGCGACGAGGGCGTCTACGACCTGGTCCTCAGCGTGTTGCACTCGCCGGGTTGGGCCCATCCGTTGCGGGCCTCGCTGAACTTGAAGCGCACAGTCGCCGATCGCAAGGTGCAGGTCTTGGTGTTGTCGCGCACCGCGCCGTCGGCCCTGACCGAGGCCGTCGTCAGCGGCGCGGCGGGGCGCCCGTTGACCCCGGTCTTGGAGATCGATCCGGCCAATCCGCGCTGGTGGGAAAAAGTGAAGCTGCCGCAGTTGCCGCCGCTGGTATCCTTGCCGCAACTGTCACGATTCTCCCGGCCCAAGGGCCCCCTGGGCAACGACTGCCTGGAAACCAGCAAGCATCGGCTGGGCGACTTGGCGCAATTGAAGGCCAGCGCCGCCTCGCCGGACGTGAGTTGGGAAGCCTATACCTTGCCGATCAGCCAGCCGGGGCGGCCGCACGTTCTGGAGGTGGACTATCCCAGCGACGTGCCGCAAACCCTGGGAATCAGCGTGCTGGAGCCGAACGCGGCCGGCGGCCTGGTGCCCATCGGCCTGGACTCCGGCGTCGACGTCGGCGAGGAGTTGCCGGGCGGTCAATCGCCGCATTGGGCCCGGCACCGATTGATTTTTTGGCCGCGCAGCACGACCCCCTTGGTGTTGATTGCCAACCGTCGCGACCACTGCGCGGCGGTGTACGGCAAGATCCGCGTGCTGGCGGGCTGGGAGCACTTGCCCAAGGCGGTCTCCGGCCGGCCCGGCCCTTCCGAGCGGCTGCTGGCCGCGTACTTCGACCGCCCGCTGCTGACAAAGAACTTTCTGGCCAACGAATCGTTCGACGCCTGGAGCGGGCGGAGCCTGGACGACTGGACCACGTTCCACGAAGGCGGCCTGCGCCTGGCGGAATACCTGCACTACGTGGGCTACAACGGCGCGGTCCTGGCGGTCAGGGCCGACGGCAGCACGCTCTATCCCAGCACGCTGGTGGAGCCGACGCCGCGTTACGACACGGGCATTTTCGCCGGCACCGCCCGCGACCCAATGCGCAAAGACGTGCTCGAAGCGCTTTTCCGCCTGTTCGATCGCGAGCAGTTGCAGTTGATCCCGGCGGTCGACTTTGCGGCGCCCTTGCCGGAACTGGAGGCCGTCCGGCGGCACGGAACAGACGAGACGCAGGGCATCGAGTGGGTGGGCGCGGACGGCAACACGTGGTGTCAGACGTACGCCGCGCGGCGCGGCCTGGCCCCCTATTACAACCCGCTCGATCCGCGCGTCCAGGAAGCGATGCTCAACGTGGTGCGCGAGATCGCGACGCGGTATGCGTCGCACGCGGCCTTCACCGGCCTGGCGGTGCGGCTTTCCGGCTCCGGCTACGGGCAGTTGCCGGGCCCGGAATGGGGTGTGGACGACGCAACGATCGCCCGTTTTCAACGCGCTACGGGGCTCCAGGTTCCGGGTGCGCCGGATGCAGAAGCGAACCGCTTCGCGGCGCGGGCCGCCTTCCTCAACGCGGCCGAGCATCGCCCGGCATGGCTGCAATGGCGGTCGGCGGAACTGCACCGCTTCCACCAACGGCTGGCACAGACCGTCAGCGCCGCCCGGCCCGGGGCGCCACTGTATCTGGCCGGAGCGGAAATGCTCTCCGGCCCGGACATCGAGGCCGAGCTGCGGCCCATGCTGCCGCGCCGCGCGACGCTGGCCGAGGCGCTGCTGCGGGTGGGCATCGATCTGGCCGCCTATCAAGACGATCGAGGCATCGTGCTGTTGCGACCCGAGCGGGTCGTGCCCCGGCCGCAGCTTAGCGCCCAGGCGGTGGACCTGGAGATCCAACAGATGCCCGAGGTCGATCAATACTTCCAGGGCCTGGCCCGGCCGGCAAGCCTGTTCTTCCATCCGCCGCAGGAAGTTCGCGTGCCGTCGTTCGATCAGAAGAGTCCCTACAAGCCGAGCTATGCGTGGCTGGTGACGCAAACCGTTCCCGGCGGCGCGGAGAATCGGCGGCGCTTCGCACACAGCCTGGCGGCGATGGACGCCCAGGTCATGATCGACGGCGGATGGCTCTTGCCGCTGGGACAGGAAGACGCCATCCGGCAACTGGTGGTCGCCTATCGCCGTTTGCCGGCGGCGCGCTTCCATACGGTCGGCGACGACCGCGGCAACAGCGCGTCGCAACCCGTGACCTTCCGTTGGCTCAGCGACGCGCAGCGCACCTTCCTGTACGCGGTCAACGACGCCCCCTTCGCAATCTCGGCCCAACTGCGCATCGAGGCCACGGGCGACTGCCGCCTGCGGGAGCTCAGCGGTCTGCGGCCGGTCGAGCCTCTGAAGCGGGATGCGGAGGGAATGTACTGGACCGCGGAATTGGAACCGTTCGACCTGGTGGCCGTGGAGCTTTCCGACCCGAACGTCCGGCTGTCGCGACCACAGATCTCCTTGCCCGAGGCGGTGGAAGCGGCACTGGGGGCGCGGATCCGGCAGTTGGGCGCACAGGCGGCCGCGCTGCGAAACCCACCGCCCTTGAAGGTGTTGGACAACGCCGGTTTCGAGTCTCCGGCCACCGCCGCGGAAGCCGTGCCGGGGTGGACCGTCTCCAAACGCGAGGGGGTCGGCATCCACACCGATCCAACGCAACCGCATGGCGGCCGGCAGACGGCGAAGATTGTCAGCAGCGGGCCGATCGCCTGCCTGGTCAGCCGTTGGTTCGATCCGCCGCCGACAGGCCGCTTGGCCGTGTCCGTCTGGCTGCGCGTGGCCGCGGCTGGCCGGCAACCGCCCCTGCGACTGGCGATCGAAGGCAAGGTCGAGGGCCGCAACTATTATCGCTTTGCCAGCGTCGGCCAAGGGGCCACTGCCGGCCAGCCGGGCTTTCCCATCGGCGCCAGTTGGACCCCTTTCATCTTCCAGGTGGACGACCTGCCCCTTTCCGGTCTCTCGCAACTGCACGTGCGCTTCGATCTCATGGGCCAGGGCGAAGTGTGGGTCGACGACGTGCAGCTTTTCGACATGGCCTTCAACGAATCGGAACTGCGAGCGTTGTACAAACTGGTCACGCTGGCCGACGCCACCCTGCAAAACGGCCAGGTGGGCGAATGCCTGCGGCTGCTGGACGGCTACTGGCCGCGGTTGCTGGCCGAAAACGTGTCGTTGTCGCGGGCTCCGGCGCCTATTGTGGTGGCCAAACCCGAGGCGGAGCCCGCGGCCGCGCCTCCCTCCTCGCCCCCTCCACAGACAGGCTGGCTCGACCGCATGAAGAACATGCTCCCGGAACGGTTGCGGTTCTAGGGTGTGGAGCAGAAGGGGTCAGGTCCATGTTTTCGGTCGTGAGTCCGGCCAAATGGCAATGCCGATCAGCCGAAAAATGGACCAGACCCCGACTTTGCGGTTCTAGGGTGTTGAGGCGCGGCCTTGTTCCGAGGCGCTGTTCAGAGTACCATAAGAAGCAGTGTGCTTAACCATCGCAGGGGCGCGTTCCGTCCGCGGATTTGCCATATTTTTCAAGGATTTCTGCATGACCTATCCGATCCTTTCGCTTCGTCGCCGGTGGTCTGCCGGCATGGTGTCGATCTTGGGGCTGGTGGTGTTGGGAGCGAGCGTGGCGGCCGTGGCCGATCCGGTGGGCCCCGCCGGCGGCGATCGCCAGGTGACGCTGGCAGTCACGTCGCTGCTGAAGCGAGAGCATCTTTCGCGCCACCCACTGGACAAGGTGATTTCCGAGCGGTGCCTCAAGACGTTCCTGCAGTCGCTGGATCCGATGAAGGTCTACTTCTATCAGTCGGACATTGATGCCTTTTCACAGCATAAGGATGAATTGTGCGACATGGCCCAGCGCGGCGACGTGAGCTTCGCCTATCAGGTGTTCCGCGTCTTGCTGGCGCGGATCGACGAGCGCATCAAGCTCGTGGATGAACTCCTGGCGATGCCGCACGACTTTACCAAGGACGAGGAGATGGCCGTCGACAAGGACGTGATCACCTATGCCAAAGACCCCGGCGAGGCCCGCGAACGCTGGCGGAAGCGAATCAAGTACGACCTGTTGGTGCTCAAGGCCGAAAAGAGCGACGGCAAGCCGGACAAGAGCGACGGCAAATCGCCGATCGAGCGGCTGACGCAACGCTATCACAGCTTCGCCAAGCGCACGCACCAGACCGATTCCGACGAGTTGCTGGAAATGTACCTGACGGCCATGACGACGGCCCTGGATCCGCACACCGACTACATGTCGCCCGGCACGCTGGAAAACTTCGAGATCATGATGCGGCTGGAGTTGGAAGGCATCGGGGCGTCGCTGCAAGGGGTGGACGGCTATACGGTCGTCAAGAAGATCATCCCCGGCGGGGCTGCCGACAAGGACGGCCGGCTGAAGTTGGACGACAAGATCCTTGCCGTGGGCGAAGGCGAGACGGGCGAGATGGTCGACGTGGTCGACATGAAACTCAACGACGTGGTCAAGATGATCCGCGGCAAGCCCGGCACCACCGTGCGGCTGGAAGTCGTCGCCATGGGCAGTCCGGAACGGAAGATCATCAAGATCGGCCGGGCCAAGATCGAGTTGAAGGACAGCGAGGCGCGGGGCAAAGTCTTCGAGTTCGGCCGCCGCGGCGACGGCAAGCCCTACAAGGTGGGCGTCATCGATCTGCCCAGCTTCTACATGGACATGTCCGGCGCGCGGCGCGGCCTGGCCGACTTCCGCAGCACCACCCGCGACGTGCGCAAAATCCTCGACGACTTCAACGCCCAGGGCGTGGACGCCGTGGTGCTGGACCTCCGCAAGAACGGCGGCGGCTCGCTCACCGAGGCCATCAACCTCACGGGCCTGTTCATCAAGGACGGGCCGGTGGTGCAGGTCAAGGACGCCGAGGGCCGGGTCACGCCCTACAACGATCTGGACCCCAGCATCTCCTGGTCCGGCCCGCTGGTCGTACTGATCAGCAAGTTCAGCGCCAGCGCCAGCGAGATCCTCGCCGGCGCCATCCAGGACTATGGCCGCGGCCTGATCGTCGGCGATCACGCCACGCACGGCAAGGGCACGGTGCAAAGCCTGCTGGATCTCGGGCAGCAGTTGTTCCGCATGCCGAACGCGCCCAAGATGGGGGCCTTGAAGATCACCATGCAGCAGTTCTATCGCCCCGACGGCGACAGCACGCAGAAACGCGGCGTGCTGGCCGACGTGGAGTTGCCCTCCTTGACCACGCATCTGGACGTGGGCGAGGCCGACCTGGACTACTCGCTGCCGTTCGACAAGGTCGAGCCGGCCAGTTTCACGCGCTTCGGCTACGTGGCTCCGGACGTGGTGGCGCAATTGCGGCAGTTGTCGGCAAAGCGTTGTGCGGCCGCCGAGAAGTTCCAGAAAGTGCTGCGGAACATCGCCCGCTACAAAGAGCAGAAGGCCAAGAAGTACGTGACGCTCAACGAGGCGAAGTTCCTCAAGGAACGCTCCGAACTGAATGCCGACAAGGAAGAGGAAAAGACCATCGAGAAGCTCGAGAGCGCGGCCACCAACGAGATCGAGCGCGATTACTATCTCGACGAGGCCATGGCGATCACCGCCGACTACATGGGCCTCCGCCAGGTGGCAAAGGCGAATTGACGGAAGACTATCATGGAAAACGTCTTGACGCAGCACATCGCCAGGACGCCCGGCGTATGCGGCGGCCGGGCCTGCATCGCCGGCCACCGCGTTCGCGTCATGGACATCATTGCTTGGCACCAGTTGCGCGGCATGGGCCCCGACCAGATCGTCGACATGTTTCCGGGCATCACCCTGGCCGACGTCTACGCGGCGCTGGCCTACTACTTCGACCACCGCCAGGAAATCGAGGAGGAGTTTCGCAAGGAGGACCGTTTGGCCGAGTGGGTAAAGGAAAACATCCCTTCCAAGATTCCGCAAGAGCTACGGGAAAAAGCCGGTGGTTGAGCCGCTCCGGTTCTACATGGACCAGCATGTTCCCGGTCCCGCGAGCCGTGGGCTGGCGCGTCGTGGAGTCGATGTTCTTACGGCGCATGAGGCCAATCGCTGCGGCCTGCCAGACCCGGAGCAACTGGCCTTTGCCACGAGCGAAGGCCGCGTCATGGTCACCTTCGACCCCGATTTCCAAGTTCTGCACGAGTCCGGTCTGGAGCACGCGGGAATCGCGTGGTGCCCCGAGAGAAAGTACGGTATCGGCGAGCTGATCCAGGCACTCTTGCTTCTGCACCGTGTCCTGGACTGCGGCGACATGCGAAATCACCTGGAATACCTTTGACTTGAATTGCTTCGTGCTTCGCCGGAGACATCGTTCGAGGTCGTCACAGACGGGCAATGCCTGGTTCTGACTCCGGTTCGCGATCCGGCCGACGATAAGAGATTCCAAGACGCGCTCGACATGGTCCACAAGCGATTCGGCCGTGCCATGAAACGCCTCGCGGAGTAGAATCAGACCATGCAACCGTTGTTCTTGGACGTCGATCGCGATTTCTTTCGGAAGGCCGTTCATTGAGCGACGGGCAGGTCGCCGCTACTCGGCACGCGTCCGCGCCGAGAACCGCAGCAGCACGCTGTCCGGCGCCCGGGCTGTACTCCGGAGTTTCACGTCCAGGCGAACGCCGCACGCTAAGAGTTGGGCAATCGTGATCCGGGCCTTCGGACCATCGATCTGTTCGAGGCGCAGTTCGGGCGTTTGGGGAAACGGCGGGCAAAAAGCCACGTGGATGCTGCCTGTGCGCTGTCCCGGCGCCAACGGCATCCGCAGCCAGCCGGAGAGTTTTTGCGTGCCGTCGGCCGCCTGGCGGAGCGTCAGCTTCTGCGTGATATCCCCTCTCCCCGGCCCTCTCTCGGAGGGAGAGGGGGACCTTGAATCAGCGTCTGAATTTCCGCGGCGCATAATCCGCCGGCGCCCAGCGGCCGGCCGCCACGATACCGTCTCCTCGATCAGGAGCACCGGCCAAAATGCGAGCAGAGCGACGGTGGAAGTTCCCGAAAGGCTCAAGGCAAGGCCGCAGGTCACGACCGAGAGCGACACCAGAGCCTTGCCCGCGAGGCGCTGCGTCGCCGCGTGTGCCGCCAGCGCCGCGGCCGCCAGGAGCACGGCGCCGCACGACATGGCCGCCGGCGAGAGCGGTTCGGCCAGTGCCCCCGACAGCCTGCGCCAAGCCAGCAGCAGTGCGGCCGGCGGCAACAACGCCGCGAACGTCCAGCCCAGCCATCGCGCGAGTTCAGCAGCGAAGCGCGGTATTGGTTTCTGAGGCGGCGCGATCGAGCAGGTCATGGATTAGCCTCAGCGCAGTGGTGCCACGGGCTTGCCCGTGCTTCTTCCGATCGGCTCTTGCGGCCGGGCAGTGCCAACGCTTTGACATTTCTGGCCCCCCCCACGCTGCACGAACCGAAAGGAAGCGCACTGGCAAGCCAGTGGCACCCAAACTGACCACCCTGCCGGTCTAGGCGATGTTCGAGACGGCCTCGGCCCCGGCTGCCTGGGCCAAGGCGGCGGCGCGGTCGGTCTTCTCCCAAGTGAACTCCGGCTCGCTGCGGCCAAAATGCCCGCCCGAAGCGGTCAAGCGGTAAATCGGCCGGCGCAGATTCAGGTGCTTGATGATCCCGCTGGGCGTGAGCGGGAAGAGCTCGCGCACCAACTCGCAGAGCCGGTCGTCGGCGATCCGTCCGGTGCCTTCGGTTCGCACCAGCACGCTCACCGGGTCGGAAACGCCGATGGCGTAGGCAAGCTGCACTTCGCAGTGGTCGGCTAGCCCCGAGGCGACGATGTTCTTGGCAATGTATCGGGCCATGTAGGCCGCGCTGCGATCGACCTTGGTGGGGTCCTTGCCGCTGAAGGCCCCGCCGCCGTGCCGGGCCCAGCCGCCATACGTGTCGACGATGATCTTCCGCCCGGTCAGCCCGCAGTCGCCGTGCGGCCCGCCCACCACGAAGCGGCCGGTGGGATTGATGTGGTAGGTGATGTCGCCGTCGATCAGATCTTCGGGCAGGAGCGGCTTGACGATTCCGTCGATCACATACTCGTGGATCCGGGCCTGGCTGACGCTGGGGCTGTGCTGCGTCGAGACCACCACCGTGTCGAGCCGCACCGCCCTGTGGCCGCAGAATTCCACGGTCACCTGGCTCTTGCTGTCCGGGCGCAGCCAATCGACCTCCTGGGCGAAACGCGCGGCCGTGAGCCGATTGAGGATGCGATGGGCCAGGGCGATCGGCAGCGGCATCAGCTCCGGCGTGTGATTGCAGGCATAGCCGAACATCAGCCCCTGGTCGCCGGCGCCGATGTCCTTGCCGGCCTCGCCGTTCTCGTTCACGCCCATCGCGATGTCCGGACTCTGCCGATCCAAGGCCAGCATCACGGCACACGTGTCGGCCGAGATCCCCATCTGATCGTCGGTGTAGCCCACGTCGCGAATCACCTGCCGGGCAACGTCTGCATAATTGACGACTGCCTTGGTGGTGATTTCCCCGGCGATCAGGGCCATGCCGGTGGTCACCAGCGACTCGCACGCCACGCGGCTGTAAGGGTCTTGGGCGAATAGTGCGTCCAAGACGCCGTCCGAAATCTGGTCGGCCAGCTTGTCAGGGTGTCCCATACTGACCGATTCGCTGGTGAACAAGTACCTGCCCTGTGCCA
>JBEKZQ010000004.1:0-34023 GCA_049509675.1 Thermoguttaceae bacterium | reverse complement strand
CGATTCAGCCACCACCGTGAGCACCGCCGACAGTGGCGCGAGTGCCGCTTTGGCCAACGGTGCCGACGCCGTCCCGACGACCTTTGCGCTAAACGCGCTTGCCGGGGGCGCACTGGACGGTGCGGCCGGCAACCAGACCTACACGGTGAACCTTGCCTTCAGCCAGGCATCGGCGGGCGCATCGCTAAGCGGCACGACGCTCACCGTCAACCTCACCGCCGCCAGCGGCACCGCCACGCTCAAGGATGTTGAAAGTGCGATCCATGGCAGCGCGGCCACTACCGGGCTCGATGCGACCGTGGTCAACGGCGATTCGGCCACCACCGTGACCAGCGCCGAAAGTGGCACGACTGCCACTTTGACCAACGGCGCCGACGCCACCCCGGCCGCCCTTACGCTGTCCGCAGTTGCCAATGGCGCATTGGACGGCTTGGCCGGCAACGGCACCTACACCGTGGACCTTGTCTTCGGCGCGAATTCGGCGGGCGCCACGTTGAGCGGCAAGACGCTCACCGTCAGCGTCACCCAGGCGTCCGGCACCGCCACGCTCAGCAACATTCAAAGTGCGATCCATGGCGCCAGGGGTACTACCGGGATCGACGCGGCCGTGAGCACCGGCGGCTCAGACACCGTATCCTCCCGCAACAGTGGCCAGACCGCCGTTTTGGCTAACGGTGCGCCTGCCGCCACGGCCGCCGGCCTGCAAAAAGACGTGACCTTCTCGCTGACCGGCGACCAGGGCACGCAGACGTTCTCCTTCACGGCCGGCACCCTCATTGCGCAAGTCCAGAACGCCATTCACGCCTTGGCCGACGCCACGGGCGTCGATGCCACGCTTACGAACGCCACTACGCTGACGCTCAACTCGACCGACAGCGGCTCTGCCGCCTTCGTCGATCTCAAGGTATTGAGCGAAGCCGCCGGCGGCACCATCGCGACCGACCTTGGCGGGTCGTCGTCGCATCAGTTGGGCACCAACTTCGCCGGCACCATCAACGGCGTGCAGGCCAACGGCGACGGCCAGTCGCTTTCCGTCGATACGGCCGCCTTGTCCATGAAAATGGGCGTCGCCAGCGGATTCACCGGCGCCATCGCCTTTAACATCGATAGTGGAGGAGCCCTGTTCCAGATCGGCGCCAACGTGGTGAGTGACTCACAGGCCCGCATCGGAATTCAGAAGGTCACCACCGACAGCCTCGGCGGCGTCGACGGAACCCTTTCGAACATCAGTTCGCAGGGCTCGGCCGACCTGGCCAAGGATCCGGCGACGGCCTCCAAGATCGTCAACGAAGCGATCGCCGAGGTCTCTTCGCTGCGTGGCCGGTTGGGCGCCTTCCAGCAGGCAACCCTGGAAACCAACATCACCACGCTCAACGACTCGATCACCAACCTGACCTCCGCCCAGAGCTCGATCCAGGACGCCGACTTCGCGGCCGAGAGCGCGAACGTTACCCGTGCCCAAGTGCTCGCGCAATCGGGCACGGCCGTGCTGGCAATCGCCAACAAGAGCCCGCAAAACGTCCTGACGCTGCTGCAAGGCCTGTAAGACTTGCCGCGCAGGGAGTAACACAACAAACCGGTCCGCCCCGACTTTCGCGGCGGACCGGTCGTTTTCTATGCGCTCAGGAGGGCCTCGCGCCGCTCTCCTCATCAGCCACCGAAGGCACGATCCAGACCTTCAAGTCGCCCTCGATCTCCTGGGCGAAATGGATCTGGACGGTGTACAGGCCGAGCTCCTTCAGCGGGCCCTTCAAGCGCACCTGGTCCTGGGCGATGGTGATCTTGCTGCGCTTCAGGGCGTTGACGATGTCCGCCGCGCCGACCGAGCCATACAGATGGCCTTCGTCGTTGGCGTTGGCCTCGATCGTGACGCTCTGCCGCCCCATCTCCTCGGCCATGGCCCGGAGGCCGGCCAGCCGAGCGTTCTCGATCTGCTCCAGTTGGGACCGGTGCTTGTCGACCATCCGCTTGTGATGCTCCGTGGCAATGGTCGCCAAGCCGTGCGGCAGCAGATAATTCATGGCATAGCCCGGGCGAACCGTAACCACGTCCCCTTGTTTCCCCAAGTACTCCACGGCCTGGACCAACAGCAACTCGATTCCACCGTTGGGCGCCTTGGGCAGACGCTTCCCATGGTGGGGCGCCTTGCCACGCTTCGTGCCGGTTGTCTTGGGCGTCGTTGTCTTAGCCATCACAAACGATCCTTCTTGCTGATTACTCTCTCGTTCAGAACGGAATGTCGTCGCCGGACGGCTCCGGCGGCGGGGCATCGAAATCTTCTTCTGCCGGTTGCTGCTGGCCTGGTGGACTGCCGCGCTGGGCCGCCGGCCGGGCGGCCGGTCCGCCACTGCCCGGGGCTGCGCCGCCGCCTCCTCCGCCTCCGCCGCGGCTGCCGAGCAATTGCATCCGCTCGCCAACCACGCGCAACTTGGATCGCTTCTGGCCGTCGTTCGTCTCCCAGGTATCGAACTTCAGCCGGCCTTCGATCAGGACCGGCGATCCTTTGGTCAGGTATTCGTTGGCAATCTCGGCAGTCCGGCCCCACAGCGTGACATCGACGAACACCGGCTCTTCCACCCACTCTCCCGTGGCGGTCTTGCGCCGGTCGTTCATCGCCAGGCCCAGATCCGTCACCGCCGTGCCGCTGGCGATATACCGCAACTCGGGATCACGGGTCAAATTGCCCAGCAAAACAACGCGATTATAGCTGGCCATTACACGTCTTCCTCCAACTCGGCGGGGAGTTCCAGGTCCTCCTCGCCCTCTGCCAACACGACGACCTCTTCCTCCGCCTCGGCGGGCACGGTGGCGACCACCAACGGGGCGGCCTGGGCGTGAGCAACCAGGGTATCGACCAACTGCGGATCGACCTTCAGGAACAGGAAACGCAAGAGGTTCTCGTTGATTTGGCACTCTCGCCGCACGGTCGCCAGATGGTCGCGGTCCAGGCGAAAGTAGGTCAACCAGTAGGTCCCCTTGCGCTGTCCCTTGATCGGATAAGCCAGGCGGCGCTGTTCCCACAGCCGGCTGATGAGGATCTCACCGCCCAACTTCTGGATCACTCCCGGAATCTGGCCCGACACGCCTTCCGGATCACGACCGTAGCGGTTCGAGTCGAGAATGAACATCGCTTCGTAAACGTTCGCGGCCAAGACTTCACTCCTCGGACTTTGTGGATCAAGACTTAATTGTAGCGGTTCATACAGGTTTGCACACCTTCGCGAGCCCAGAGCACCACGGCCTCGACGGCCCGCGCCACGGACTGTTCCATCTCCGGCAGTTCCTGGGCCGTAAATCGCTGCAGCACGTAATCGGCCCAATCCCGGCCCGGCGGCGGCGACCCGATGCCGACCCGCAGCCGCGGAAACTCCTCGGTCCCCAAGCGGCGAACAATATCTTCCAGGCCTTTTTGGCCGCCGGCCGACCCGCCGGACCGTATCCGCAACTTGGCCGGCGACAGGTTCAGGTCGTCACAAACGACCAACAGGTCCTCATTGGCTATCTTGAAGAAATCCCGCGCGGCCAGCACGCTGGCCCCGCTCCGGTTCATGTACGTCCAGGGTGTCAACAACAGCGATTTGTGTCCTTCCAGGTCGGCTTCGACCACCTCCCCCTGAAACTTGGCTTTCGCGCCGCCAATGCCGTACCGCCGGGCCAATTGCGTCACGACGACGAAACCGACGTTGTGTCGCGTTTGTTCGTACCGGCGGCCCGGATTGCCCAGCCCAACCACAAGCTTCATCGCCAGCAACATGTAGGGTGGATGGTGGCCGCCGCGTGCTGGGGCTCTTGACTGTCCCGCCCCCCCCGCGACGCGGGTCCGCAATCAGCTTTCTTCCTCTTCCTCCGCTGGCTTGGCCCCGATGACTTCCGGCTCGCCCGGCACGGCCTCGGTCACTTCTTCCTCCGGTTTCTCGACCGGAACGACGCATTGCACGACCACGGCTTCCGGGTCGCCAAAAGCCCGCGAATTCTCCGGCAACTCCAGGTCGCCCAGCTTGACCATCGCGTTGAGCTTCATGTGGTTGACGTTCACGTGCAGTTTGTCGGGAATGGCGGACGCCGGGCACTCGATCTCCACGGAGTGTATCAGGTGCTCGACCACGCCGCCTTCCTTCACGCCCGGGGCCTCGCCCCGCAGTTCGATCGTCAATTCTACCCGCACCAACTCGTGTTCGGAAATGCGGGTGAAATCGATGTGTACGACGTGCGTTCCGTAGGTGTCCCACTGCAACTCGCGGATGAAGGCCGACTCGTCGACGGCCCCCGTGAGCGACACCAGTCGGCTGCCATGCCGCAAGGCGGCTTGGAACTGTTCGGCGGCAACGGCCAGGCACACATTCTCCAGGCCGTGCCCATACAAGACGGCCGGGATCTGGCCGGACCGACGCAGTCGCCGCATGTTGTGCTTGCCACGATTCTCGCGGGCGATCACATTAAGTGCTTCCGCCATGGAACTCCTCGACTTCCACCAGGATTATTTCATTTTCTGCTTGCGCAGGAGACGGTCTTGGCTGCTTTGGTCACGCCAATAGCGGCGAATCTGGCCATTCTCGCTGATCGGCCGAGAATTTCAAGCCCAGCGGATGGATTTTTTCCGCAGAGCTGGGAGTTGCAACCGGACTGTTGCAAATTGCGGTGTCGGCCGCGCGTAGTCCCCCTCTCCCTCCGGGAGAGGGCCGGGGTGAGAAGAACGAAAAGGGGTCAGAACTATTTTTACTTACCCAGCTTACCATAAATAGTTCTGCCCCATTTTTACCCCTTGGACAGGCGGACCTTCTTCCGGCGCTCTCCAGCCCGTCGCCAGAATTACGCTGTCACTCGAAGCTGACAACGAGCTTTTTCCCGAGGGCTTCCGCATAACGGGTCAGAGTCACCACGGTAGGATTGGGATCGGTTTCGTTTTCCAGTCGAGATAAAGCGGGGCGGCCGATGCCGCTTCTTTCCTCGACATCGGACAAGCTTAAGCCCTGGGCCTGCCGCTCGGCCTTGAGGAACTTCAAGGCGTCGCGCACGGCCGCTCTAACCCGGTTGTGGGCGGCCTTGATCCGTTGCCCTTGGGCAAGGATATCCTCCTTTTCAATCTCGGTTTCCTTCCGCGCCTGCTGCCATCGCTTTTTCTCCTCGGACGTCAAGTCGCGGTGCATGCGTTTCGCTTGTCGTTTGGCCATGCTAATCCTCCACTTATGGCGCGGACTGCAACCTCAGGTGTTGCAATAAATTGTAACACCCGTGGCTCGCCAGTCAAGCCGGAAGGCCAATTCTTTCAGCCCCCCGGCGCGGCAGTCGTTTTGGAGTGCCCGCTTGCACGCAGCGCGTCTTGTGCGCGGTGGTCGCCTGGAAGCGCGGGACGAAAAAGGGGGCAGAACTATTCTTGCTTACCCAACTTACCATAAATAGTTCTGACCCCTTTTTAGAAATCGTAGCAGGGTCACACTTTAACTGCTAACTGAAATCATCTGTTGGTATGGGAAATCGGGGGACACATTACCGGTTATTGACGACCGGAAAGTACCGTGTCGGAACTGCCTACACGAAAAGCCGGCTCACCGACTCGTTCGAGTGGATCCGCTTGATGGCTTCGCCCAGCAAGGGGGCTACGCTCAGGACCGTAATCTTCGGAATGACCTTCTCCGGGGCCAGCGGGATCGTGTCGGTGATGAGCAGGCCGTCGATGGGGGCCTGTTGCAACCGCTCGACCGCGCCGCCGACCAGCAGACCGTGCGTGGCGGCCAGGTAGACCATGCGGGCGCCGGCGTCGCGCATCACCTGGGCCGCCCCGCAGATCGAACTTCCCGTGCTGATCATGTCGTCGAAAATCAGTGCGACCTTGCCTTCGACCTGGCTGCCGATCACGTGCGCCTGCCGCGTATTCTCGGCACTGCTGCGGCGTTTGTCGATGATCGCCAGGTGTCCGCCCAGGCGCACCATGTGGGCCAGCGCCCGCTTGATACTGCCCTCGTCGGGACTGACCACCACCAGGTCTTCCTCATTCAGATTCATGGCGCGGAAATACTCGTCGATGACCGGCGTGGCGTAGAGGTGGTCGGTGGGGATGTCGAAGAACCCCTGGATCTGGGCCGCGTGCAGGTCCATCGCCAGTACCCGATCGGCGCCGGCCCGGGTGATCAGGTTGGCCACCAGCTTGGCGGTGATGGGCACGCGGCCTTCGTCTTTTCGGTCCTGCCGGGCGTAGCCGAAGTAGGGGATCACGGCCGTGATGCGGTCGGCGCTGGCGCGTTTGAAACTGTCGATCATAATCAACAGTTCCATGAGGTTTTCATTGACCGGCGGACAGGTCGGCTGGAGGATAAAGACATCGCGGCCGCGCACGTCTTCGTCGATCTTGCAGGAGATTTCGCCGTCGGGGAAGCTGCCCATGATCGCCCGGCCCAGCGGCAGGCCCAGGTAATTGCACACTTTCAGCGCCAGTTCCGGATGGGCACGTCCCGCAAAGAGTTTCATATAGTTCATGTTTGTTCAAGCACGGCTTCTGCGGCCGCCAGTTCTTCCATCGTATTGATACTCAAAGCCTCGCACGACTGCAACACGTTGACGGCCCGGATTTCCTTCCCCTGCGCCAACAAGATGCCGGGGCAGTCGGTCAGGTAATACTCGCCCTGGGCGTTGTCGGAGCGGACGCGGTCCAGGGCCGCCAACAAATCCTGACAATTGAAGACGTAGTAACTGATGTTCACCTCATCGATCCGGCGTTGCTCTTCGCTGGCATCCTTATGCTCGACGATGCCCAGGAAGGCGCCGTCGGGCGCACGCAGGATGCGGCCCAGGCCGGCCGGATTGCTCGTCCGCGCGGTGCCGAGGAGGCAGGCCGCGGGCCGCCGTTGGAACTCCTCCAGCAGGGCCCGGATGGAACCGCCCTGCATCAGCGGGGCGTCGCCGGCCACGACCAGCACCGGGCCGTGGTGTTCTTGCAGGAACTCTCGGCAGGCCATGACGGCATGGCCGGTGCCCAATTGTTCGCGTTGCAGGACGAACTGCACGTCGTAGCGGCCGTCCAGCGCTGCGCGGACCGCCTCGGCCCGATAGCCCACCACCACGATCATCCGCGCGACGCCGCCGCGGCCCAGGGCATCCAGGACGTACTCCAGCATGGGCCGACCGGCGAGCTTCACCAAAACCTTGGGAAGGTCGGATTTCATCCGCGTGCCTTTGCCGGCGGCCAGAACGATGGCGAGGTTTTCGGACATCTCTCGATGGTCTCCAAGTCAGCCATCCATCTTCCCATGAACGGCCCGGTTCTTCCAGGGGTGGCCTGGCCGAGAACGGCAAAGTGGGGACCTGGTCCATTTCGCGACTTCGCAGTTCTCCAGGGGTGGCCTGGCCGCAATACCTTGCATTTGCTTTTGCCTTTCTTCCCCGCTCTTGGTAGGGTAGATAGTGTGGCTGAAGCTCGGTGAAAACCCGCCGCACTATCGATCCCCCTTGGGCGAGGCTTCTCATGGCGCGATTGTTCTTACTCTCTTGTTGGGCCGTCTTGTCCCTCGCATGGATGCCAGGCGCCAGCGTCTGGGCCCAGGCCGATTCGTCCAGCCCGCCGCTGACCTACGAGGTGCTGATCAACGGCGAAAGCTTCCAGGTGGAAGGGAACCGGCTGGTGAAGCTCCAGAGCAAGGAGAAGCCGGGCACGAGCTATCGGATCGCCATCCGCGTGGCCCCCACGCAGGTGTTACGGCTGAACACGGTGCTTTTGGAGTACGACATGCCGGCCAAGGTATCGGACGACGGCCGCCGCGAGCAGCGAACCGTCCGCTTGCAGCACGAGTTGGGCTATAGCATGTGGATTACCGACCTCGGTCAGCCGTCGGATGCCAAGGGTCAGGCCGAGGCCCTGAAGGTGTTGACAGACTCGGTGGCGGAAAGTTATCGCCAGTCGAAGGCCGTCAAGGTGGAGGTGGGCAAAGCGTCCGAGAAGAAGTTCGCCGGCTCGACGGCCCAATGCACCGTCATCCGCTGCCAAGACGCACAGGGTTTCAAGAACACTTGTCTGGCGTGTGTGCTGAGCGGCGAGAAGTATGCCGTGACGTGTGTCATTCAGTACCTCGACAAGGACGAAAACGACGTGAAGCCGTTGTTCCTGAAGACGCTGAATTCGATCCGCCCCATCCCGTAGCCCGGATTATTCATGTAATGGGTGAGGTCGCGCAAACCTATGGTGGGTCTCGCAAACCAAGCTAGAGTCGAGAGTCGAGGGTCTAGAGTCGAGAGTAGGGCGGCAAGCGACCGAAGACCCAGGGAGAACAACGGTTTGCTCGACGCCACCCTACGGTTTATGAATAATCCGGGCTAGCGGACGGGGGCGAAGATTTGTCTACCGGACGCTTTCCGCTGCAGCCTTTGCCGCTTTGGCTTTCGCCCGCGCCCGCAAGAAATCCACGTCGCGAAACTCGAACTGGCTGCGCTGATCGGTCATGTACTTGTCCAGCGTCGGCGAGTACGACTTCACCGAGAGCTTTGCTGCCTCGGGATCGAGTTCCAGAATAGCCAAGTAGCTGTTGGGCTCCGGATCTTCGGCGTTCTGCCAGTCGAACAGCATTTCGTACACCTTGTTGTCCCGATCGCCTTGGCTCACGAAATGCACCGTCGAAAGATGCCCGCACACGACCATGGCGACGTTGCGGTAGCGTTTCACCAGCTTCTCCCAGATGTACTGGCCGCTCTTGTCGCGGCCGCTGTGCGTCAGATAGGAATGCGTGAGCACGATGACGCGATGGTCCGGGTGCTGCGAGACGACGCGGTTGGCGCCTTGCAACTGGGCATCGGTGGGCAGGAACGGCATGGCCACGATCAACCAGTCCGTGCCGGCAGCGGAAAATGTGCGGTAGCTGTTGGCCTTGTCAGTCTCCTTCGTGGGAAATGAAGGCAGCCTGCGGAAACGTTCCGCCGGAAAGTGCTTGTCGAACAACACGGTGCTGCGCTTGCCAGCGATGTTGTCGAAATCGTGATTCCCAAGGGCCAGGACGTACGGCGTCTTGCCGTCGAGCACCTGCATACTGGCGTCGAAGTTCTCCCATTGCTGCTTGTCGTTGGCGACGTTCACCATGTCGCCGACGTGCAAGACGTACTTGATGTTCAAGGGCTGTTGATTCGTGACGATCCACTGGGTCATCGCCGTAAGCTGTTGCGGCCAGCTCTCCGAATTGAACTGCGTGTCCGGCAGCACGATGAGCCGAAACGGTTCTGCCCGGGCTTGTGACGAGAGGATCAGGATCAACAGACAGAGGATGCGTTTTGCCACGGGTTTTTCCTTGAATACTGTTGGTGGCGTGCGGACCGACACCTGATGCCTAGCATCATACTCGGGCCGCCAGCCGCCCGCAATTCGCCCCAATACTCAGGGGATCGCTTCGATGGTATCTTGCAGGCCCTGGTACGCCGCGACGATTTCACGGCCGACTTCTTCGCCAAAGGTCTTGGAGATCTCGGCCAGCCGCGCGTGCATCGTCTCGATGAGCACGGCCGACTTGCCCAAGTAGGCCTTGACCCGCCCGCGGTCGGTGAACAGACAATCGTGGATGTTGCAGTACCGGTCGGCCAACTTGATGAGCAGGGCGGGCACGCTCGCCGCGGCGAAGCTCCGCAGATATTCGCCCTTGTCGCCGTCGTTTTTCGGATCGTGGGTCAATTCCTTCACCATTCCGGCGATCTCCTCGCCGAAATCCCTGGCCAACTGTTTGTAGGTCAGATCCGAATCTTCCAGGGCGTCGTGCAGGATGGCGGCCGAAAGCATGGCGGGACTGCCCGCGCCCCACTGCCAAACGGTCTTCATGACTTCCGTGGGGTGAGTGATGTAGGGGATGCGATGCCCGCCGATCGTGTACTTCCGCCATTGCCCGGCATGGCAGCGGACTGCCAGGGCAATCGCCAGCTCCAGTACGGTCGCGCTCGTTTCCATGGCAACTCCTAACGAAAACAGACCAGGCAACGATCCAGCAGGGCGCCGAGCATTGCGGTGGCGGGCAGCGTCAGCCCCCAGGCCCAAACCATGCGGCCGACGACGGTCCACTTCACGGCCGAGAGACGCTTCGTGGCGCCCACGCCCATGATCGAGGAGGAGATTACGTGGGTGGTCGACAAGGGGATCCCCCAGTGGCTGGCCAGGTAGATCAGCGTGGCCGCGGTCGTTTCGGCGGCAAAACCGTGGATCGGTTGCAGCTTGACCATGCGATGGCCCAGGGTCCTGATGATCCGCCAGCCTCCCGCGGCCGTGCCCGCCGCCATGGTTAGCGAACAGACGATCTTGATCCACGGGCAGACGCGGAACTCGGGCGTATGGAGGAAATGGAGCCAGCGCGGCAGGCCGTCGAACACGCCGGCCTGCGTCCCGGTGAACAGGGCCAGGGCCAGGATGCCCATCGTCTTTTGGGCATCGTTGGTGCCGTGGCTAAAGCCCATGCACGAGGCGCTCACCAGTTGCAGCCGGCCGAAGGTCATGTTGACGCGGTGCGGCCGCCAGTTCCGCAGCAGCACGAGCAAGAACGACATGACCAGGAAGCCGAGCAGCAGCCCCAGCAGCGGCGAGGCGAGCATGGGCAGAATCACCTTGGGCCACAGCCCTTCCCGGCCGTGATCGGTTGTGGCCGGCAGCGACCAGTGGATCACGGAAAGATCGCCGCGGGCCGAGGCCACCGCCGCGCCGCACAATCCGCCGATCAGCGCATGACTGGAACTGGAGGGAAGCCCCAGCCACCAGGTCAGCAGGTTCCAGGCGATGGCCGCCAGCAGGGCGCAGATCAGCGTGTGCAGCCCCACCACGTGCGTGTCGACCAGTTCCTTGCCGATCGTCGTGGCGACGGCCGTGCCCCACCACGCGCCGACAAGATTCCAGAAAGCCGCCATCATCACCGCCTGCCGAGGGCTGAGCACCCGCGTGGAGACGACCGTGGCGATGGCGTTGGCCGTGTCGTGGAAGCCGTTGATGTACTCGAAGACCAACCCGAACAGGATCACGCACAAGACCAGGATCATCGTCGTTTATCGGGCCTCAGAATAGTAATGCAACGAGGCCGACCAACGGGAGGCCGGTTCTGTGGAAGAAAAGTCTGCGCGCCGTTGCATTACTTTGCTGAACATCAATAGGTTGCCGTTCAGGAGTTCTTGAGCACGGTTTGGAAGATCACGTTGCCCGCATCCCGGCAACGGTCGATGAGCTTCTCCAGGAGTTCGAACAAGTCGCGGAGTACGATCATTTCCAGCGCCTCGTAGCCGCCGCCGTAGATCTCACGGAGCAGTTGCAGGATGAGCTTGTCGGCCTCGCCCTCCAGTTTTTGCAGCCGCAAGTTCTGCCCCTGGACTTTGTCCAGGTGCGGTCCGCGGCGAAGCTGCCCGACCATCTGCGCCACAATCTCCGTGGCTTCCTCCAGGAGCTTGGCCTGCTCGCAGAACAAGACCCGGCCGGAGTGCGGTTGCGACAACAGCAGCCGCTCGGCGAACTTCTTCGCCACCTTGGGGATCCGCGACAGGGCACTGGAGAGGGCCTCGATGTCTTCCCGCTCCAAGGGCGTGACGAACGTGCTGCACAACAGGGCCGTCAGCTCCTCGGAGAGCCGCTTCTCCTGCCGCCGCCGCTGAACGAGCTTCTCCAACGTCACCCCGTCGTCCGGGGCGTTGATCAATTCCACCACCGCCGCCACCGATTGCCGAGCCTCCTCGGCACTGGCCTCCAGGAGGTCGAAGAACCGGTTTCCTCTGCGGAACATGCGCTGCAAGGAGAACATGAGTCGCTCACATGCCGGGGTCGCTAACGAATCGCTAACGGTTCCCTCATTATGGCACGTATAGCGCCGGACACAAGATGCCGCCGACCACTGGTATTGATGGATCGTAACCACCCAAGAGACAGGCGGATCGCACCTCCGGACGTGACGCCCCTACTAACGGTCAGGCGTTCCTGCGTAGTCTCCAGATTCCCAACGCCAACGCGCCCGCAAGCAACAAGGCAATGCTACCCGGCTCAGGAGACTGCACCGCGATGAAATCCGGCCCGGACATGCCGGAATTGGCGAAGACCGACTCGGTTCCGTTCGACGCGATTTTCTCGATCGTGTTGTTGCTATAGTTGCTGATGAAGAAGTTAGCGGCCTGCGCGAAGCCGCCGGCGCAGAAGAAACAGACGAGCACTACGCAAGTCTTGACCTTTCTTAACCGCCGTCGCCAACCGCAGGCCAGCAGGCCGACCGCGGCGGCGCCGAGCAGCGCGAGGGCGGAAGGTTCGGGCGCGACCGTCAGCACCAAATCGTTGCCGGACGTAGCGAGCGTGGCGGGCAGGCCGTTGACCGCCAGCTTTCCCTGGCTGATCGTGGTGCCGCCGGCGTAGGCGCCACTGCCGGCGAGAGTCAGCGCGCCGGAGCCGATCTTGGTAAGGCCGCCGGGGCCGGAAAGCGAGCCGGAAAGCGTAACGCTGTAGCCCGCGGTATTCAAGGTGCCGTTGCCGCCGCCGGCGTTCAATGCGATGGGCAGCGACGTGGAGAACGGCCCGGCCGCCTGGAGGGTTCCCCCGCTGAAGTTGAACGCGTAGGAGCCGGCCCCGCTGGAGACTTGGGGGACGACGAGCAACCCGCCGCTGAGATTGTACGTCCCGCTGCTACCGGCGGAGTAGCCAAGACAAAGAGAACCCGAGATCGTATTGGTTCCGCCCGTCTGCGTGAAGGTTCCCGAGCCGGCATAACCCACGTCCGCTGTGCCGCTCACCGACAATCGGCCCGTGTCGCTCAGGGCGTACACCCCAGTGCTGCCGGAATTGTAGCCGACCCAGAGCATGCCATTTCCGCCGGTGATCGTGTTCGTTCCGCCATTCTGCGTCAAGCTCCCCGAGCCCGAGTAACCCACGTATTGATGCTACGCGGAGAACTGGCCGGTTCCGCTCAGGCTGTATGTGCCGCTGCTGTGGGCGTAGTTGCCGATATAAACAAAAGAGGGCGTGTTGTTCCCGCCCGTCTGCGTAAAGGTCCCCGTGCCGTAGTTCCCGACGGTTACCCATCCCGTCGACAAGACGCCGGAGTCGTTGAGGCTGTACGTGCCGTTGCCATTGGCGTTATTGCCGAGGGTGAAGAACGTGAGGGTGTTGGTTCCGCCGGATTGCGTGAAGGTCCCCGTGCCGGAGTTGCCCACGTATTCGTGGGACGCTGCGTAGAGGCTGCCGCCTGTCATTTGCAGAGATCCGCTTCCCGCGGTGCCGCCCAGCGAAAGCGTGCCGCAGACCGGTCCGATCGAAGCGACGCCGGCCGTCCCGCCATTGACAATGTAGGCCGTGTCGCTGGAAGTCGGCACCGCGCCGCCGCCCCAGTTCCCCGGCACGGACCAATCGCCCGACTGAGCGGGCGAAAGGCTCCAGTATTCATCGGCCCAAGCCGGCCACGGTGACAGGATCAGCAGAATCGCGGCAACACAACCACAAATCAGAACCCTCTTGTTCGACACGATTCACCTCCCGACGCTGCATTCCACGAATTTCGTTTGCCACCTCCGCACGCAAGAATGTCCGCAACACGACCGGAAACTGGGAACAACGCAACGGCAGGAGATCCGCGATTCAGGCGGCTAGCAGCCGCACCCGGCAGAAGCCCGCTGATCGGGAAACCATCACGTTCATAGGAGGGCGCCCGGCAGATGGTCGCCATGAGCGTTTTTGCCGCCCAACCGCCGCGTGCCGCGCTGCCTGCTAGATCTGGGTGAGTAAACCAGCGACCGGCCCCATTATAGCAAAATCACCGCCGCTCGCAATCAATCGGCAGCGAATTCCTTGAAATTTCCGCCGATGCCACCCCATGGTGGGGGAAAAGCGGGGAAAATACAGTTCGGCCCGGCCGGAAGCGTTACTTCGCCTGCCGGACGGCCCAGAGGTAACGCGTGGAGGCCACGTACAACGTGCCGTCGGCGGCGACGGCCGAGGCCCACATCGGGGCGCCGAGGCTGATCCTGGCCAGCGGCTTGATTTCCCTGCCGGCTTGCAAAACGTGCAGATACTTTTGCGTGGGCAGATAGATCTTTCCGTCCGCCACCAGCGTCGAACCCCAGACCGTTTCTTTGGTTTCGTACACCCAGCGGAGCTGTCCCGATTCGGCATCCAGGCAGTGGATGCGTCCGGCGACGTCGGCGATGTACAGCAAACCGCCGGCAATCGACGCCGTAGACAACGTGCGGTCCAATCCTTGGTAGGACCAGATGCAGCCGGTGCGGGTGATGTCGCCGGTCTTGCCGGCATCGATGCACCACAGGGCGCCGCGGCCGCGGCCATGTTCCGGATCGCGCCCGATCGCCACGTACACGCGATTCTTATAGAACACCGGCGTGCCGATAATCTCGCTCATGCCCACGAAACCGGCTTCGTTCTTCTTATTGAGCGATTGCTTGAGCCGCTTGTCGCCCAGCGAATAGCGCGTGGCCCAGTCCAGGCCGCCGCAGTCCTTGTACTCCGGCGGATTGCAATCGAACGACCAGACGGTCTTCAGCTTGACCGGCCTCTCGGGCGCCTGGCCCAGGGCCTCCAAGGCGTAGCACACGCCGTCGCCGCCGCCGAACAAGATCAGTTGCCGGCCGCTGACCATACCCCGCGAGGGCGACGACCATTGGCCGTGCATGATGTTCGGTCCGATGTGCGCGGCATCGTCGGTGGCCACCAATCGCCCGGTCTTCTTTGCCAAGACGATCAGGTTCGGCGCGTTGGGGGCCGGCGTCTTGCGATTATCTGCATAGGGTACGCTGGCCTCCCGATCCACGCCGTTGGAAGTACACACGTAAAGCAGGTCGCCGACGATCAGGGGCGATCCGTCGCAGGCATCGGAGGGGCGCACGCCGGTCGTCTCCCACATGTCGAACACCCAGGCCACCTTGGCGTCGGGAACGTCCGCGGCCGGCGGCGCGCCAGCCGCCGGCGCCGCATCGATGTCCAGGCACACCACTTCGCAGCGGTGGTTGACGAAGTACACGCGGTTGCCGTCCACGGCCGGCGAGGAGCAAATGCCCAGTTCCGCCGCGAAGTGGGCAAAATTGAACGGCAAATTGCAGCCTTCCATCCTGCGGGGCACGTTGCGATGCGGCGCGGTGTACTTCCAGAGCAGTCGGCCCGTGCGGGCGTCCAGGCACTTGAACACCCCTTGATTGTGGTCGTTGGCGCCGAAGAACAGTTTGCCGCCCGCCACGGCCGGCGTCGAAAGGCTATTGCTGGTGCCGGTCCGCGCGACCCATTGGACATTCCGCGTGGTTGCCAGGTCGATGCCTTTGCCCTGCGGGTCTTTCTTGCCCGGCACGAACGTGTCGGGAAGTCCTTTCTCGTCCGCCACCATGTTCTTGCAGTCGGTTCCGCACCATTGCGGCCACTCCTTTGCCGCGGCCGCGGAATAAACACCGATCCCCGCCAGGACGCAGATTGCCTTGGTTGCCATTCGAAGGCCAGACATCCTTTTTCTCCCGGTTGCAGCTAAGACCCCAACGCGGAAATTGATCGCGACGGCCCGACCAAGCCGCAGGGCAGGCAGCGGCCAAAAGGAAAGGCCGGCAAGGCAAGCAAGAGCCTTCAGGACTGCGGCGTCTGCATTTGCCGGCGCGCCAGCATGAATCTCGCCTGCGTTGGACAACCGGCATTTGGCGGAAGCCGACGTAGCGACGTTGCAAACGATCTCAGCCCCTTTTTCTGCCACCCGCCCCTCGAACCGTGCAGCCCAGTCCCTACTCGACCAATTCGCCGACCACCAGGACGGCACCGGGATAAAAGGCCGTGTCGTCAAATCGTTTCGGATTGTCGATCTTCTCCTTCCGCTGGGCAAGGATCTTTGCCTTGTCGGGCTGATCGCGACAGATCTCGATTGTGACTGTATGCACCCTGTCGGGCAGGTTGCTGCCGATCGCCAACGTCTGGAGCCGGTCGTAAACGCAATACGCGTCGAACCGCGGGCGGATCACTGCCGGTTGATCATCCAGCGTGAGCGACACCTGCCCGCAGTCGGGCCCGATCACGTCATAAACTGCCGCCATGGTACCCTTGAACTTGAACGTGATTGTCTCGCCCGGCCTGCTTCCACGATACAAGGTCGTCATCCACCGGGCGTAGCGCCTGCCGAACGAATCGGTTTTCGGATCGAGCCACCGGAACCCGGACGAGAGCCGGGCCTTATTGATCGGCACCAACTTGGCCTTTTCGTAGTTGTTGGCAACCAGTGGCGCCACGAGGGCGTGCGGCCCAGGCGTCTTCGATGCCTCGCGGATCAAGGGTACCGAGCGGACGATCGCCCGAAGATACAGTTCGTGGCCCGTCTCGGGAAACGGGTGGACATTGTCGGGCGAAAAGACAATCGTGTCGCCGAGGGCCTGTTTCTCGGCATCGGTCTTGGGCAGCTCGCCCTGGAAGATCAGCCGGCCCTGCTTGGCCATGCGCGCGACCTCTAGTCCCATGTGGATGCTCGGAATGCCGTAATGGCCTGCGACGCTTTCCATCGCGCTGGCCGCCCGGGGAAATTTCCCTTCCTGGAGCGTCGGCGCCATGCCGGCCACCAGCGTGTAGACGTAGCAGATGTCGCAGTCGGGCAGTTTGGTCCAGGTCTGGCGGACGATGCCCTCCATGCACTGGTAGATCTGTTGCGGCGGGGCACCACCATCGTTCACTGCGAACTCGACGAAGAGCAGGTCAGGCCTGTGATCGAGCACATCTTGTTGGAGGCGAAATACGCCCAGGTCCGAACCCGTGCCGCCAATGGCGGCGTTGATCTGGCTCACTCTTGCCTTGGGAAAGTTCTTCTGGAACCAGGCGAGCGTCTTGGGACGCCATCCTTCCTGGGCCGTGATCGAACCGCCCAAGTATCCGATCCGAACCTCTTTGCCCGCTTCGAGCTTCGCGAAGGCATTGGGTAATCCGGCTCGGGGCGTGCATTCGACGGCCGGGGCCAGGGGAATGTCATCGGGAGAGGCAGCGAGCAAGCAAATCGGTCCAAGCAATAGCAGCAAAGCGGGCAGAAGACAATAACGCATGGGAGAGGATCGTTGGGAAGCGGGCGGGAAATTGGATCACGGGCCGTCCAAGACGAAAATGGCCGGAAAGGCAAGCACGAATGCCTTCAGGACCGAGTCCCGCACTTGCCGGCCGCATGTTGTTGTAGCATGGCGGGACGGGGTTGTCGATGGTCCGTCATGCTTCAGGCCGGTTGGGACTGTAGGCAGTGTTGTTCGGGCTGGTCGGATAGCAGTTGAGGCATACCCACTGAATGTACGGTCTGGTCACCGCTCATATCGGCACTACCACTTCTACCACTTTTCGCCCCGACTACCACGTCAAATTGCGGCAAAATGCGATTGTTGAGACGGATTGCAAACGGCCAGAATCGCGGTAGAATTGCATCGAAACCATGACAGCCCAATGGGTTTCCAGGTTTTTTCGGCGGCGTTCAAGAGCATTCTACGGAACCGAAGGTTACGGTTCGAGCCCTGTGGGGCTGGGAGAGAATGCCGTGAATCACTTTCGCTGGGTACTCCTGTCGGCCATAGCAGCAATCTTGCCGGCATTGCTGGGGCGATTTGTCCGGGCAGAGGACCGCGCGTCGTCCAAACTCGCGTTCACTCGTGCGGCAAGCGGGCTGCATTTCGATACAGGCGTTCTGAAAGGCACGCTCGGTGAAAACGGCAAGTCGTTGGGGCTGCGGCCCGTGACGCACGTCGCTGCGAATGTGCAGATGGCCGGGGCATTCGGCATCCTCTCGCCGTATCGCATGTTAACCTCCGATGCGCGTTTCGGAACCGCGGCGCGGGACTGGGCGAGCAAGGCCGAGTTGCTGGCCGACGGAGCCGCAAGCGTGCATTGGTCGCCGGACGAAATTCATCCGCTGGAAATGACAGGCGTCTACCGCGGGGCGGCCGACGATACGCTGGATCTGCGGTTGACCGTGAAGCCGCAACGCGACCTGCGGCGATTTGAGTTGTTCCTGGCTTCGTATTTCAACGGATTCCCCGCAGCGCTGGCCTATGCGCCGCAACCGGCCGCGGAAAACCGCCGTCCTCCCCCGTTCACGGAAGCCGTCAAGGCGCGGGGCGACTGGCAGACGTTTCCTCGCGACGCTGCTGCTGCGGCAATCTACGGCGACGGCCGATGGGCCCGCCCGCCGAACCCGGTAACATGGAAGATGATGCCCCGCCTGGCCGCGCCGTTGGCGTTGCGACGCGACGCGCAGAGCGGACTGGCCGCAGTGCTGATGTCGCGGCCCGGCGACTGCTTCGCCGTCTCGATGCCCTACGGCGAAGAAGGGCATCGCTCGGTCTATCTCTCGCTCTTTGGCGGCGATCTCAAGGCGGGACAAGCGGCCTCGGCCGCCGCCCGGCTGGTGATCGGCAGGGACATCAGCGACGTTCGGGCGCTGGAACTCTATCGGGCGTATCTTCAGAAGTAGCGGCCCGGCCGGCGAGCAGGAGAACTGCAAAGTTGCGAAGTCTCCCGGGACACAGGTCCATTCCGTACACTAGCCCGAAGCGCCAGCGAGGGATTTCCGGCGATTCTCCCTTGCTGGCGCATCCGGCTAGTGTCGCGAGTCGCGACATTGCAGTTCTCCTGGGCAGGCGAGGCACGCTCTGGAAGGCGACGCACCATCTTGCTAACATGGGAGCAGTACCATAAGGCGGACTGCCGGTCAGGCCAACGAAATCAGATTCCAACTTGGGAGGGTTCTGCCATGCCATCGAAGGTGACTCGTCGTCGATTTCTGGAAAGTACGGGGAGTGCGGCTTTACTCACGGCCGGGACTGCCGTTGCCGCCGACGCTGCTGCGGCGAAGGCCGCCGCGGGGCCCATCAAGATTCTCGGCATCTGTTGCAGCCCGCGAAAGGGCAAGACCACGGCTGCCGCACTGGCCATCTGTCTGGAGGCGGTCAAGGCCGCCGACCCGCGGATCGAGGTCGAGCTCATTGAGTTGGCCGGTCTGAAGATCCCCGGCGAAGTAGCGGCCGGCGTGGCGCTGCAGCCGGGCGAGCGCGATGATTTCCCCGCCCTGACGCCGAAGCTCTCCGATCCGGCGGTCGCGGGAATCATCCTCGGCACTCCGGTCTATTTCGGCAATATGTCCTACCTGTGCAAGGCGCTGTTGGATCGCTGCATCGTATTTCACAAGGAAAAGCAATTTGCCAACAAGGTGGGCGGGGTGCTGGCCGTGGGCGGCGGGCGGAACTGCGGCCTGGAATTGACGATCCGCTCCGTCCAGGTGGCGTTGATGTCGCAGCAGATGATCGTGGTCGGCGATGCCCCGCCCACCGGTCATTGGGGCGGGACGGTCTGGGGCGGCAACCCTGCGGTTGGCAGCGGTCCGACGCCCGACATCGCGCGCGACGCGGAAGGCATCGCCACGGTGAAGAATCTCGGCCGTCGCGTGGCAGAGATCGCAATGCGGCTGCGAGCGTCTCAGGGGCGATCAGCAACGGCATAGAGCGCGCCCTCGCCGCGCAGGTAAAGCCGGCTGCCATCGAAAACCGGGCTGGCGACGAATCGCTCTTGCCGCTCGGCCCAGTGACCCGCCATGACCACGCTCTCGATCTTGTTCTTGGCGATTTGCCGGAAGACCCGGCCGGGCCGGAGCACCACGGCCGCCCCGTTGTTGCCCAGGAAATAGAGGTACTTGCCGGCCAGGGCGGGGCTGACGCCCAGCCCGCGCGCCGCCCCTTCGTTGTGCGCCTGGAGCGGATCCAGGTCGAGCATCCGCTGATAGACGACCTTGCCGGCCTCCACGTCGACCACGGTGAGCACGCCCGCATTGTTCATCAGGTAGGCCAGCCCCTCGTGGATCACGGGCGAGGACAACTGCCAGGGAAGATAGTGCTTGGGAAACGAGGATAGATCGAAGGGGATCTTGCGCATGGCGACGTGAAGCGGATCGGCAATCTCCCCGGGCAAGGTCCGCACGACCAGGTCCGAATGCGACGTGGGCAGATGGAAAAGCCGGTTGGCCTCGACCACCGGCGAGGCCACGGCCTGGTTGCCCATGTCCGGGGCGGCACAGAGAAGTTTTCCGTCGCGGGCCCGCACAATGCCGCCGTTGCCCAGCACGAGGACCGGCACTCCGCCGATGGCGGCGGCTACCGGCGAGCCATGGAAGAAGCCCTCCGGATTCAGTCCCTCGCGGCTGACCAGCGGAATCTGCCAGGCCGGCTTGCCCGTCGTCGCCTCGAAGGCCATCAGGTCGCGCATGAACACCACGAACTTCCCGTCGATCAGCAGCGGTGAGGAAGAGAAGCCGTGCTCGACGGCCGTCCGCCGGTCCATGCGGATCCAGCGGCGATTGCCGTCCAGATCGTAGCACGCGGTGACGCCGTCGCCGAACCACATGTAAAGGAACTGCCCGTCGCTGCTGGGGGTAAAGCCCGAGAAGCCGACGTCGGGGGCGACCTCCGGCGCGTACTTCTCGGGATCGACGCGTTTCATGCGCTTTTGCAGGTTCTTTTCCAGTTCTGCCTTCTTCTCGTTCAGTTGCTCGGCGGAGGCCGTGCCGGCGACCAGCGCCGCATTGAGGGCGTCGATTTTCGCAGCGACGGCTTCGGCCTCCTGGTAGGCCGGTCGTTGCTTCTCCTCGCTCGTGGCCGCCTCGAAGGCGCTCGTGCGGCGGATCCAGCGCACCTTGCCGTCGGCCCTGTCGATCGCCACCAGGTCGTGGGGCTCGCTCAGCACGTAGATCCGCTGGCCGACGATCACCGGCGAGCCGACGCCCGTGCCGGCGCCGTAGAACGCCGATTGCACCGCCGGCAAAGGCGTGCGCCAGGCGATGTTGGTCTGGCGGTACTCGCAAGGCGCCCAGGCGTGCAACACGGGCACGACGTACCAATCGGCGACGCCCGTCGCTTCCTTGCTGCCGGCCGATACTTTCAAGAGGATCCGGTTCCAGCCCTTTACGAGATCCAACTTGAATCGCACGCCGCCCATCTCTTGCGACGCCTTGCCGTTGATGCAGACGCGCACGGTCCCGACGTAGGTCAGGTTCATGCGGAAGGTCCCGGCTGCGGGGGCGTAAACATGGCTGCACGCGTAGGCCACGGCGTCGCCCGGCTTGCCGATTAGACGGGCGAAATCGAGATATGCCGTATCGAGAGTCACTTTCTGCCAAGTCCGGCCGGCGGTCTCTTGGCCCTCGTCGGGCGCAAGACGGGGCTCGTCCGGCACGGTGTCCTCCTCGATCTTGGCGCCCTCGGCGAACGGCACCGGGCCAAGAATGAACCAGTCGCGGATCACGCCGTCCGGCATGGGCGTGCCCGCATCGCCCGGCAGGGGTTTACGGGCCATAAAACGCAGGCCCTGGAGCGGAACACTGAGGCGGCCCCAGCGCGTGGGCGGATCGGCCGCGGGGTACTTGCCGGTTCCGTCTCCGCGCCAGCCGACGTTGCGTTCCGCGGCACCGGCGGAGATGCACGCCGCCACCGTGAGCCAGAGGCCCGCCAAGACTGCCATTTGTCGTTGTCGTCGCATCCGTTCGCACCGTTCCAAGCTCAAGGACGCGGCATCAACACTCGCCGATGTCCAGACGCAGCCTATTCTCGTTGCTGGGCGGCCCGGTTGTCAAATCACCGGGGAGCGAATCCTTGCCAAGTGGTTCTCGGAAAGCGATAATAAGCCCCGGCTGCAGTTCTGACGAGCCTGATGGCCGGACATCCCTGCGGACCGGCGCGACAATAAGAAGTCTCTTACATGATACCGGGGGTTCCTCCCATGCGATGGCTTACGATTACATTCTTGTTGCTGCACGGCTCCGTGCTCTTTGCGGCGCGGGCCGCCGAGCCGCTGGTGATCGACGTTTGGCCGGGAAAGCCGGCGGGAGACAACGCCGCGACGATCGGCCCGGAGAAATGGCTCGACCCCCGGCCGGTCGACAAGTGGAAATGGCTGATCACCCGCTCTCGAACGCAGCCTGAACGTTCGGCCGTTTACGGAAGAATACGGACGAACGACGACCAGAACGACTTCCAGCATTACCTAGAAGGAGGAACTATCCGTGAAAATCACCCGTTGTTTGGCCCGGCGCCGGCGTGGCGCCGTTGCCGCTCTCGCGTGTGTTGTTGGCACGATGATCTTTTGCTGGGCAAACCGCCCGGCCAACGCCCAAACGCCCGACGCTTCTGCGCAGAACAAACGTCTGGGCCGGGGCGTGAATGTCATCGGCTACGATCCGCTCTGGAAGGACCGGCAGAAGGCCCGATTCCAGGAGAAACACTTCCGGCTTATCAAGGAAGCGGGGTTCAACCACGTCCGCGTCAACCTCCATCCCTTCCGCGATGCCAGGCTGGTGGCAGACAACAAGCTCACTGCCGCCTGGTTCGAGACGCTCGATTGGGCCGTCAAGCAGGCGCTGGCCAACCGGTTGATAATCATCCTCGACTTCCACGAGTTCCAGGCAATGGGCGGGGATCCGGCGGGCAACAATGATCGCTTCCTGGCCGTGTGGCGGCAGATCGCCCAGCACTGCAAGGACGCCCCCACCGACGTGCTCTTCGAGATCCTCAACGAGCCCAACAACAAGCTCACTCCGCGACTGTGGAACTCCATGCTCCGGCAGGCCCTGGAGATCATCCGGCAATCGAACCCGGGCCGCACGGTGATCGTCGGGCCGACCTCGTGGAACAACATCAACGACCTGGACAAGCTCGAATTGCCCGAAGAGGATCAAAACCTGATCGTGACCGTCCACTACTACAGCCCATTTCCCTTCACGCATCAGGGCGCGGCCTTTGCCGGCCTGCAGGACAAGACCGGCGTGCCGTGGAACGGCACGAACAAGGAGCAGCAGGCGATCTTGAAGGATTTTGACAAGGCCCAGGCTTGGGCCCAGAAGCACCATCGGCCGATCTACTTGGGCGAGTTCGGCGTGTACGACCGCGCGGACATGGCCGCCCGCGTCCGCTGGACGAGCTTCGTGACCCGCCAGGCGGAGAAACGCACGTGGAGTTGGGCCTGGTGGCAGTTCGACGGCGATTTCGTGCTTTACGACATCCGCCAGGATCATTGGGTCGAGCCCATCCGGCGGGCCCTGGTGCCATCGGTCCTTAAGGAACACTAATCCGCACTGATCGGCACTAATGACCGGCAAATCAATTTCTGGCAGGCTGTCCAATGTAGCCCGCACACGCCGTGTGCGGAGGACGGCACACGGCGTGTGCCGACTACAATCTTGCTGCGACAGTTATTGATTTGCCGACCCTTACGTGGTTCATAGTTGTTCGTCCCGGATGGACGCCTGACAGGAAAGATTTGCAAGATCCACCGCTTGGCGGTAACAATGATGGGGCGGTGCATCGTGTCGGTGAGTGGCCGATGGGGACAGTCCCCCGTGAACGGCTTACCTTTTTCATTCCCGGAAGAAAGGAAGGTGTCGTGATGAGGAGTTCTTTGATCGGCGGCGTGGCATTGATCTTGTTGGGGGCCCTGGCGGCTTGGGCGGAGGAGAAAACGGAAACCAAGAAAACGCTTGAATCTGGGTCTTTGAGGATCGAGCTCCGGGGCACCGGCCAGGAGGGAGGGGGAGGCATCATGCTCGCGCCGGCGGGCGGGAATGTTGTTCTCTCGTTCGGGGAAACGGCCCAGCCCAGCCAGTACTGGCTGGGATGCCAGGTCGCTGCCGTGCCCGAGAAACAGGCCAAGGAATTGAAGCTCCCCGCCGGCGAAGGTTTGCTGGTCGAGCAGGTCATGCCGGAGAGCCCGGCGGCCAAGGGCGGCATCAAGCCGAAGGACGTGTTGCACAAGGTGGGCAAGCGGACCATCAAGAAGGTCAGCGACCTGATCGAAGTCATCGAAAAGGCCAAGGCCACCGACCTGGTCATTGAGGTGATCCGCGACGGCAAGCCCGAGAAGGTGACGGTCAAGCCGGCGAAGCGTCCAGTGCCGCAAGCGATGAATAGGGCCGTGACTTTGAGCGGGGCATCCGCTTGGGCTTGGCCCAATGTGGCGTTGCCGGACGACATGACGGTCACGCTCACCAAGACCGGCAAGAAGCCGGCGTAGGGGGTCGTCAAGCAGGGCGACAAGACGTGGGAGGCGGGCGAAGGGGAGTTGGCCAAACTGCCTGCCGAGGCCCGGTCTTATGTTGCGCGGCTGCTCTGCGCGCCGCCGGTGCCGTTGCAATTTGCGCCGCCCCCTGGTGGCCGGCCGCTTCCGCCGGCGTGGCCCGGGATGTTGCCCCGACCGCCGTTGCCAAAAGGGGAGGCCGCCGGCCTGAAGAAGCGTTTGGACGAAATGTGCAAGCGCCTCCAGAAGGTCGAGAAGTCGATCGAGGAGCTTAAAGCCGAAGCCAAGGCGGAAAAGTAGTCAAGAAGGGGGCGATAGCCACAACGGTGCATAACGAATCACCACGTTCACAGAATCGTTCTGGCCCTTTTCCCTCAGTTGGTCGTCCCGGAGGGACGGAGCAGCCGTGAACGGCTCACAGAATCGCTCTGACCCCCCTTTGTGACATTTTATGACCGACGACAATCCTCAATCCCAGGAGCCGCGATCAAGCTTTCCCGCGTCCGGCGGCCTCGGCCCGTTTCAGTTCAGCCTGTTGAGCATGTTTGTGGTGATGACCGTCATCGCGGTCATCCTATCGGCGTTTTTCAGCGTGGGCCGGCTGCTGGGCATGTCGAACGTGGAGGTGCTGACGCACGGCTTGGGGCGGTTCCTCTTCGCCGTGCCGACCTTCCTCGTCTGGATCGTCGGTTTGACGATGGCAATCCGCCGCCTGAAGCAAAATCGCCTGCCCGCCATCCTGACCATGATCGCGCTCGGCGGAATGGTTCTGACGGAGTTTGTTCTTCAGCTTGTTCAGATGGCGCTGATACACTCCGTCAACTACGGCCGAATCAGTCAAGAAGCTTTTTCTTGGAGCTTCTTCTGCATTGACGGTCTCTACGCGGTCCTCGACACGGCCTGCTGGATCCTGATCCTTGCCGCCATCTTCCGCCGGCGACCTCCCGACGCTCCGGAGACCGAGCGAACCGGGCCCACATCGACAGATGATCTCACATTAGGGTAGCCACGGATTGAACACTGATGAAACACGGATAAGAAGCAAGTTGTTCTCTCGCGGGAACGGCAACATGCGCACGCGGATCGTCGTTACAATCGCCGGCATGGCCGCCATTCTCGTTGCGGGCTGGGCCGTCTGGTTGGTTGTGTCGCGCGAACCGGTCTTGCGCATCGCCGAGATCCTTGCCCGGTACGACGAGGGCAAGCAGTACGGGGCCGCGACGATCCGCTATCCTTTTCCGCGGGCCGTCTTTCCCCCGGACATCGCCGCTCCCACGTTTCGCTGGGAAGACGCCGACCATCAGGCCGATGCCTGGGTGCTCAGGATCGCGTTCCGGGATGGCGACGGGCCTTTGGCTTTCGAAAGCCGATCCTCCCAGTGGACGCCTTCGGAAGAGGACTGGAGCCGCATCAAGAAGCGGTCGCTCGGCGCCGCGGCGAACGTGACGGTGATCGGGGTCCGCAGGGCACGCCAGGACGTTATTCTCACCGCCGCGCGGACCACGTTCCACACCTCGCCGGACGAAGTCGCCGCGCCGATCTTCTATCGGGAAGTTCCTCAGCAAGGAGAAGTCGTTCCTCTTCGATCTGTATCGCATTCCGTTGTTCAACTGCCCAACAGGCCGGCGTGCGCGACCGGCAGGAGGCACTCCGCTTGGCCTGCCGGGCGTGCGAATTGACGCAACGCGCGGACCCCGAGTCGCTCGCCGTCTTGGCAACGGTCTATGCCGAGGCCAGCCGCTATGCGGAAGCCGCGCGCACCGGCCGGCAAAGCCTGGACGCGGCCGGCAAGACCGGCAACGAGCGGTTCATCCAGGCGATGGAGCCGGTGGTCCAGTCCTACGAGCGGAAAGGAAGATGTAGATTCACAGCCTCTCCGTGTCCCGTGGCGGACGGCACACGGCGTGTGCCTGCTACTATGGTCCCGCGCCCTATTGAATTACCGGCCGCAGCACGATGTTCCGATAGCTGATGCCGGTGTGATCGCCCTGCAGATAAATCGGGCCGGGCCGGAGTTGATCGGACCAAAGGGCTCCGCCGGTGCAGCCCAAGAGCGGCTGATTGTCGATGACTTGATTTTGGCCCTCGCGTTGGCCATACTAGGTCCTACTGAAAGTCACCCAGGTCCAAGGAGAACCGCCATGCGCTGGCTCGGTGTTCGTGTGCTGTTGACTGTGTTGGTCGTCTCGGTCTTGGGGAGGGGCGTGCCTTTGGCTTCCGCCGAGGTCGCCATCAAGTTGCCGCTGGCCCGTGCGGCCTATCAAACCAACGAGCAGATCGACCTGGCCGTCGTCCGCGCAAGCAGCGGCCCCCTCTTGGCCGGCGACTTGGTGCTAGGCGTCGCAGGCGACGACGGCAGTCGCGCGCAGTGTACCTTCCCCGTGGCCGCCGTGCCCGGCAGAGACGGCGCAGCACGTCGCACCGAACACCTGCACCTCAACGGCCGGCTGCTGCGGCCGGGCCGCTACGCGATCCGTGTCGCCGTGGACGGCGCCGCGGCCACGACCCCGATCGAGCTCTTCTCGCACCTGCGCCAGTCAAGCTACAAGCTGATCAACTGGGGCCGAGCCCAGAAGGAACAGCAACTCGTCGAAGGCGAGGGCAATTTGGGTTTCAACGTCTTCTACGGCGACCACGGCTTCGACGAAGACGCGAACTTCATCCGCGCAGGCGTGGACTTCATCCCCTGCTGCGCGATGGGCGGCGGTCACCAGATGGACCTGCGACAGGAGTGCGACTGGTCCGATCCCTACGTGATCCGGGGCGGAACGCGCCGCGCGGTCCGCAGCGCAATGCTCAATCGCACGCGGCCCAACGTGCCGGGCATCCACTTTTACGACGAACCGGGCCTGACTTGGGCGAAAGACCCCCAGACGGGCGAAATGACCGCCCACGCCGTCCCCTGGCAGCACCGCAGCTACGAGGCGGCCTTCGGCGGGCCGGCCATCCCGTACCGCCGCGTCAACGCCGCCGCGGCGGAGGACGTGGCGCGTTGGAACCAGTGGGCCCATTGGAAACTCGCATTCATGGACGCCGCCTGGCAAGATAGCCGGTTCGGCGTCAGCCAGGTTCGGCCCGATCTGCTCTCCCTCACGCAAACGCAATACGGTTTCCCCGCCTTCAGCGACGGCCACTATTTCACCGTCGCCCGCAGCTTGCCGATCGTGAGCGGGCACGGCGGCTATCACGACTGGGGGCCGGGCTATTTCAATCCGTCGCTGACCCTGGAATTCGCACGCGCCCGCGATTTCGCCCGACCGTGCTGGTACCTCCCCACCTGGTACGGCAGCACCACGACCGACGAGTTTCGCCTGGAGCAGTGCCTTTCGTTTCAGACGAACATTCAGGGCATAATCGCGCCGCCGGAGATCGACCCCTACGAGCCGAACGCCAGGCCCGCCGCCCAGGGCGTGGTCGAGTCGAACAAGCTGATGGCCCGGCTGGGGACGATCTTTACCACCCTGCCCGTGACCCGCCCGCCCGTGGCCCTGCACTTCTCGCTCTCGAACCTGCTGGACAAGCAGACGCGGGACATGAAGGTATGTTACTCGCACGCCACTCGCCACGGGTCGAGCATCTATCTTACGTACCTGGCGGGCAAGCTGCTCCAACAACAGTTCCTTACCGTGCTCGATGAAGACATCGTCGACGGCACGCTCGCCGCACAGCACAAGGCCATCGTCCTCACTTCGATCGATCACCTGGCTCCCGAGGTCGTGGCGGGCTTGGAGGCGTTCGCGGCCGGCGGCGGACTGGTGCTCCAGACCAGCGACTGCCAACAGAAGATCAAGGGCGGCGTGGACCTGGGCTATACGCCGCCTCCGCCCGATGTCCGCGACAAGATGCGCGAAAGCCTGCAGGCGGCGGCAAAACTGGCCGCAGCCCTCAAGCCGCACCTGGCGAAGGCGGGCATCGCGCCGATCTTCGCCTGCGACCAGCCGGGCATCTGCGCGACGCGCCAGGCCTGCGGCGACGTGGAGTACCTTTTCGCCGTCAATGCCACGCACGATCCGCAGGGCGGCACGCCGTTGGCCATGAAGGCGACTGCCGCCACCATCGCCATGGTCCCCGACCAACGTCCCATCTACGACGCCGTGCTGGGCGGCCCGGCGGCCGGCTTCGCGCAGCAGGGCGACCAACTGGCCGCCCGGCTCCGCTTCGGGCCCGGGCAGATGCGCGTTTTCGCCCGAACCGCGCGACCCATTGCCGCCGTGCGCGTGGCCACGCCCGTGCTCCGCCGCGACTATACCGTGGAACAGGACCCGCTCCGCGCGGACCTGGCGGCGGCCGTCGTCGATGCCCAGGGCGGACTGCTGTGCGGCTCCATCCCGCTGGAGATCCGCCTGATCGATCCGTTGGGCACGGTCCGCTATCGCCTCTACCGCGCCACCGATCGCGGCACGCTGAGCCTCTCGCTCCCCTTGGCCCTGAACGATTCGCCGGGCAAGTGGCAGGTCTCGGTGCGCGAACTGCTGGCCAACACGGAGGGGACCGCCGCGCTGGACTACACCGCCGTATCAAGCTGTGGCTGGCTGGCCGGCGCGACGCGGCGGGCCGTCTTCTTCGGCCCGGATCGGAAGAACGTCTTTCGCTTCGCCCGCACGCATGGCACCGTCACCATCGTGCCCGGCAAAGGCGACTATCAGGCGGCGGCCGAGCGGCTTGCAAAAATCCTCAAGCCGTGGGACGTGGAGTGCAAGGTGCTGCCGTTGGCCGAGGCGGCAATGTCGCGCTCCTTGAGCGCGGACGAGGCCGCCACCTGGTGCGGACTGAATTACGCCGGCCGCGGGCAGATCAAGGCGGGCGACGGCAACCAACCCCAGTATTCCGGCTTCGCCGTGCGCGGCGCGGTGATCCTGCTGGGCACGCCGGAGGATAACCCGCTCATCCGCTTCCTGGCCCAAGAGCGGTTCCTGCCCTACGCCGCCGACAAGGACTTTCCCGGCCCGGGCCGCGGCTACGTGGCCTGGCAGCGCGACGGGATCGGCCCGGGGCAGGAATCGCTCGCGCTGATAGCCTACGACGCCGAAGGCATGGCCGAGGCGGTCGGCGCAACCTACGAGGCGGTCGCCGGACTGGATCCGCTCACGCCGCTGGCGATGCCCGCGCGGAGCGAGATCGTGGCCGCCTCGAAGGCGGTGAAACTGCCTCAGGCATCGATCGTTTGGCAGATCGCTCTGCCGGACCGGATCACCGCGATTGCCGCCCAGGACGATGGGTTTCAAGTGCTGTCGCACGACGGCTCGCTGACGCCGATTGCGGCCGACGGCCGGCCGGGCGCGGCGCGCATCGTGGAAGGCCCGGCCTACGCCGAGGCGGTCAAGAAGATGAAACCGGCCCAGGATGCGGCCCTCGTCGCCAAAGCTCAGAAGCAGATCGGCCCGGGGCGGTTGGTGAAGTTCGTCGCGAAGCTGGCTGATAAGACGCTCATCATTTACTGGGGCGGCACGCTGGAGATTCACGACGCACAAGGGATGGTCCTTGCCAGCAGTGGCTTCGTTCAAGACATCTCCGCGATCGGCGTTCGCGGCAGCCGAATTCTCGTCGGCCAGGCCGACGGGCGGTTGTTGGCACTGGAAAGCCCTTGAACATGACACGAAAGAGCCGTAGTGGTCTGTCCATTTCGACATTACCGGTTGGGTGCCGCTGCTGGCTTGCCCAGCAGTGCTGGAAACACGGTTGGACAAGCCAACCGTGGCACCCGTAAACTCAAGTTGGACAGACCAGTAGGACGGATTGCCAATCCGTCCGGGTTTTGCGGGACGGATTGGCAATCCGTCCTACGGGCACCAGGCCAAGTTGTTGTTTAACGGCTCCTGACGGGGAGACACATATCATGTGCCGGCATCAAGTTACCCGAATCCACCTCGGCGGTCTCGTGGCCCTGATCTTTTCACTGAGCATGACGGCCGCGCTGAGCGTGTCGGCCAAGGATTGGCCGCAATGGTGCGGGTCGGATGGAAAGAACATGGTATCGGAGGAAAAGGGCCTTCCCGCGTCGTTCGCGCCGGGCCGGAAGCAGCGCGACGGAACGATCGACCTGTCCACGGCAAGCAACGTGAAATGGGGAGTGAAAGTGGGCAATGGCTTCTATTCCAGCCCTTCGGTGGTCGGAGGAAAGGTGTACGTCGGCGGCCTGGACGACAAGGATGGGATTTTCGTCTGTTTCGATGCGGCCACCGGCAAGCGTCTTTGGCAATGGAAGGCCGCGCCGCGCGAGGTGGCTCGCCGTATCAATGGCTTTTCCATCGGCATCAGCGAGATCCCGCAGCAGATTGGGGTTTGCTCATCGGCGGCGGTCGAAGGCGATCGCCTCTATTTCGTTTCCAACCGCTTCGACGTGCTTTGCCTGGAGACGGCCGGCTCGCCAGTGAAGAGCGGCGACGCCCGAGTCGCGTGGACCTTCGACATGTGGAAGCAGTTGGGCGTGTTTCCCTGCGATACGGCGAACGGTTCTCCGCTGCTCGTCGGCGACCTGCTCTACGTGACCACCTGCAACGGCGTGGATCGCAACAGCTTCCAGGATCCGGCCAAGGAAAAGAACCGCAAGATACCGGCCCCCGATGCGCCGAACCTGATCGTGCTGGACAAGCGCGACGGCCGACTCGTGGCTACCGACGACGCGCCCATCATGCCGCACATCCTGCATGGGCAGTGGTCCTCGCCCTCGTTGGGCATGGTGGATGGCCGGAAGTTGCTGTTCTACGGCGGCGGCGACGGGCGCTGCTATGCCTTCGAAGCCCTGGCGTCGGTCCCCGAGAAACCCCTGCGGCTAAAGACCGTCTGGTCGTGCGACTGCATCCCGCCGGAGTACAAAGCCACGGGCGATTGGGACCCGATTACCTATTATTGCCTGGGCGACAAGCGGGTGCATGGGACGTTGAACAAGGACGACGGTGCGTACGTGGGCCGAAGCGAAATCATCGCCACCCCGGTCCTGGTGAACCACCGCTTGTATGTGGCGATCGGCCGCGATCCGGCCCATGGGCGCGGCCGTGGCGCGTTGCATTGCATCGATCCACGCGGCAGCGGCGACATCACGGCCACCGGCAAGCGGTGGACCTACCAAGGCCTGGATCGGACGCTTTCGACCGTTTCGGTAGCCGATGGGCTGCTCTACGTTTCCGACGTCGGAGGCCGGCTGCACTGCCTGGACGCCGAGACAGGCCGGCGCCACTGGATCCATGACGCCAAGTGCGAAACGTGGGGATCGACGCTGGTGGCCGACGGCAAAGTCTACATGCCCACCTCCAAGGGCCTCGTGGTGCTCTCTGCCGGCAAGGAGTTGAAGATCCTCGCCCACATCAGCCTCGGGGGCAAACTGTATGCCTCGCCCGTCGTGGCCAACGGCACGTTGTACGTCGCCACCAACGCCGGCTGGCTTTGGGCAGTCAGTCAACAGTAATACTCTCCCTCTCCCGCAGGGGTCGGGGTCTTTGATTCGTGAAATGGCAAGATCGCGCTATAAGACTCCCGATCCCCGGTATTCGTCTCGCGCCGGCCACCGGTTCGTCCCCTTGAACACTCTCGATCACAAAAAAGACTCCCGACCCGTTTATCCGTCCTTAACATAAATCGTTCTGACCCCTTTATTCCCTTTTATTCCCTCTTTATTCCCTTGAGGCGGCTCCTTGGGTCCCAAAGTAGTACCGGTACTACTATCAAAAGGACTTCCAGGCCGCACTGCCGACCGCCGGCAGGTATCTTAACTCCAGGATTCGGCGGGACTTACGTCGAGTACACCCCACAGGGCTCGAACCTGTAACCTTCGGTTCCGTAGACCGATGCTCTATCCAATTGAGCTAGGGGTGCAAGTCGTTATTCTATAACGCATTACGTCTATCATTATCTCCAGGCCATCTAGGGCTTTACGCCCATTTCTACGCCCGATATACCATAGGCGGTACAAAAGGGCCACCCGCCGGATGTTAGCCGGCGGGAGCCTAGAACACCTAACCCCGTTTAGAAGGAGGTGCCCTATGTCTTCCGATTCTACTCCCGTTTCTACGCCCGGTAAAGCCGGGTGCCGGGACTTTCCCCTTTCCGTCCACAAATGACTGACTTGATTATGACAAACCTGCCCCCGGTTGACCGACGCGCCTTTTTGCGTTTAACAGCCCTTGGCGCCGGCAGCCTGGCTATCACCCCTTGCCTATCCGCCGCCGAACCGTTGACCGCGGTGCCCCGCAGCCGCCTCGATCGCCTGGCCACCGGCGCCAATGTCTGCCAGTGGTTCCGTTTTCCTCCCCGGGGCAACTCGGCCGAGCATTTCACCGACTATATTTCCGAGGTGGAGGCGGCGTTCATGGCTCGCCTGGGGCTCAAGCACGTGCGCCTGAACGCAGGGTGGCGTCGACCGCACATCGTTGTACAGCATTGGTCGGCAAAGCCCCGCCAAGGACCGGCAAATCAATAAGTGTCGCAACAATCCTACTCATCTCGCTCCACGAGATGGAACTGCATCACGCGGAGCGTGATGACTACTTCCGAGAACGGGACAGTTATTGTTCTGCCGGTCCTAATGGAATTACAGCACCTTGGTGATACCGGGCATGGCGATCGGATAATGGCCCTGGGCATCGGGCAGCACCGGGGCGGGCGAGTCCAGCGTGTATTTGTCCAGACCCGGCGCAAGCTCGATCTGCGACGCCATCGCCTGGTCCCAGGTGATCTCCTGGCCCGACTCGGCGGCCATACGGCCGATAATGCCGGCCATGGCAGCCTTGGCGCATCGCTGGGCCTCATTGTATGGCTTGTTCGTGCGGATCGCGTCGAAGAGCAGGTCATGTTCCGCCTGATAATCATTGCACTCCGGTCCCTTATACTCCCAGATCAGGTCTTGGCGACTCCGCTTGTGCCCCTTGTAGACAGCGGGGGACTGGCCCCATCCGTTGCCCACGGCAGAGCCTCTCGCGCCCTGAATCACATTGCCGCAGAAGCCCCAGCAACCGTCGATATGGCGGCCCTGGAGGAACATCCGCGTGCCATCGGCAAAGCTGTACTCCACGGCGTAGTGGTCGAACAACTGATCGGGCGCGGTGCGAACCTGGCGTCCACCCTGGCCCTGGGCTGAGATGGGCCAGGCGTCCTTGATCCAGCAGCACACGTCGATGTCATGGATGAGCCAGTCCAGCAGGAAACTGCCGTTCAGCCAGGTGAAATTGGAGTAGTTGCGGATCTGATGGGCCAGTTCGCACATGCCGGCCGGCTTCGGGCTGAAGCCCACCGCGCCATGCTCGCGGTAGCTCCAGAGCGCGATGATCTCGCCGACGAGGCCGTTGTGCAGTTGGGCGACCGCCTCTTCCAGCGGCCTGTAGTGGCGGCTCATCAGACCGCCGGCGATTTTGAGGTTCTTCTTCCCGGCCTCTTGGCCGGCCTTCAGAACGCGGCGAACCCCCGGGGCGTCCACGGCGAACGATTTTTCCATGAATACGTGGCAACCTTGGGCCACGGCGTATTCAAGGTGGATGGGCCGGAAAGCCGGCGGCGTGGTCAACAACACGACGCCGCCCGGTCCCAGCACGTCGATGGCCTTCTTGTAGGCGTCCAGGCCGACGAACTGCCGCTCCTTGGGCACGTCGACCTGCTTGGCGAATTGGCCGGCCAGCAACCGCAGGCTGGGCTGCAAGCGGGCATCGAAGAAGTCGGCCATCGCCCAGAGCTTCGTGG
Source organism: Thermoguttaceae bacterium (assembly GCA_049509675.1). Classification (GTDB taxonomy): domain Bacteria; phylum Planctomycetota; class Planctomycetia; order Pirellulales; family Thermoguttaceae; genus JBEKZQ01. The sequence continues at coordinate 383 of JBEKZQ010000004.1, read as the reverse complement.
GGCCTTGGGTGCTCAATGCCTGCGCCGCCGCCCCGGTGCCGCGTCCGCCGCAACCCACCAGGGCAATCTTGATCGTATTCTGTTCGCCGGCATAGGCCCGCGTGGAAAGAGCGCCGGCCAGCGCCGCGCCTGCCGCGAGACGGCCGGACTGCTGAAAGAACTTGCGCCGCGAGGAAGTCTTATTGCTACGGTCATGGGCGTTCATAAAACGGCTCCGTTTCGAGTTCAAGGAAGAGTTGCGATTCACTTGCATGAACAGTTCGATGCCGGATCGATCTGCCAGCCGGGCATGTCGGTCCGGGGACGTACGGCCAGTGCATCCTCGGTCAATTTCAATGCCTTCAGCAGGGCCTGATAATCCGGGTCCGCCGTGCTGGCGAACA